>JBAVWI010000194.1:0-33460 GCA_049697735.1 Solirubrobacteraceae bacterium
GGAGAGGTGGATGCGGGCGCGGGCGAGCGCGTCGCGCAGCTCGACGCGGTCGCTCAGGTCACGAGCGCGCTGGGCGCGATCGACCTCGGCGCGGAGGCCGACCGCGGTTACGCGAGCGATCCGCATCACGTCATCGGTGCATAGTTCGAGCCGGTCCAGGGCGTCGTCGACGGCCTGCCGGGCGCCGTCGAGATCGCCCCGGCGGCGGCGCAATTCGGCCAGCAGCGAGCCGTACATGCCGATCCATTGCGGCTCGGCGCTGACCGCCACCAGCCCCTCGGCCTGGGTCAGCGCCGTCTCGGCACGGTCGTCGTCTCCCTCGCCGAGCGCGAGGTCGGCCTCACGGGTAAGGCGGAAGATGAGCCCCGTCCCGACCAGGCGTGCGCGGTCGGGCCACAGGTGCTCGCGAGCCGTATCCCAATCCCCGGCCTCGAAGGCCAGCTCGGAGACGGTCAGGACCATCCAGTCATAGCGGTGGGCAAGATGGCGCGGGGCCGCCGCCATACCGTCGCGGGCGACGCTGAGCCCCTCGTTGGTTCGCCCGGCGATGCTCAGCAGCTCAGCCAGGTTCGCGTACGCGGTCACCACCGTCTCCGGGTCATCGGTCAGCCGGCCGATCTCGATCGCCCGCCGTAACCGCCCGACCCCCTCCTCGACCTGACCCAGCGCGACTTGGGCCATGCCCAGCGTGTTGAGTAGCTCGCTCTGAGCCGCGGAGTCATCGGCCTGCACCGCCGCCTGCAAGGCAACCTCGGCGTCGGCCGCCGCCTCCCGAAAGCGCCCGCGTAGGAAGCGCATCCGGGACAGCCAGGCGCGAAGCAGCGGACGCGTACCGAGCGGATCGTCGACTGGAATCAGAGCCAGCGCGCGCTCGCCGATCGCCACCGCCTCCGCGCCGCGGTTCAGCGACCAGACCGACCGGGAGAGCCGGGCGAGGAGAGCTGCGTAGCGAGCCGGCTCCGCGTCGGCGTCAAGTTCGTCGAGCGCCGACTGAAGCAGGACCTCGGCGCGAGCCCGGTCAGTGGTCAGCGAATGATTCTGAGCCGCGCGGCTGAGCAGTTCAACGTGGTCGATGCCGAGCAGCGCTTCCGCCTCGTCCACCCGCGGCCACAGCTCGAGCGCACGCTCGGTCAGGTCAGCGGCCTCGCCATAGGCGAGTCCATGGGCCGCCGCGAGCGAGGCCCGCATCGTGCTGCGCAGCGCGGCAGGCTGGTCTCCGGCGGAGGCGTAGTGACCGGCGATCGCCGAGGTGAGCTCAAGCTCATGGTTGAGCGCCCCGCCGAGCTGCTCCTCCAGGTGGCGGGCCAGAACCAGGTGGAGGTCGCTGCGCTCGCCGGGCAGGAGGTCGTCGTAGAGGGCCTCGCGCAGCAGTGCGTGGCGGAATCCGAACCGTCCCTCGTCGTCGGTGACCAGGATCTGCTCGGCCAGCGCGTCGCGGAGCGCGGACTGAAGCCGATCCCGGTCCAGCCCGGTGACGGCGGCGATCGCCGCCTCGTCGAGCGTCCGCCCCACTGCGACAGCTCGGGCGGCCCGCTGGGCGGCGGGCGAGAGGCGCTCGATCCGAACCAGAAAGGCGTCGCGGAGACTCTGGGGCGCCGCCCCGCGTCCGTCGAGCCCGACGGCCAGCAACTCCTCGGTATACAGCGGGTTGCCCTCGCTACGCGCGTAGAGCCGCTGCAACAGGGCCGCGTCCGGCTCACCGCCGAGGATGTCAGTCAGGACCTCGGAGAGTTCGTCGCGATCCAGGGGCTCGAGGTCGATCCGGCGCGCGCGCTCGAGACGATAGAGCTCGGAGAGCAGCGGCCGCAGGGCATGGCGCCGGTGCAGCTCGTCGCTGCGATAGGAGAGCACGAGCAGAACCCGCTCTTGACGGAGGCTGCGGGCCAAAAAGGCGGTGAAGGCCCGGGTCGAGCGGTCGGCCCAGTGCATGTCCTCGAGGATCAGGACAACCGGAGCGCGCTCGCCGATCAGGTCCAGTAGCTCAAGCACGGCTTCGAACAGTCGCACCTGACCGTTGGCATCAGAGCGCTCCTCACGCGGGCGGCTGTCATCGAGGCCGGGGAGGATCGTGGCCAGCTGGGCTCGGCTCCCGGCGCTGAGCGCCTCCAGCGCGGGGTGGCCGGCCCGGACAAGAGGTCGCAAGGCGCTTAGGACAGGCGCGTAGGGGAGCTCCCCGTCGGCCTGCTCGACGCCCTCGCCGCGCAGGATGACTGTCTCGGTCTCTTCCCGGCTGAGTTCCTGCTCGAGCTCGGCGACAAGCCGCGTCTTCCCGACTCCGGAGTCACCGCCGAGCAGGACGAGGGCGGGGCGCCCGGCCGTGGCCTCCTGGGCGGCGAGCCGCAGTTCGGCCAGCTCGCCGACCCGTCCCACGATGTGACTGCTCGTCAGTCGTGCCCGCACGGGCGAAGTATCGCCGCAGGGCGGAGGCCAGTGCAGGCCGGTCGCTGTCGTCGCGTCCGCGCCGCTCGCGGGCGGCCGCGCGAACAAGCTCGTCGGTCCGGGCCCGGGCCAAGATGCTGTTGAACTGGGGGTGCATGGTGGTGTCCTCTCGTGTGCTGACAACTTGATTGAGAGGATGGACTGAGACCGCCCCGTCCACATCGGGCAAACGGAGCCACTTGGCCCCGGCTACCCCTTACCGCGACGAGACTGCCCCTTACCCCAGAGGGCGGGCTGGCCAGGGAGCCTTACTCGGCCGGCGCGGGGTCGCCAGCCGTTTCCACGCCATCGCCGGGACGGCTGCCGGCACCCGCGAGCCGCGGCTCCTCGGTGCCGGCGCTGATCGGGCTGGCGGGCGAGCGCCGGCCCTTGGCAATCTCCTCGTCGCTCACGCTTTGCGGGTGATGGCAGGCGGCGAGATGGCCGCCCGCGTACTCGGTGAGGGGCGGCTCGACGCTCCGGCAGAGGTCACTGGCCCGCGGGCAACGGGTGTGAAAGCGACAGCCCGAGGGCGGACGGATCGGGTTGGGAGGCTCTCCACCGACCACGGTGCGCTCCCGCAGCCGGTTCTCCTTGGGATCCGGGATCGGGATCGCGCTGAGCAGCGCGGACGTGTAGGGGTGGATCGGCTTTGAGTACAACTCCTCGGCGGGCGAGACCTCCATCAGCTTGCCGAGGTACATGACGGCAATCCGGTCCGAGACGTGGCGCACGACGCTGAGATCGTGAGCGACGAAGATGTAGCTCAAGCCGAGCTCGGCCTGGAGCTCGTCGAGGAGGTTGATGACCTGGGCTTGGATTGAGACGTCGAGCGCCGAGACGGGCTCATCGAGGAGGATCAGCTTGGGGTCGACAGCAAGTGCCCGGGCGATCCCGATCCGCTGGCGCTGGCCGCCGGAGAACTCGTGCGGGAAACGGTTCATCGCTTCGGCCTGAAGACCGACGCGTTCGAGCAGTGCACGGCTCTCGGACTCGAACTTCTCCTTGGGCACCCCGCGCATCCGCAGGGGGACGGCGAGGATCTGCCCGACGCGCTTGCGCGGGTTCAGGGACGCCTGGGGATCCTGAAAGACCATCTGCATCTCACGGCGGATCGGCTCGAGCTGCTTGCGGCCGCTGGAGGTGATGTCCTGGTCGCGGAAGCGAATCGAACCCGAGGTGGCGTCAATCAGGCGTACCAGCACGCGTATGAGCGTCGTCTTGCCGCAGCCCGACTCGCCCACGATCCCGAGTGTCTCGCCCGTGCGCAGCGAGAAGGAGACGTCGTCAACCGCGTGGACCTGACCGATCTGGCGATCGATGATGATCCCGCTCTTGATCGGGAAGAGCACCCGGAGGTGCTCGACGTCGAGGAGGGTGTCGCCGTTGGCCGGGGTCTGTGGCGCGGAGGCGCTCACGAGGTCACCGGCACCCGGAGGCCTCGTGACGTCTCCGGCACCCGGCGACTCACTGAGTCACCGGCTCGGGGGCGGCGAGACCGATCCGGTCACCGACCTGACGAAGCTCGCGCTTGCGCTCGACAGTCAGGAAGCAGCGGTCGACGTTCTCGGGATGTTCCGGGACCCGATTGACCAGAGGTGGAACCTCGCTGCACTTGGCGAAGGCATGCGGACAGCGGGGCCGAAAGTGACAGCCCTCGGGCGGGCGCATCAGCGAGGGTGGCAGTCCCGGAATGGCGGGCAGGCGCAGGCTGCGATCGGCGTCGATCCGGGTGATCGAGCCCAGCAGACCCCATGTGTACGGGTGCTGGGGGTCATAGAAGATGTCGTCCAACGAGCCCTGCTCGACCACCCGGCCCGCGTACATGACGATCACGCGATCGGCGATATCGGCCACGACCCCGAGGTCGTGGGTGACGAGGATCACCCCGGCGCCGGTCTCGTCGCGCAGCTTGCGCAACTCGTCAAGGATCTGGGCCTGGATGGTCACGTCGAGAGCGGTGGTCGGCTCGTCGGCGATCAGCAGCTGAGGCGAGCACGAGAGCGCCATGGCGATCATCACGCGCTGGCGCATGCCCCCGGAGAACTCGTGCGGGTAAGAGCGCAGGCGCTCGCCCGCCCTGGGGATGCCGACTCGCTCCATCAGCTCGACCGCGCGGTCCATTGCCTCGGCTTTTGAGACCTGGCGATCGTGCACGCGGATCTGCTCGACGATCTGGCTGCCGATCCGGTACACGGGGTCCAGCGAACTCATCGGATCCTGGAAGACCATCGCGATCCCCGCCCCCCGGACCTTGCGCAGCTCAGCATCGGACGCCTTGACAAGCTCGGTGCCGTCGAAGGTAGCGGTCCCCTCGAAGCGGGCATTGGGCCCTCGCGTTAGGCCCATCAAGGTCATCGCCGTGACCGACTTCCCGGAGCCCGACTCGCCCACGATGGCCACGATCTCCCCCGGGGCGACCGAGAAGCTGACCCCGTCCACGGCCTGGACGGTGCCGTCCTCGGTGGCGAAGGAAACCTTGAGCTCTGAGACCTCGAGCAGCGGCGAAGCTGTGCTCACGAGAGTCGGATCCGCGGATCGAGGAAGGCATAGAGGATGTCAATCAGCGCCCCGAGGACGACGACGGCGAACGCGGTCAACATCACGATCACGAGGATGGGGACGATGTCCAGCCGGCCGATCGAGTCGCGCGCGAGCTGGCCGACGCCGTGCAGGTTGAAGATCGACTCGGTCAGGATGGCGCCGCCGCCAATCACCTGGGCCAGGTCGAGCCCCCACAGCGAGATGATCGGGATCAGGCTGTTGCGCAGGATGTGGCGGATCAGCACCTGGCGTTCGGACATGCCCTTGGCCCGGGCGGTGCGTACGTAGTCCTCGTTGATCGTGTCCAGGATCGTCGAGCGCAGGACCCGGGAGTAAAAGCCGACGAACAGCACCGAAAGCGTGAACCAGGGCAGGATCAGGTGCACCAGCCACTGGACCGGGTTCTTGGTCAGCGGCACGTAGTCGCCGAGCGGGAAGATGCCGGCCTGGTAGCCCAGGTAGTAGATCAGCACAGCGCCGAGGAAGAAGGGCGGGAACGAGACTCCGGTCATAGCCAGAACAGTCAGGATCCGATCGGTGTAACGGCCGGCCCTGATCGCTGCCAGCGTCCCCACCGCGATCGAGGTGAGCAGCCAGATGATGCCCGCTCCGAGGGCGAGCGAGAGGGTGGCGGGAAGTCCCGCCCTGATCTCATCGAGGACATTGAAGCCCTGCGTATACGAGTACGCCTGGCCGGTGAAGATGTTGGACATCGTCCGCAGGTACTGGACGTAGATCGGCTGATCAAAGCCGAACTTGACCCGGATCTGGTGGATCTCGACCGCCGTGGCCAATCGTCCCGCGAGCCGCAGCGCCGGGTCGCCGTTGGGGATCGCTTCGAAGAGGAGGAAGGTGAGGACGGAGATCGCGAACAGGACCGCGACCATCGCCAGCGAGCGGCGGACGACGAACCGCGTCATGGCTGTCGGTGCCGGCCGCCCAGCATCAGTGGGCGATCCGGACCTTGGCCCGCGGATCAAGCGCGTCGCGCAGGCCGTCGCCGAAGACGTTGATCGACAACACGGTGAGAACGAGCATGATTCCCGGAACGAGAACGTTGTGGAAGGCGGCCGGGATCGTGTTGATGCCGTCAGAGATCATCGTTCCCCAGGATGGATTGGGGGGCTGGACGCCGGCGCCGAGATAGGAGAGGCCGGCCTCGAGCAAGATCGCGTTGGCCAGGATCAGCGGGATGAAGACGATGATCGTCGATGACAAGTTGGGCAGGATCTCGGTGAACATGATCCGCATGTGACCGAGGCCCTGCTGGCGTGCGGCGTCGACGAACTCGCGCTCGCGCATGACCAGGACCTGCCCGCGGACGGGCTTGGCGACGTAAGGGATGTAGACGATCCCGATCACGAACGCGGGCACGAGCAGCGTCGTCCCGCTGAGCGCAAAGAGGCCGAAGTTGATCCCCCCGACCGCGAGCGAGACACCCAGGGCGACGCCGAGCAGCACGGCTGGATAGGCCCAGAGCACATCGAGGAAGCGCGAGATGATCCCGTCCGCGAGACCGCGGAAGTAACCGGCAACGACGCCGAGGATCATGGCGATGATCATCGTGATCATTGTTGCCACGACGCCGATCTCGAGCGAATTTCGCCCGCCGTAGAGCAGCCGGACGGCGACGTCACGGCCGTTTCCGTCGGCGCCGAGGAGGTAGTGGCTGTGCCAAGTCGGGCCGATCGGGATCCCGGTCAGGCTGAGGATGTACTCGGTCTTGCCCCCCACCTTGACCGTCCCCGTGGGGTTGCCGAACGACGGAGACGTGTGTGCGATGTCATTGGCGTAGACGGGTGCCAACACGCACAGCGCGACGATGACCAGGAACAGGCCGCCGAAGGCTAAGGAAACCCGGTTGCGGCGAAGCCGCCGCCAGGCCAGCTTCCACGGCCCGATTCCCGGGGCGGCATCCTCGCCGTCGCCGAGAAAGCCGCCCGACAGGTCGTCAGAGAACTCGGTTCCGGCGGCAGCGGTGCTTGGACCAGTGGGTGAGATCGACATTCAGCACGTAAAGCGGGGAGGGCCGGGACAGCCTACCGTCCCGGCCCTCCCCACTGTCGCTACTTGACCTTGAACGAGCTCCAGTCCCACCCGTAGATCGGGTGATAGACGGCGGAGCTGAGGTCGATCCGGGTCGAGGTGAGGGCCGGGAACGTCTGGTAGCCGAACACCCCGATATAGGCCTTCTTGGCCACATAGGTATCGAGCGCCTGCCACTTGCTGGCGATCGAGCTCAGCTTGCTGGTCGGCACGGCCCCGAGCGTGTTGGACTCGCTGTTGATGGTCGGATCGTTGACCTGCCCGAAATTCTGGTTGTTGGTGGGCAGGATGGCTGACTTCTGCACCAGCAGGTAGAAGTCGATCGGGTTGGGGAAGTCCTGGTTCCAGTCGGCGAAGCCGGTCTGGGGGTTGAGCTTCAGGTTCCCGATGGTCGAGAAGTAGGTCGCGTCCGCGATCACCTTCTGGGTGGCCTTGAACCCAATCTGGTTCAGGAACTGCGTGTAGTAGGTCATCCACTGCTGGCGTGGCGTGCGGGTCTCTGACCACACGGTGACCGGCGTACCGGCCATGCCGGACTGCTTGACCAGCGCCTTGGCCTTGGTGATGTCGCCACCGCTGGCCGGATTCCCGTACGGGCACGGTCCCGTCGGGTGGCCCACCATTCCGGGCGGCAGGAAATAGCAACCCGGGATCAGGGTGCCTGAGCCGAGCCTGCTCATGGCCTGCTGATTGAGCCCCGTGATCACCGCTTCGCGCGCCAGCTGGCTCGAGAACGGCTTGGTCTGGGTGTTCATGAACACGTAGTACGTCGTGTTCATGACCTTCTTGGAGTACCGGCCGGCCGCCTTGGACTGGATCTGCGGCAGCAGGCTGCCGGGGACCGTGTCAAACGAGTCGAACACGTCCGCCTGGTTGTTGAGCACCGACAGCGCGTTGGAGTCGACGTTGGATGAGATCTTGACGTTGACGTCGACCGTGCCGGCGGGAATGCCGGGGATGTTCATCGCCGCCCAGTGCGGGTTCTTGACCAGCGAGTAGGACGCGTTGGGGACGATGTTGGTGATCATGTACGGCCCGACGCCCGGGGGCGGGCTGTTGGGCTCGTTCTTCATCGGCGATCCGGTCGGCACCAGGCCGAGGGCCGGGAACGCGAGCACGTTGTCAAACGCGCCGTAGGCCGAGACCAGATGGATCACGATCTTGCCGGTGGCGTCATCGGCTGTGATGCCGGAGATCGTCTTGGCCTTGCCCTTGGCAAACGCCGTCGCGCCCGCGATCTGGGCGGTGAGGAACTGGCCGGAGCCGCCCCACGGGATCTTGATCGCCCGTTCGACTGTGTAGGCGAAGTCGCTGGCCTTGACCGGCTTGCCGTCGGAGTACACCAGTCCCTTGCGCAGCGTGACCGTGTAGGTCTTACCCCCGCCAGAGACGACCGGCAGGGCGGTGGCCAGGCCGGGGATGAGCTGCGTTCCCGGCACGCCGCTGGCGTGCGCATATGTGATCAGGCCGGTGTATGAGAGCCAGTCGGGCTCCGCGGCCTGGCTGGTGTATCCGAACTGCGGGTCCAGCGAGTCGGGCGCGGTGCCGAACAGGTACGTGATGGTGTTGCCGGAGGCGCCGCTCGATGCGGCCGAGCTCTGGCTGCTCGACTTGCTGGTCTGCTTGCTGCCGGACGAGCTCGAACTCGAGCCGCAAGCCGCGAGCACGAACGCCATGATGACCGTGAGCAGCGTCGCTGCCAGGGGCCGGGTGTATCGCTTCAACAGATCCTCCTCCTAAAGAGGTCGAGTTCCCAGGCGCAACAATCTATTCCCAAGTCGGCGCGGATGCGAGCACGTACCCGGAGTTTGAACGCCCCCATAATCAAGTTGCAACACACCGGCTGCCGCATGCCGACCCGCGTTCTGGCCTCCCCCCCACCGGCATTGCACTCTCAATCGGAGTGATGAGAGACTATGCCCGTGCGCAGGTGTAGCGATCGCGCGCCGACGAAGGTCACGTTGGAGGCGGCAGGCTGAGTCGATGTCACGCGGCGATAGATTGGCGGGCGCGATGGCCACCGCCGGCAAGCCGCTGGTAGCGGCCCTCCTGCTGCTGAGCCTGACCCTGTGCGCCAACGCCTCCGCCGCGTTACGCGTGCGATGGATGCCCGGCACGCCCTCGCCGGGGACGCCGGCTCGCTACGACAAGGTCGGGGTGCTCAAGATCGGCCCGGCGAAAGCCAAGAACGTGCTCGTCCTGGTCCCGGGAACGTCGGCCGGCTCGGCCTATTTCGTGCCCCTCGCCAAGTGGATCGTCAGCCGTGCTCCGGGCTGGCAGGTGTGGTCGATCGAGCGCCGCGAGAACCTGCTCGAGGACCAGTCCATGCTCGATCAGGCCAAGTCCAGGCACGCGACCGCGGCTGACCTGTTCAACTACTACCTCGGTTACCTGGCCGGGGCCAAGGTCAGCCACCACTTCTCACTGATCCCCGACCGCACAGTCAGCTACGCCAAGCGCTGGGGAATGTCTGTGGCCGTCGGCGACCTGCACCGGGTGATCGCAGTCGCTGCCAAACTCGGCGGCAAGGTCGTGCTCGGTGGCCATTCGCTCGGCGGCGGAGTGGTCACGGCTTATGCGACCTGGAACTTCGGCGGCCATCCTGGGGCCGATGCCCTGGCCGGGCTGGTCTACATCGACGGTGGGAGCTTCGGACACGAGAGCGCGGCCGCCGCCCGCCACGCCGTGGCCACGCTCAACGCGCCGAGCGCGTCGCCGTGGCTTGGCTTCGGCGGGATCACCGCGCCCTACGCGGGTGTCTTCAACGCCACCGGCTCCACCGCGGCCCTGCTCGACCCCAACGGCCCCTCGCTCGGCCAGTCCTCGGGGCTGCTGAAGCCCTTCAACCTCGCCCCGCCGGTCGCCGTCTCCAACCGGGGCCAGTACGGCTATGCGCTGAACGCCGGGACTTCGCCTCCCGCGCTCGTCGCTGCCCAAGCCCACCTGGGTCAGGGAATCTCGGCCACGGGCAATCCCCGCGGCTGGAACGGGACCGGCGCGCTGACGCCGCTGACCCGCTTTGCCCGCATGTTCTCGGGTACCGGAGTCGCCAACGCCGACGGGACCGAGTGGTACTTCCCGCAGCGGCTGACCGACGACCTCGGGGCGATTGGCAATGGCACGCCGAGCGGCGCCGAGCGCGTGCTTGGCCTGCACGCCACGCTCGGTCGTCGCCTCCCCCGGCGGTTGCGTATCTACGCCTTTGGGGCCGCCCTGGGCGGGCAGGTCATCCTCAACGAGGCGCGTCAGCTCGCCGTCCAGTCTCACATTCCGCTGCGCCAGCTGACGCTGATAAACCGCCAGGCCGCCTATGCCCACAACGACCCCAACGGCGCGTATCCGCACAACCTGTTCTTCGCTCACCTGATCCCATTCCTGACCCGAACCGCCCCCGGTCGCGGATGAGCGCGGCTGGGACCGACGCCTCCGCCGTCTAGCGCTGCTCGCTCTCGCCCGCCGGATCGGAGATGATCCGCGAGCCCTGGATCCGGCCCCGGGTCAGGAAGCTGATCGACCAGCGCAGCATCACGACAAGCCGGTTCTGGTAGCCGATCAGGTACCAGATGTGGACTCCGAGCCAGATCAGCCACGCCGGCAGGCCGCTCAGGCGAACGACGCCCAGGTCGGCCACCGCCCAGCCCCGCCCGATCGTGGCCAGGTTGCCCTTGTTGACGTACCGAAACGGCCGCACGGGTTGGCCGCGCAGCCGGCGCTTGATCAGCCGCGCGGTGTACGCGCCCTGCTGAATCGCCACTGGCGCGAGGCCGGGCAGGTCACGGACGCCACCGTGGCCGTCGCTGACCCGAGCCATGTCGCCGAGGGCGATCACCTCGGGATGGCCGGCCAGGGTGAGGTCGGGCTCCACGGTCACGCGGCCGGCCTTGTCGATCGCAGCTCCGGCCTGCTCGCCGAGTGCGCCGGCCAGCGCGGAGGCCCGGACGCCGGCGGCCCAGATCACGGTCCGGGCGGTTACGCGCTCGGTCGAGCCGTCGGGCGCGCGCAGGGTGACGCCCTGGCGCTCGATGTCCACCACCGTGCGTCCGACGGTGGGGGTGACACCAAGCTTGCGCAGAGCCGTCATGGCCTTGGCCGACAGCGAGGCGGGGAAGCTCGAGAGGATCCGGTCGGCGGTCTCGACGAGCATGATGCGCGTCTCGCCGGGCTTCACGTGCTTGAAGTCGTGCTCCAGGCTGTCCCGCGCGAGCTCCCCGATCTGGCCCGCGATTTCGACGCCGGTCGGTCCGCCCCCTACGACCACGAAGGTCAGCTCGGCCTCGCGCTCGGCCTGGCTCGAGGTCGCCTCCGCCCGCTCGAAGGCACCGAGCACGCGTGAGCGCACCGCGAGCGCGCTCTCCAGCGACTTGACCTCGCCGGCCACCTCGCGCCACTCGTCATGGCCGAAGTACGTGTAGCTCGAGCCGGTGGCGACGACCAGGGTGTCGTACTCGAGCGACTCCGGGGCCCCGTGCTCGGGATCCGCGGCCAGCAGGACCCGGCGACGATCGAGATCGAAGCCGGTAACTGTCTCCAGGAGCACGCGCACGTTCGGGGCGGCACCGAACAGGACCCGCAGCGGGTAGGTCACGTCGCTGGGTGAGAGCGCGCCGGTGGCTACCTGATAGGTGAGGGGTTGGAAGAGGTGGAAATTGCGGCGGTCGACCAGCGTCACCTCTACCGGTGCGTCGCGCAGCGCCTTGACCACGCGCAGGCCGCCGAAGCCGCCCCCGACCACGACGACGCGATGAGGTGAGGTTGCCGCTTGCATGCCTTGAACTTACTGCCCGCCGGCGCCGCGCTGAGTCGGCCTAAGGCTCCAGGCCCGACTCGAGGTAGGCGTCAGCGAGCTTGCCGGGAGCTCGGCACAGCCACGCCTCGACGATGAGCTCGCGCAGCTCCTCGAGGCCGATCCGATCCAGGCGCACGAGCACGGCGGCATAGCCGTCGAAATGCGGGGTGGTGAAGTACAGCTCGGGGTCGTCCTGGAGCAGGGCCTCCTTGGCACCGAGGTGCTCGACCCGCACGCCGAGGATCGGGCCCTCGGGCGCGGCGTCCCCGAGTGCCTTGCGGTCACTCTCACGCAGCGGACGCTCCCACACGAAGCCCTTGCCCTTGACCCGCCAAAAGGCGTGTCCGCGTGAGGGACGCTCGTCGGTCTCGGGCAGAGCCAGAGCGATCTCGCGCACCTCATCCCAAGTTGCCATGCTCGAACGCTATCCGGTGGGGGCGCCGAGGCTTGTCGTCGCCCTGATGTAATCCATCCATGGAGATCTCCGAGTCCCGGCACTTATGGGAGCCGGCCGGCGTCTACTGCAACACGGCGAGCTACGGTCTGCCCCCGCGGCCCGGCTGGGAAGCCCTTCAGTCGGCGCTGTCCGATTGGCACGGCGGGCGCACGAGCTGGGAGGAATGGGGACAGAGCACCGAGCGCTCGCGGGCGGCCTTCGCGCGGCTGGTCGGAGTGCAGCGCGAGCGGGTGGCGGTCGGCTCCACGGTCTCTGAGCTGATCGGATCGGTGGTCACCGCGCTGCACGACGGAGCGCGTGTCGTCGTGCCCGACATCGAGTTCACCTCGACCTTGTTTCCGCTTCTCGTCCAGTCGCGCCTCGAGGTCCGCACCGTCACGCCCGCCCACCTTGCCGAGGCGGTCGCCGCCGGGACCGACGCGGTCGCGTTCAGCGCCGTGCAGATGAGCACGGGCGAGGTGGCCGACCTCGAGGCGATCCTCGCCGCCGCAGCTGACGTGAATGCGATCACCTTGTGTGACACGACGCAGGCCGTCGGCTGGCTGCCCGTGGACGCGAGCCGCTTCGACGCGGTCGTGTGCAGCGCCTACAAGTGGCTGATGTCTCCCCGCGGGAGTGCCTTTCTCTGCGTGTCCGATCGCCTCCTCGATGCCGCGATCCCCCACAGCGCCGGCTGGTACGCGGGCGATGACATCCACGCCAGCTACTTCGGTCCTCCCTTGCGGCTGGCCCCAAGCGCGCGCCGCCTCGATGTTTCGCCGGCCTGGTTCTCGTGGGTGGGTACCGCCCCGGCCTTGGAGCTGATCGAGGAGATTGGGGTTGCGTCAATTCACGCCCACAACGTGTCCCTGGCCAATCGGTTTCGCAGCGCCATCGGCCTCGAGCCGAGTGACAGCGCGATCGTTTGTGCCGACCTGCCGGGTGCTGCTGAACGGCTGGCCCGCGCCGGGATCATTGCCGCCATGCGTGGCGGACGGCTGCGGACCTCGTGGCATGTCTACAACGACGAGGCCGACGTCGACCGGGTGCTGGAGGTCGTGGGCTCCTGATCAACCCGCGGTTGGGCGCCTACTCCACCCAGAAGTCCGCGACCATGTCTGCGTCCCCCTCTACATGGGGACCAAACACGAGCACCTCGAGATCGTCGCCACCGGCTTGGAAAGACCGTGTCACCCCCGGGCTCACCCGGACAGCGTCGAGCGGCGCCAGGTCCACGAACTCGTCGTCGAGCTTGACCCGTCCCGAGCCCGCCAAGACGACGTAGATCTCCTCGGCTTCACGGTGCCGATGAGCAAACGCCTCGTGTTGCCCGGCCTTGATGATCAGGTAGTTGAGGCCGGTCTGCTCAGCCCCCAGGTCTCCCCGGGGAAAGCGCGCCTGCTGAGTGGCCGAGAGACCGTGCTTGACGGCCATGTCCTCGATCTCGTGGAGGTTCTTCTTGGCGTAGCTCATGGCTGGCAAGCTTACAAATTCGGCTATGAGCCGCAGGCCGCCGAACCGGCCGAGGTTGCGCGGGGAACGCCCGCAGCGGTCGCCACCGCCGCGATTGAAATACGGTGGGAGCCACGCCCGTCGGTAGCGGCTGGTTACGCAGATGAAATAGCTCGAGGAGGCATGGTGGCGGAGCAAGTGAGCGTGGTGATCGCCGGAGCGGGTTTCTCTGGGCTGGCGATGGCCACCAAGCTGAAGCAGAGCGGCAGACACGACTTCGTGGTCCTGGAGCGCGCCGAGGACGTGGGTGGCGTGTGGCAGGTCAACACATACCCGGGCTGCACGTGCGACGTCCCCTCGCACCTGTACTCGCTCTCCTTTGCGCCGAATCCGGAGTGGTCTCACACGTACTCACCGCAGGCCGAGATTCGCGAGTATCTGCGCCGGACAGCAGACCGGTTCGGATTGCGTGCGCACATCCGGACCGGCGTTGCCGTTGAGACGGCCACGTGGTCCCAGAACGACAACCAGTGGACGATCGAGACCAGCTCGGGCACTTTCGCCTGCTCGGTGTTCATCAGCGCTGTCGGCCCGCTGACCGAGCCAAATCTCCCCGACGTCCCGGGGCTTGACAGCTTCGAGGGCAAGCTCATGCACTCGGCGCGTTGGGATCATGACTTTGACTTGAGCGGGAAACGGGTGGCGTCGATCGGCACCGGTGCGTCCGCGATCCAGTACGTCCCCAAGATCGTCGATCAGGTCGCCCAGCTGCATGTCTTTCAGCGCACGCCACCGTGGGTAATGCCGCACAGCAGTCGGCCCATCACCGACTGGGAGCGGGCCCTGTACCGCCGGCTGCCCGCGGTACAGGAGTTGGTTCGCCAGGGCGTTTACTGGAGCCGCGAGCTTCTGGTCCTGGGCATGGCCAAGGACCCGCGGCTGCTCGGCTTGCTCGAGAAGGTTTCGCGGTCGCACATGCGCAAGGGCATCTCAAATCCTGGGCTGCGGACCAAGCTGACGCCCGATTACACCGTGGGCTGCAAGCGAATCCTGCCCTCCAACGGTTGGTATCCGGCCCTGGCCAAGGCAAACGTTGAGCTCATCACGAGCGGGCTCGCGGAGGTGCGGGCGAACACCGTGATCAGTTCCAGCGGGCTCGAACGCGAGGTCGACGTGATCATCTTCGGTACCGGCTACCACGTCACCGACATCCCGTTCGCCAGCCACGTACGTGGTCGCGACGCGGTTCTGAAGGACGCCTGGGAGGGTCGTCCAAGGGCGTATCTCGGCACCTCGATTCCCGGGTTTCCGAACTTCTTCATGCTGCTCGGCCCCAACACCGGCCTCGGGCACAGCTCGATGGTCTACATGATCGAGTCCCAGATCGCCCATGTCCTGGGCGCGATCGACGTCATGCAAGCGGCACAGTCGACCATGATCGAGGTGCGGGCCGACGTGCACGATGACTACAACCGCGAAATCGACGCGCAGCTGAGAGGCACGGTGTGGGAGATCGGCGGCTGCTCGAGCTACTACCGGGACCGGACCGGGCGCAATGCCACCCTGTGGCCTGACTGGACCTGGCGCTTCCGGCGTCTGGCCCGCGAAAGCCCCGCTGATGCCTATCTCCTGACCAGCCCCGCTCGCGAGTCGGTGACGGCATGAAGGCGGTGACCTGCCGGGCCGCGGAACTACAAGTTGCCGACCTGCCCGCGCAGCGGCCGGAAAAGGGGCAGGTACTGCTCGAAGTCCTGCGCTGTGGGATCTGCGGATCTGACCTGCACGCCAGACATCACTGCGACGAACTGGCCGAGGTCATGAACGAAGTCGGCTACGAGGATTTCATGCGGTCTGATCAGCGCGTCGTCTTCGGCCACGAATTCTGCGGGGAGGTCGCCGAGTACGGCCCCGGGTGCCGTGAGAAGGCCCCCGTGGGAACGCACGTGGTGGCCGTGCCGCTGGTCAGACGTGCCGGAGCCGTGCACGCGACGGGCCTCTCGGCGGCCGCGCCCGGCGCCTACGCGGAACTGGTGATCGTCGAGGAGGCGCTGATGATGACCGTCCCGAACGGACTGGCCCCGGAGCTGAGCGCTCTCACCGAGCCGCTGGCGGTCGGGTGGCACGCCGTCAATCGCAGCGAAGTCGGCAAGCGCGACGTGGCCGTCGTCATCGGGTGCGGGCCGATCGGCCTGGCCGTGATCTGCGCACTCAAGGCGCGCGGCGTCCGCACCGTCGTCGCGAGCGACTTCTCGGCGGCTCGTCGGAAGCTGGCTACGGAATGCGGCGCCGACATCGTCGTGGATCCGGCCCACGACTCGCCCTACGCCGCCGGGGACCGCGGCCACCTCAACACCCTGCCGGCCGTGGTGGAGTTGGCCGTGTCCACGATGGAGAAGCTGGGTCGCCTTCCCGTCCCCTGGCACCACATTTGGCGGACGATCGACACGCTCGGGATCAAGCCGAAACGGCCGGTCGTCTTCGAGTGCGTCGGCGTGCCCGGCATCCTGGATGGGATCGTCGCTGCCGCCCCGTTCTTCTCGCGGGTGATAGTCGTCGGCGTGTGTATGGGCGAGGACAGGATCCGCCCCTCGATGGCCATCAACAAGGAGACCGATCTGAGATTCGTGCTCGGCTACACGCCGCTCGAGTTCCGCGACACCCTCCACATGCTCGCCGACGGAAAGCTCAAGGCCACACCGCTGGTGACCGGGACAGTCGGCCTGACCGGGGTGGCCACCGCGTTCGAAGCCCTCGGCAGCCCCGAGGACCACGCGAAAATCCTCATCGACCCACGGAGCGCAAGCGCCGCGCCGGCCTCACGCTACTTGGCGAACCCCGCAGCGTGAGCTGAGACATCTACAGTCGGCCTCGTGGAGATCGAGATCGCGGCCGGAGACATAACTGACGTCGACTGACCGGTCTGAGCGTTCCGGGATCTCTACGTGCCTGTGCCCGAACGTGCAGAATCATGCATGTTCGCGTATGATCACGCAGGATGCTGACGGAAGAGCGACGCGCGCTGATCCTTGAACGCCTGGCCACCCAGGGTCGTGTTCTTGCCTCCGACTTGACCGCCGAACTGGCGGTTTCCTCGGACACGATCCGGCGCGACCTGCGCGAGCTGGACGATGTCGGGCTCTTGCGACGGGTTCACGGTGGGGCGCTTCCTCGCCACGGCGACGCGTCGTCGTTTGCCGCGCGTACGCGCCGGGCGCCCGAGGCCAAGGCTTCGATCGCGCGCCGCGCCGCTGCCCGTGTACGTGATGGCCAGGTCGTCGTGCTCGACGGCGGTACGACCACGCTCGAGCTCGCCCACGCATTGAGCGACGATCTGCAAGCGACCGTGATCACCACGAGCCCCCCGATCGCGCTGGCCCTGGCCGGTCATTCCGGTCTCGAGGTCACTGTGGTGGGCGGGACGCTGCGCCCGAACGCGCTGGTCACCGTCGGTGCGGCCGCGATCGACGCGCTGCGCATGATCCGCGCCGACGTGGTGTTCCTGGGCGTCTGCGGGTTGCACCCCGAGATCGGCGTGACCACCGAGGATCTCGAGGAGCGCCACGTCAAGGCGGCGATGATCGAGGGCGCCGCGGAGGTCGTGGCGCTGGCTGACCACGACAAACTCGGCACCGCGATGCCTGTCGTGGTGGCGCCGCTGAGCGCGGTTACGCACCTCGTCACCGACGCGGACGTCGAGCCACAGGCTTTGGCCCCATACCGCGCACTCGGTATCGAGGTGCTCCTGGCGTGACCTCCCGGGCGGGAATCACGGCCGTGTTCTTCGTCAACGGAGCCCTGTTTGCCTCGTGGGCGTCGCGGATCCCGGCCCTGTCTGACCGCGTCGGCGCGACGGCCGGGCTGCTCGGCCTGGCCTTGCTGGCTCCTGCCCTCGGGGCGGTGGTGGCGATGCCGCTCGTCGGCCGCTTGCTGCCCCGGCGCTCGAGCCGAAGCTTCTGCCGGTTCGCGGTCGTCGCGCTGATGGCGGCGATTGTGCTCCCGGCCGTGGCCGTCAGCGTCCCGGCGCTGGCCGGTGCGCTGCTGGTGGTGGGCCTGGCCAACTCGACGCTCGACCTGGCCATGAACACGCAGGGCGTATCGATCGAGCGCAACCTGCGGCGGCCGATCCTCTCCTCGCTGCACGCTGCGTTCTCGTTCGGCGGCTTTGCCGGCGCGGGTCTCGGCGCGCTCGCCGCCACGCTGGGCGTCGCGCCGCTCCCGCACCTGGCTGCCGCAGCGCTCGTGTTCGGAATCCCTGGACTGATCGCGATCGGTCCGTTACCGGCCCGCGACGAGGACGCCGACGCGCACGCCCCCAACATGCGCTGGAGCCGGGTGCCCACCCGGCTGGCGCTGCTCGGGGCGGCGTGCTTCTTTTGCCTGATGGCCGAAGGCGGCGCGTCGGACTGGAGCGCCAAGCTTGTTCGCGACAGCCTCGCCGGGTCAGCCGCGCTCGGAGCGATCGCCTACGCCGTGTTCAGCATGGCGATGGGCACGGGGCGGCTGGTCGCCGACAGGCTGTGGGCGCACTGGGGCTCAACCTGGCTGCTGCGGGGCTCCGGCGCGCTCGCGGCGCTCGGGTTTGGCGCCGGACTGGCGGTGGGAACAGTCCCCGGCGCGATCGCTGGGTTCGCAGCCCTCGGGCTGGGGCTGGCTGGCGTCGTCCCCACCCTGTTTCGCTCCGGCGCCGATCAGCCCGGGGTCTCGACGGGACCGGCGCTCGCGGTGGTCAGTTCACTCGGCTACCTCGGCTTTCTCGCCGGGCCTCCCCTGATCGGCGCCGTGGCCCAGCTCACGTCGCTGCGGCTGGCCTGCGCCCTGCTCGTCCTCGCCGGCCTGGTCGTCATTCTGCTGGCGCCAAACGCCGAGCCGCGCCACGAGCGCCCAGCTCCAAGCGTCCAAGCGTCGCTTCCGACATGACGCCGGCGGCGATGTTCGCGCGCGCCGATGCGGTGCTCGTCGACCTCGATGGCACCCTGGTTGATTCGAGCGCCCCGGTCCGCCGCGTCTGGGATGCATTCGCCAGCCGCCACGGCCTCGACGGCGAAGCGGTGAACCGCTTCGCGCAGGGCCGCCCGTCGCGCGAGACGATCCGACTCCTCGCGCCCCATGCCGACCATGGCGAGGAGGCCGCCGTCGTCGAGCAGGCCGAGATCCACGACACCCGCGGCGTGACCGCACTGCCGGGCGCGGCCGAGCTGCTGGCCTCCAACCGTCCGCTCGCGATCGTCACCTCATGCTCCACCGCGCTCGCTGAGGCGCGTCTGCGCGCGGCCGGCCTCCCCATTCCGGGTCTGCTCGTCAGCTCAGACGGCTTGCAGCGAGGCAAGCCCGACCCGGAGTGCTTCCTCATCGCCGCCCGGCGCCTCGGCGTCCCTCCCGCCCGGTGCGTGGTCATCGAGGATGCTCCCGCCGGCGTTCAGGCCGGTCGCGCCGCCGGCGCAACCGTCATCGCCTTGGCCACCACGCACACCGACGACGAGCTAAAAGACGCGCACGCCATCACCGACGATCTGGCCTCGCTTCTTGATCTGGCTCCGCAAACCTAGACTGACGGCCCGCCGAGTCGCCGCGGTTACTTCCTGCGTCCGCTCACCGCGGTCTTGAATGTCGCACCCGCGGTGAACTTGGGCGCCTTGGAAGCCCTGATCTTAAGGGCCTGGCCCGTCTGCGGGTTACGCCCGGTACGGGCCCCACGCTTGACCACGGAGAACTTTCCAAACCCCGTCAGGGCAACTTCGTCGCCCTTCTTCAGCGTCTTGGTGACCGTATTGACCAAAGACTCGACGGCTCGCGCAGAGTCCGCGCGGGTCAGTCCACTGTCCTTCGCGATTGCGTCAATTAACTGTGTCTTGTTCATTTGCTCTCCCTCGAATTGCGAACCGGGCCCCTGAAGACTACGTGACGAGCGGGCGCGACCCGACAGGACTGCGCGTAATGGTTGTCATGCCGCTCCTCCCGCGGTGCCCGTTTTGCCGATCGACGGGGGAGCCGGGTTCTAACTCTCCGGCGAGCATCGGCGCTCCCCAGAGCGCACCCAGGCAACCGAGACGCAGCCTGGTCAACCCCTCCCCTGCTCGTCCCGGGGTCATGAACGTCACACCGTCGCCGTGGAGGATCGAGGCTTACTCAAGGGTTCGATCTGCTGAGCTGCAAGCCGGTATGACCGTCTGCACTAGGCCCGTGACGACGTCGTAGACGTGCCCGGACACGGTAACGCGCGGGGAGATCGCGGGTGCGGTGTGGAGGCGCTCGACGTCGCGTGAGACTGTCGCGGTGGGGTCGAGGACGGCGTGCTCACGCAGGGTCGATTCTTCGACGCCGATCCGCTCGGCGTAGCGGTGGCGGAAGGCGTCGTCGGCGAGCGCTCCGGTTCCGCACTGGGTGTGGTGGATCACTGCGACCTCGAACAGCGGCCCTTCGGGCAGGAGGTTCTCGGCGAGCTGGCCGATGAAGGCGACGTCGTTGACCACCTCCGGGGTGACCCGGCCGCCGACGTTGCGGACAACCATCGCGTCGCTGAGGCCGAGACGGAGAAAGTGTGCCGGGTCAGTGCGCGGATCGAGGCAGGTGATCACGAACAGGCTCAGGGTGGGGAAGACGACGGCACCGTGGTGGCCGCCGGCGGCGGCGAACGCACGGTTGCGGTCCAGCGCGGCCTCGAGGTTGGCGGCGCCCGGCTGGCGCGGGCTGGTCAACTCAAAGCCGCTGACCGGCCGATCGCCGAGCCCGCCGCGGTCACGCGCGGGGTGAGTCTGCTGGCTGCTCATGGTGTTCTGTCTCCTGTTCTTGGGGAGGGGTTAGCTGTGGGCTGAGGCTGTGGCGGCCGTGCCTGGTGACGCCACCTGTGGCGTGTCGTCGCGGCTGGTCGTGGGTTGGGCGGGCAGCAGCGCCAGCGCCATCACCGCGCCGGCGGCGGCGATGCCCGCGGCGACGTAGTTGGCTGCGTGGAAGCCCTGGAAGAAGGCCGCGTTGGCGGCGTTGTGGACGGCTGACGCGAGTAGCGGATGGCCGGCGTGGGTCAGCTTGCCTGCCACTGTGAGCGCGGCACCGACGGATCCGTGCGCGGCCCGCACGGCGCTGGCAGGTAACCCCCCGGGGAAGGCCCCGGTGAGCCGGCTGGCGTACAGCGACGCGTAAACGCTGCCGATCACGGCGACGCCGAGTGTCCCGCCCAAAAGGCGTGTGGCGTCGTTGACCGCCGACCCAACGCCGGCCTTTGTTTTCGGAACCACACCCATGATCGCCTCGGTCGCGGGCGCGCTGGTGAGGCCCATCCCTGTCCCGAGCACGACCATCTGGGCGGCGATCGTCCCGTAGCTGGTCGTGGCTGATGACGTCGCAACCCACAGGTAGAACGCGGCCATCAAGAACAGCCCGGAGGCGACGATCAGCTTCGTGCCAAACCGGACGGCGAGCTTGGTGCCGACAATCGAGGAGATGGCTACGAATGAGGCGACCGGCAGTAGGCGCACTCCGGTTGACAGCGGGCTGTAGCCCTTGACGAACTGGAACAGCTGGGTGGCCAGGAAGATGAAGCCGGAGAGCGCGAAGAACGAGACCGCGACCGAGGCGCTCGCGGCGGTGAACCGCGGGTTGCGGAACAGGCTCAGGTCGAGCATCGGCTGCTCGGTGCGCCGCTCCGAGGCCACAAACGCTGCCGCGAGCATCGCGGTCAACGCGAAGCTGCCGATCGTCCGGGGGCTTCCCCAACCGTGGTTCGGCGCCTCGATGATCGTGTAGACGAGCGAGGCGACCGTGGCGGTCGACAGCGCGAACCCGGTGCGGTCGGTCCGGGGCGCGTGCGGGTCCCGCGAGGTCGGTACGTAGCGGGCGGCCAGGACACCGGCGATGGCGGCGATCGGGGCCATGGCGAAGAAGATGCTGCGCCAGTCGGAGAGCTGGAGCAGCCAGCCGCCGACGATTGGTCCGAGCGCGATCGCCGCGCCCGTGATTGCGCCCCATAAGCCGATTGCCCGGGCGCGTTCGCCTCGCTCGGTGAACACGTTGGTGAGCAGCGACAGCGTCGAGGGGAACACCATCGCCGCGCCCACGCCCATCACCGAACGCGCGGCGATCAGCTGGCCGGGACTGTCAGTCAGCCCGCCCGCCAGGCTCGCCAGGCCGAAGATCGACAGGCCGGAGAGCAGCATCCCCTTGCGCCCGAACCGGTCAGACAGGCTGCCCGCGGCGAGCACCGATCCCGCGAACAGCAGGTTGAACGCGTCCACGATCCACTGCAGCTGCGAGTTCGATGCGTGCAGCTGTCGCACGAGCGACGGCAACGCGACGTTGACGATCGTCGTGTCGAGATTGATCACAAACGCCGCCAAAAGCAGCGAGATCAGGCTCAGGGGCTTGCGTGTCATGACTCCTCCTCGGGGCGGCTGACTTGCATCATGCAAGGCAAACTACGCCGGAGCCTGGCTTTTGTCAAGCAAGTCAGCTACGATTGGCGAGTGCTTCAACGCGACTATCCAGACCAGGTCTGCTCGATCGCCCGATCCCTAGAGGTCATCGGGGAGCGCTGGACGCTGCTGATCCTCCGCGACGCCGTCGTCGGCCTAACGCAATTCGAGGAGTTCCAGGCGAACCTCGGGATTGCCTCCAACGTCCTCACCAACCGGCTCAAGCGGCTGTGCGACGAGGAGCTGCTCGAACGCGTTCCCGACCCAGAGCGGCCCGGCCGGCCGATGTACGTTCTCACCGACAAGGGACGCGAGCTCGGGCCGGCCCTGATCGTCCTCATGAAATGGGGCGACCGCCACTACCCGACCCCGGGCGGCCCGCCCCGACTCACCCTCCACGCCGGCTGCGGGGGCAACATCGGCCCAGACCTCCGCTGCGATCGGTGTGGCAAATACGCGGCGCGCGGGGAGATCGAGCTCCCGCCCGGCCCGGGGGCGCCACGCGGCGAGCACGCCGGACGATGAGTGTGTGCGCCGGCGTGTTCGTCGATGGCGAGACCCGGACTCGAACCGGGGACACCACGATTTTCAGTCGTGTGCTCTACCAACTGAGCTATCTCGCCGTGGGCGCGCGATCCTAGCGAGTGAGGGGGCTTGGCTCGACCAAGTCTTGATGGTTGCGGACCGCTTCGCCGGTTCCCGCTTGCAGGGTCGCGCCAACATGCGCCAAAATCCCTAATTCGGGTCAATCAGCCGCTGGCCGGGCGGGAAGCAATCACAGGAGGATCTCGTGCGTCTAGGCATGACCGTCGCAGTGCTAGCCGTGATGGGCGCTCTCGTCCCGGCGGCCAGCGCCACAACCTTCTCCAGCCCGCTCAAGCTCACGGGTGCCACGGGCGGCGAGCCGAGCATCGTCACCGACACGTTCGGCGACGTGTTCGTCTCGGGGCCGCAGGGGATCCCCAGCGGCGCCAACGGGACCGCCGGGGTCGGCTTCTGGGCGTCGCACAACGACGGCAGCAGCTTCGGTCCGGCCAAGCTGATCGGTTCCGACACCGGGGGCGGTGACAGCGACCTCCTCTTCTCCAAGGGGGCGCTCTACGTCGCCGATCTCGAGGCCAGCACGGCCCAGATCTGCAAGAGCACCGACCGCGGCAACACGTTCAACGGGATCGGTCCGACGCCCGACCCGAACCACTGCACGACCACCAACGGAGGCCAGGCGGGACCCTCGGACGATCGCGAGTGGCTTACCGCCGCACCCGACGGCACGCTCTATCTCACCTACCACGAGTTCGTCAGCGCTCAGCCGGTGGCCTTCCGCAGCGACAACGCCGGCGGCGACACCTTCTCCAACGCCTGCGGCTCACTGGTCACCGATCCGACCATCCAGGCGAATGTGCCCACCGACGTCACCGGCGGCACGCTGGTCGCCAAACCGGTCACCGACAGCAACGGGAACCTCTACGTCCTGTTCTCCACCAGTACCCAGCAGGAGAATGCGCTGGCAGCGGCCCAGGGCGCCTCGAGCGGCACCTTCAGCCAGCTCTACCTCGCCGTGTCGCACGACAAGTGCAAGAGCTTCACCGACTACACGGTGTATGACGGCGAGAAGCGCAACGGCGAGAACACGGTCCAGTTCGGCAACATCTTCAACGACCTCGCCATCGACGGCGCGGACAACCTCTACGTCGTGGGGGCGGGTTACATCGGCCAAACGCCGTTCGCAAAGACGGCCAACGTCTACATGTTCCATTCTTCTGACCGCGGTCAGCACTGGTCAGCCCCGACCCAGGTGGGGGCCTCCAACGCGGCCCACATGTTGCCCGCGGCCACCGGTGGGCCGATCGCGGGCCAGCTATCGATCGGCTACTTCCGCACCGTCAACGGCGTCACCGACCCGAACAGCACCACCGGCAAGTGGACGTACGGAACGGCTCAATCGACCGACGCCAACTCGAGCCAGCCGGACTTCGCCTACTCCGATGTGAGTCCGGGCGTCGTCTTCCACAACGGAGAGGTTTGCAACCAGGGGATCCTCTGTGGCACGACCCCGGGCGGACCGAGTGACCGCTCGCTGCTTGACTTCACCTCGGTGGCGACCGACACGCAGGGCTGCCCGATCTTCACCTTCGCGGGCAACCCAACCGGCTCGCCCGGGAACAACAACTCGACCAATACGTTCAACTACGTCACGCGGCAGACCAGCGACTGCTTCCCGACCCCCTCCGGCGGGACCGGATCGGGCACCACTGGCGGCTCGGGGTCGGGAGGCGCGGGATCGCACGGGGGCGATCAGCGATGTCCACGTCCCACGGGGCGGATCTCAGGCCGGACGCTCGGACCGCTCACGCTTGGCCTGACGCGCAGCCGCGCCCGCCGCCTGCTCCCGCGCTTCGGCCGGACGCGAAACAACTTCGACAACTTCTGCCTCCGGGGCCGCTGGGGAATTCGCGCCGGGTATCCCTCGGCGCTGCTGCTCAGATCATTGCCACGGCGCGCGCGTAAGCCGAGCACGGGCCGGATCGTAATCGCGCTGACCGCGAACAACTTCTACACGCTCGACGGAGTCCGCCCGGGAGCCGGCATTGCCTCGGCCAAGCGCAGGCTGAAGCTGCGGGCACGCCCCTTCCACGTGGGGCGGAACTACTGGTACATCGTCCCCGGCCGCGCCGCCGTCGGCGTGTTGAAGGTCCACCATGGCCACGTCCAGGAGGTGGGGATCGCGTCCAGGTCTCTGGCCACGGGACGCCCGGCGCAACGCCGGCTGATGCGCAGCTTCAACGACGGCTGAACACGCTCGCCTAAGTGAGCGCAAGCACAGCGCCCGGCGTCACGTAGACAGAGTCATAACGCACCGGTCGCCGCCGGACGACGGTGTTGTAGTCAAGCCGGGCGCCGCCCTGGCTGGCGGTCACGGTCAGGAAGCCGAAGGTCGAATGCTGGTAGGCCTCCAGGGTCAACCCGGGCAAGCCGGCAAAGGACGCGGGGGGATCCGGCACCCCGTATCCGAGCCGGTGCACCTCGGGGTAACCCCCGCTACCGGTCACCAGATACGGAATCTCGCGCCCTTCGAGCCGACGGTGGTAACGCTGGTAGCTGTGAACATGGGCGCTGAGTACGGCGTCCGGGACGCGACCGGCGCCGGCAAAGCAGCCGTCCAGCGCATCGCGGAGCTCGAGGTTGGAACCGTGTATGGTGTCGGCGGAGAAGACGGGGTGATGCATGGCCAGCAGCAGGGTCACGTCCCGCCGGGCTTGACGGAGCTCACCGATCAACCAGTCGCGCTGCGCCTCGCCGAGCTGCCCACCGTCGGCAACGCCGGTGTAGAGGCCGATGATCGTGATCCACGGATGTTCGAGCGTCCAGAAGACGTTGGGCTGGTGCTGTGCCGGCCTGGCCGGCGTCGGATCCGCAGCGTGGGGCGCCGCGCAGAACTGAGCCGAGAAGGCTTCAAGCGGCCCGGCGCTGCAACCGGGTGAAACCTCGCCGTCGTGGTTGCCGGGAACCCCGAGAATGGGGACTTGATAGTCGGCGTAGGCATCGATGAACTGAGATTGATAGCCAGACGCCTCGCCGTGGGGATAGACGACGTCACCCAGGTGGTAGAAGAAGCTCGCCCCCCCTGACCCGGCCAGCTCAGTTGACATCGCCGCCGCCACCGCCCGCTGCGGGATCGGATTCTCAAAGCCGCCGGTATCGCCGACGCAGTGAAAGCGCAACTGGCCGGCGCGCTCGATCCGGGCGAGCGCGTGGGCAGAGAGGACGTCGGCCAGGGCCAGTCGGTAGGGCGGACGCCCGGGAGCAGACGGGATCAGCGGTGGCGCCGCCGGCAGCGGGTACCGGCGGACGAGCTGCTCGTGCGCGCTGGGTCTGGCCGGCCGAGGTGGCGCCGGATCAAGCACGCGATCATCGACACGCAATGCAGAAGAAGAAAAGTGCGAGCTCGGCGGGATGCCTCATTCTCGGGCCCATGACGGCCGGCGTCGTTTAGAAGTTGTGACCGCCCGCCCCGCCTATGTCATTCGGCGCAACAGCTCGAGCGCGCCCCGCTTGGAGAGCGGCTCGTTGAGGTTCCCGCACTTCGGTGACTGAACGCAGGAGGGGCACCCGTCCTGGCACGGGCATTCGCCGATCAGCCGCTGCGCGTCGCCGACCAGCCGCTCGAACTCGTGGTAGCCGCGTCGCGTGATTCCGACCCCGCCCGGATGTCCTTCGTGGATGAAGATCGTCGGCCCACCGGTCTGGGGGTGGGCATTGGTGGAGAGCCCCCCGATGTCCCAGCGGTCGCACATGGCGATCAGGGGCAGGACGGCGATCTGCCCGTGCTCGAGGGCGTGCAGGGACCCCAGCAACTGGGCAGGCGGGAAGGGCTCTGAGTCGATGAGCTCGTCCAGCTCGTACCAGAGTGCCTGGGTGGAGAACTCGATCGTGGGCAAGTCCAGGGTCTGGAAGTCGATCACCTGGTGGTCTGAGAGCGTCTTGCGCTGATAGCCGAGAACGACCTCGGAGTACACGACTGAGCCAAACGACAGCGTCACCCCGGACGTTTCGCGGCGTTCGGCGAGGCGCTCGATGTAGGTCATGCTCTCGCGCTTGGTCTGGGTGAAGTAATTGCCGTCGAAGGGCTCGAGCAGCGCCCGCCGGCCGCCGAGGTCGAGTTCCAGGACGGCGTAGGAGCGCCCCATGTGCAGATAGATTGCGCCCTGATGGACGGTCGAGTAGGCGCGGCCAGTTTCGATCGAGCCCAGCACCTCGCCGGAGGAGGCGTCGATGAGGACGAAGCTGTCGGCCGACGCGGAACGAAGCGCGACCTGCGCCGCCGGGTACTCGTCAGCGCGCCGGGGCACGAAGCCGGTGGCACGCTCGCGCAGCAGCCCGGCCGCGGCCAGCGCCTCGGCATGCTCGCGCCACTGGCCGCCGAGAATCAGCTCATCGGCACCGCTCAGGGGCGCTTCGTGAGCGGCGCAGAGAAGATGCTCGGCGTAGATCTCACTGCTGCCGGGGTCGAGGATCGCCGCTTCGACCGGGCGGCCGAGGAAGTCATCGGGATGGCGGCAGAAGAACTGATCGAGCGCGTCTTCCCCGGCGATGTAGACGGCCAGCCCGCGCCCCCGGCGACCCGCCCGCCCCCACATCTGACGCAGGCTGGCGACCGTCCCGGGGAAGGTCACGCAGATGGCCGCGTCGAGCTCGCCGATGTCGATCCCGAGCTCGAGCGCGTCGGTGGCGACAACGCCGAGCAGCTCACCGGTGGTCA
This sequence comes from Solirubrobacteraceae bacterium, assembly GCA_049697735.1. Lineage (GTDB taxonomy): Bacteria > Actinomycetota > Thermoleophilia > Solirubrobacterales > Solirubrobacteraceae > Palsa-465. The sequence goes on from JBAVWI010000194.1 coordinate 27,348, forward strand.
ACCGGCGTTCGAGCTCGTGGCGTTGGGCCGCGGTGTAGCCGGCCCGGTAGGGGGCAATCCGCTCGGCGAGCTCGGGCTCGAGGCGATCGACGGCGTGCCGGAGGATGAGCTCCACGCCTTTGCGCGACTTCATGAAGCAGATCGTCCGGGCGCCCGCGGCCACCAGCTCGGCGAACACTTCCGCGGCCTCGTAGAGCGCCGAGCCCCGCACTCCGAGCTGCTCGTCGAGCAGCGGGGGATTCCACATCGCCACCCGGCGCGAGGCCTGCGGTGCGGAGTCACGAGAGACGAGGCGAAAGTCGCTGAGCCCGGTGAGGCGTTCGGCGAGGTCCACCGGGTTGGCGATCGTGGCGCTGGCCAGCAGGAAGCGCGGCTCGGTGCCGTGGATCGCCGCGGCGCGGCGCAGGCGCCGCAGCACGTTGCCGACGTGGGAGCCGAACACGCCCCGGTAGACGTGGGCCTCGTCGACGACAACGAAGGCGAGGTTGGAGAACAGGTCGCCCCAGGCGGCGTGGTGGGGCAGGATCCCGACGTGAAGCATGTCGGGGTTGGTGAGGATCAGGTTGCTGCGCTTGCGGATCGCCGCGCGCTCGGCCCGCGGCGTGTCGCCGTCGTAAATTGCCGGGCGGATCGCTTTGCCGAGGCCGAAGCGGTGCAGCGAGCGAGCCTGATCCTGGGCCAGCGCCTTGGTCGGGTACAGGTACAGCGCTCGCGCGGTCGGGTCGGTGGTCAGGACCTCGAGGGTGGGGAGCTGAAAGCACAATGATTTCCCGGAGGCGGTGCCCGTGGTGACGATCGTCGGTCCGGCGAAGGCCGCCTCGAGGGCTTCGACCTGGTGCTCGTAGAGGCGCTCGATGCCGGCCGCCTCGAGCGCGCCGGTGACGCGCCAATCGAGGTCAGGCGGAAGCGCGACGGTTCGCGCCGGCCGCGGCGGATAGACATCGTCATGCACCAGCCGCTCGTCCTCGCGACCGGCGGCCAGCAGCGCCTCCCAGGGCTCGGTTTCTCGGACGGCGGCCACCTCGGGTTCAGTATGGCGGGCGCTGCCTCAAGTCCGGCCGGCGGTGGGGAACGGGGGCGCGCTGCTACGGTCGCGCCGGCCCATGCGCTGCTACGGTCGCGCCGGCCCATGCGCTGTCTCTACGTGGATCTCGACGGCACCCTGCTCGGTCCCGACGCCTCGCTGCTGACCGGGGCCGACGGCAGCTTTAGCCTGCTCGGCGTGCGGGCGCTCGAGGCCTGTGCCCGGGCCGGCGCCGAGGTGGTCATCTACTCTGGCCGCCGCCAGTCCAGCGTGTTCGACGCGGCGCGACTGATCGGCTCGTCCGCATTCATCTTCGAGCTCGGCTGCGGAGTTGTCCTCGACGGCGAGCTCGAATGGCTGACCGACGGCCTTGCACCCTCCGCGGAGGAGGGCACGATCTTTGACCAGATCGAAGCTTCGGGAGCGCCGGCCCTGCTGCTCGAGCGCTTTGCCGGCCGCCTCGAGTACCACACGCCCTGGGCGGCCGGCCGCGACGTCTCGCATCTCTTTCGTGGCCACGTCGACGCGGCCGAGGTCCAGGCCGCGCTGGAGGCGGCGGGCTTCGGCTGGCTGCGCTTGACCGACAACGGGGTCATCCGAGCCGTCTCGGAACAGCTGCCGGGGTTGGCCGCCGTGCATGCGTATCACCTGATCCCGGCGGGAGCCTCCAAGGCCCGCGCGGTCGCCCGGCACATGCAGGCTCGTGGTTACGCGCGCGAGGACTGCATCGCCGTGGGCGACTCACGTGAGGACATCGAAGCGGCCGGCGTCGTGGACACGTTCTGGCTTGTCGCCAACGCGCTTGAGCGAGACAGGTCGTTAGAGGCCGACCTGGCCGGTCGGGCCGGCATTCGCCTTGCCTCGGAGAGTTACGGGGCCGGGGTCTATGAAGCGGTGGTGAGTACGCTGGCCGAGCGGCGCTGACGGTCGGCTTCTTCGGGGGCAGCCCGGCTCGCGTCAAACTCGGAGTCCGGCTCGGTGGCCGCGGCTCGTTGTTCAAGCACTTGAGCGTCGTCCACCGCCCAGCCGATCCGCTCAATGAGCTGGGCCTGGAAATGCTTGGATTCAAAGTCCCGGGCGGTGACCCGTTCGGTGAACGTGACCTCGCGGCCGTGACTTTGGGGCTGTCCGTGGGCTGTCACGATGATCTGTGGCATGTGGCCTCCTCTTGGCTTGGACGTTCTCGATCCTGCCAAAAACAGCTTCAGCCCGAGTAAACATTCAGTGTCGATTCGGCCGCGGGCTCGTGTATGCGGCCCGAACACGCTCACGCAGGCGCCGCCAGAACCCGGCCCGCACGGCGGGACGCCAGCGGGCGGACGGCGGCACCGTGGTGCGAACCACCGCCACCCAGTCCTCGAGCGGGAGCTCGCCGGAGATGAGCCGCCCGAGCGCGCGTGTCACGGGCGCTTCGATTCCGGCTCGGGTGAGCGCCAGGGCGAGCAGCGGCACGGACTCGAGCGCCTCGACGGCCTGTCCGATGCGGGCGGGAATGTCGGCCGCCGCCACACCCTCGGCGAGCAGCTCGCCGGCGCGGCGGTTGCGGCTCTGGGGGGCGAGCGCGGTGGCGACCAGGTCGCCGGTCCCAGCCAGACCGATGAGTGATTCTGGCCGTGCGCCTTCCGCTTCCGCCCAACGCCAAACCTCGGCAAAGATATGGCCGGCGGCCGCCCCGGCGGCATTCAAACCCTGAGCCACGGTCGCGCCCGAGGCGAGCGCGGCGGCATTCTTGGCCGCACCGGCGAGCTCAACTCCGACCGGGTCGTTGGACTCCTCGCAGACGACGCCGGCACGAATGAACACCCCGGCGAGCGCCTTGGCCAGTGACTCCTCGGTGGACGCCGCGACCAAGCCGGCACCCTCACTGACCATCTCGCGGGCGTGAGCCGGACCGCCGATGCAAGCTGTCCGGCGCTCGCCAAAGCGGCTGCGCAACAGCGTGGTCGGCGGACTCCCGGCGGGCGGCACGAGCCCCTTGGCCAGCGACACGACCGCGGCCTTGTCGGGCAGACCGTGGTGCTCGAGTTCGCGGATCACATCCTCGAGCCCGACCGAGGGCACGCCCAGGAACACGTAGTCAGCGCGCGCGAGGCCGGCTCCGGCATGCTCGATCCGCAGCTCCCGGGGGAAGGCAACGCCGCCGAGGTAGCTGCGGTTCTCCCGATCTTCCTGGAGACGGTAGGCCTGCTCCTCAGTGCGGGCCTGGAGTGTGGTGCGCAGACCCCCACGGGCGAGCAGCACCGCCACGGCGGTTCCGAACGAGCCGGCGCCGATCACCACGGCCCGCTTGGTGCCGGGTGCGGGCAGATGAATAGACGGTCGGGGAAGCGGTGGCATCTTGTCGCTCTACCCGGCGGCGGGTAATGGCACTACGCGGCACCGCGCACACGGGCGGGCGCGCTGGTCTGATCTTCGCGGGCCACGGCGTCGGCGAGCGCACCGGCCGCGTCGGCCATGTCGCCGAAGGCATCGGCCACGGCGGCGGCATCCGAGCTTGTGATGGCCCGGTTCAAGCCGGCGACCGCGGCGTCAAAACGCTCCCACAACTCGTCCGGGCCGCGCCGCCCGGTGCCCGGGCGCAGCTCGTAGGGCGGCGCGGCGCTCTCAGAGCCGGGGACGGGACGCCAGCGCAAGCCGGCGGCGTGGGCATGCTCCCACGCCACCTGCTCGGCGGAGGCCGCCTCGGACAATGCCCGGAGGCGGGCGGAGAATCCGGCGTCGGGCGGTGCCAGCTTGTGGGCACGCATGGCGCCCGCCCAGTCGTCGCTGGCGTGACGGACGGCGCGCATGATCTGAGCACGCTCGCGGTCGAGTTCGTCAGAGAAGCTCACGGCTGTCGTTCGCGCTCGTCACCGTTGCCCGCGTCCGGCTGGCCTGACTCGGCACGGCCGACGGGCTCGCCGCCCCAGAAGTCGTCCGCGCTCGGGCCAGAATCAGATCGCGCCGCATCGACGGCGCCGCTGTAGCTCTGGTCGAGAATGCGCTGAAAGTCCGAGCGCTTGATCCGAACCCGACGCCCTACGCGCAGCGCCGGCAGCGACCCCTGGTCGATCCAGTTGCGGACCGTCTGCTGGTTGAGTTTGAGCGTCTGTGCGACCTCAGCGACGGTCAGATAGGTCTCTTCGGGATCAGGAGCGGATGGACTCACGGGCCACGGTCTCCGGTTTGTTTGCCAATTGAGACAAACTGGGGCCAATTCAGGGGTTATACTAGCGCCCACGGGAGACGCATTCGCGTCTAGTTCCAAGAAAAGGTCTGCAAACCGCGTGAAAACCGACGGTCGGCATGCCAAGCCGGGTGGCAGGGAGAGGGATCAGGACAACGTGGTGCGGCTACCGCGGGACTGGCTCGGTCCGCGAGAAGAGCTGATTCCGTTCGGGCCGTCGGCCGAAGCCGAGGACGATGGCTTGGCGACACCGCCCTCAACGCACGACTTTTGGGGCGAGCCCGCAATGGGTCTCTGGGAGCCAGGCGCAGATGGTGCCGAGCCGACGCTGCGTCGGACGCTGCCGCGCCTGCGTGGATCCGAGAGCTTCGCCCGCGCGCTCGCGGGGGTGAGCAAACATCGCCGCGCGGCTGGCGTTGCGTCGCTCATCGCGGCGGGCGTGCTGGCCTCGGTCGTTGCGCTGGGTAGCAGCGGCAGCCAGCGCCACCAGCCGTCGGCCGCGGCGACTCACTCCGCCCCGATCCAGATTGCGCAGCCAGGACTTACCCCCGGGCGCGTGCTGCCCTCGCTGGCACAAGGCGGCCCGACTGGTCATCACGCCTCGCGGGGCGCACACCGTGGAGTGAAGACACCGGCTGGGCGTCACACCGTCCATCACGGGAGCAGACGCGTCACGAGGGCGGCGACCATCCAAAGCGTCCACTACACCCCGGTCACGAGCTCGAGCGCCGCCCCACCAAGCATCAGCAACACCCACTCGGGGGCGGCGGCCGCCACCGGCGGTAGTGCCCAGACCTCAGCCGCCCCACCCTCTGGATCCACAAACCAACCTGCGCTCGGAGCCGCGGGAGCTCTGGCTCCGGGCAGCTCCCCAGACTCGTGAGGAGAGTCGACATGACGAAATTCCTGCGCCACCTCCAGGCCAACTTGGTCGCCTACCTGGCCCTCTTCGTTGCCCTCGGTGGCACCAGCTACGCCGCTCTGAGTCTGCCCGCCGGCAGCGTCGGCGCCCAGCAGCTCAAGAACCACTCGATCGGAGCGGTCAAGTTCGACCGGGGCTCGATCGCGGGCTACGTGCGCGACTGGATCACGATCGACTCGCAGGGACGGATTCTCAGCTCGAGGCCCAAGGCCAAGATGATCGGGTGGCAACCATCGGGGCCCAACGTCGGCGGGATTATCGAGTGGAGCCAGCCGCTCTCGGCCAAGTGCGTCGCGTTCGCCAACGCCGAGAACAGCGGACCTCCCTTCTCCTATGCGACCGCGGCGGTCGCGACCGGAGGCCCCAAGCACGACGGGAGGACGTACGTCGATTTGTCCGGGCCGGCTCCCGCGGTCAACGTCGCAGTGCTCTGCCCGCAGCCCTGAGATGACGGCCACGGCTGAACGCTGCTCGCGCCAGGTCTTCCCGCTTAAACGTGGCATTGCTGCCATGGGCGGGCTGCTGGCTTTGTCGATGTGCCTGGTCTTTGCCGCCGCCGCGCGAGCTGATGAATTCGTCGTCACGTGCGGCAACTACTCAAACCGCGTTTTCGGGGCCTCTTCGCAGTCGGGGATCTCGGCCAAGGACACGTGTCCGGGCGGCGAGCTCGCGTTGATCGGCAACGGCTTTAACATCACACACGGGCAGGGCGCGGTCTGGCAGGCGATCGCCCCCGCGGGTCTCACGATCACCGGCGCGGTGGTCCCGAGCATGGGCTCCTATCAGGTCAACGCCGGCAGTAACGGCGCCTACGGCGGGGATTTCTACTGGTCCGGCGGGAGCTCAAACATCACCCCGAATGAGTACAGCGCCTCGCTAGGACCGTTCAACTCCAGCTACTTCGGGTTCCTTTTGGTGTGCGGAAAGTCGAGCTGCCCCGGAACTCCCCAGGGCGAGATCGACGTCTACCAAATCGCCCTGGCCGTCCACGAGACCACGGG
>JBAVWI010000195.1:0-2242 GCA_049697735.1 Solirubrobacteraceae bacterium
CATCCCGAGCCGGGTCTTTCCCGTCCCACCGGTTCCGGTCAGGGTGATCAACCGGTGCGAATCAGCGAGCGTCATCAGCTCGGCAAGTTCGCGCTCGCGGCCGATGAGGGGTGTCGCCTGCGCGGGAAGATGGACGTGGCCCGGCGCTCGCTCGTCCGTCGTGGCGCCGGCGGGCGGGGCCGGCTGGCCTGGGTCGGTTTGGAGCAGCGCCCGGTCCTGAGCAAGGATCGCTTCGTGCAGTTGCCGAAGCTCGACCGAAGGCTCGATCCCCAGTTCGTCGACCAGCGCCGACCGTGCGGCACGGTACGCGGCCAACGCTTCCGCCTGCCGTCCGGTCCGGTACAGAGCCAGCATCAGCTGGCCCCGCAGCCGCTCGCGGTACGGGTAGTCGCGTATGAGACGCTCGAGCTCGCCCAGCACCTGCGCCTCCCGGCCCAGCAGCAGTTCGGCCGTGATCCGCTCCTCCAACACGGCGGCGCGCAGTTCGCCGAGCCGCGCGATCTCCCCCTGCGCGAACGCGTCGTATTGAAAGTCGGCCAAGGCGTCGCCGCGCCACAGCTCAAGTGCGCGGCTCAGCGCGGCGAGTGCCTGATCTGGTCGGCCCGCGGCCAACAGCGATCGGCCTTCGCCGATCAGCCGTTCGCATCGCTGCACATCGAGCTCCTCCGGCCCGACTCTCAAGACGTAGCCACCGGCAGTCGTGACCAGCCGCTCCCCGTCCGGGTCTGACTGACCGGCGGCAACGGCCCGGCGCAGCCGCGATACGTGCACGTGCAGTGCCTTCGCGCCGCTCGCCGGCGGCGCACCCGCCCACAGCTCCTCAACCAGCTGATCGCTCGACACGACCTCGTTCGCCCGCAGCAGCAGCAAAGCAAGCACGGCTCGCGGCATCCGCCCACCCAGGGCGAGTTCACGCCCATCGTCACCGACCACCTGCAGAGGGCCCAGGATCCCGAAACGCATGCGCCCTCGCGACCGTACCGATCCCGGTCGCTCGCCGCCGACCGCACCACACCCGCGGTTTCAATGCCTGGGCCGGGGGCGTTTACCCGACTGCAAGCCGGCTGCAACCCGTGCGGTTCACAGTGCCCGCACCACACCCCACACGAGGTCAGCCATGCATCCCCAACTCCTCCTCATCGCGGCCCAACAGCAGATCGCCGACATGCACCGAGCCGCCGAGCACTACCGCCTCGTGTCCACCGCCACCACCGCCACCAACAGCCACGCCGTCCCCGCAAGCGATCGAGCGTCTCCGGTCGAAGCAACAGCGCTAACTCGGCCCCAGTGCGCGCAAGGGCGGCGGCGAGCAGCCCGCCGATTCCGCGCGCACCGAGCACCGCGTGGCGCATTTCGCGGCTACTCCAACGGCCGCCTGGAACCCCGCGAGGATCAGGCCAGAGATTGCAAGTAAGCAGGCTGCTCGTCCGTGCGTTCGCCGGCTGGCGGACGGGCCTGGCGGGGCCCGTCATCGTTCTCCAAGCTGGGACGGCGGTCAATTATTTCGGCTACGGGTTAATCGTCCCGTTCGAGATCATCTACCTGCACCAGGCTCGCCGCTTCCCGACGGCGACTGCGGGGCTGGTCCTGGCGGCGGCCCTGGGCACCGCCGCGGTTGCAACGCCCCCTTCCGGTGCGCTGGTCGATCGTTTCCGCGCGAAGCCGATCCTGATCGCCGGCAGCCTCGCGAGCGGACTCGGCTATGCGGGCTTGGCATTTGTCGACCGTCCCTGGCAAGCGTTCGCCTGCGCGGCCGTCGGCGGCGCCGGCCTCGGAGTCACGAATACCGCGAACCGAGTTCTGAGCCTCACCCTGGTCACAGTGGAGCAGCACGCCTCTGTGATCGCGCTCGGCCGAGTTGCAGGCAACTTCGGCATTGGCAGCGGCGCGACGGTCGCCGGCTTCATCGTCGCTTCCGTCCAACACCTCCGCGCGTTCCAGGCGCTCTACCTCTTCGACGCCATCACCTGCGCTGCCCTCGCGCTGATCGTGCTCGTAGCGATCCCGAATTCTCGCCTCGCGAAAGCGCCGAGTAGTGGGACAGGTTTCCGAGCGGTCGCTCGGGATCGGCTCTTCCTCCTCCTGATCGCCGCCAACATCGTGCTCCTGGCCGTCGGCCCCGCGCTGTTTGCCAACATCCTCCCGCCGTTTGCGACGGCGCACACGCCTGTCGGGCCGAGCGAGATCGGTGTCCTCTTCTTCCTCAACACCTTCTTCATCGTCGTGGCGCAGATTCCAGCTA
>JBAVWI010000196.1:0-1666 GCA_049697735.1 Solirubrobacteraceae bacterium
TCGCCCACCTAGAGGAGCAAGAGCTCAACGGGTAGTGCTTTCGCCCCGACATGGGGACGCTCGGGGTGGGGGCCTATCGCAGGAAGGCCGCGCGCAACCACAAGGAATCCGAAAGTGGAGCTAGGGGTGTCTGGGTTCAGGACATATGTCTCAGGTGATAGGTCGCTCATGAGTCGGGACATAGGTCACACCCGGCTTGGCTTGTGTTGAGGTTGCGGCGGTCGTCGCGGAGGGCGAGCCCGTAGGGCGAAGGCCGTAGCGGCGATCGCCGGGCGCGGCGGCTGTCCGGGGGTGGGCTGACAGTCGCGGGCATGTCCCGAGCTCGCGTTGCTGTTCTCCAGGTCGTCTCCCAGCAGTTGTCGGTCACTGAAGCCGCTGCCGAGTATGGGTTCTCCCGCCGGCATCTACATCGTCTCCTGGCTCGCTATCGAGAAGCGGGTCTGCCAGCGGTCGAGCCGCGGTCGCGTCGCCCGAGAACGAACCCGTCGGTGACTCCCGCTGTGGTGCGTGAGCGGGTGATCGAGCTGCGCCGACAGCTGACCGCGGACGGGTTAGACGCCGGGCCAGTCACAATCGCCTGGCACCTCGAACAAGCCGGACTGAGGCCGCCAGCCCCCTCGACGATCAGCCGGATCCTCGCGCAGGCCGGGCTGATCTCACCGCAGCCGCGCAAGCGCCCCAGATCGTCCTACCTGCGTTTCGAGGCCGCGCAGCCCAACGAGTTGTGGCAGTCGGACTTCATCCACTGGCGCCTGGCTGACGGGACCGACGTGGAGGTTCTTAACTGGCTCGATGATCACTCCCGCTACCTGCTGTCGTGCACCGCGCATCAGCCCGTGACCGGGGACACGATCGTCGTCGTATTCCTCGACATCGTCGAGCGTCACGGTCCGCCAGCCGCGACGCTGACCGATAACGGCAGCGTCTATACCTCCCGCTTCACCGGCGGACGTAACGCCTTCGAATACCTCCTACCGATCCTCGGGATCCGCCAGAAGAACGGCTCCCCGGGCCACCCCCAGACCCAGGGCAAGACCGAACGGTTTCACCAGACGCTGCAGCGCTGGCTCCGCGCCCGACCGACAGCCCGCACACTCGCCGAGCTCCAACACCAACTCGACACGTTCGCGGAGCACTACAACGAGCGCCGCTCCCACCGCGCACTGGACCGCCGAACACCCGCCAGCGCCTACCGCGCGAGACCAAAAGCGATCCCGGCCGCCAGCCGCGCCCGGGGCCACTACAGACTGCGCTACGACCGCCTGGACACCAGAGGCAAGATGACCATCCGCCGCGCCGGCCGGATGCACCACCTCGGTGTCGGCGCCGCGCACGCCCGCAAACGCGTCCTCGCGGTCGCCGACGACCACCGGATCACCGTGAGCGACCTCACCACCGGCGAAGTGCTCTCCACCCACCTCATCCAGCCAGAAAAGACCTACTGGCGCAACCAAAGCAAAGAACCCGGCCGATGGCCGGGCTCCCAAAAATGAGACCTATGTCCCGAGACATCTGAGACCTATGTCCCGAGACATCACAAAAGTGGAGCTAGGGGGACTCGAACCCCCGACCTCCTGGGTGCGATCCAGGCGCTCTCCCAACTGAGCTATAGCCCCGGGCGGCGGCCTTGGCCGCGCGGTTCGCCACAGTTTAGCCCCGGTGGACC
>JBAVWI010000197.1:0-9564 GCA_049697735.1 Solirubrobacteraceae bacterium
CCGCTGATGGGCGGCCGGGAGGGAGCTGTCGGTCATCGCAGGAGCCGGATCGGGCAGCGAGGTCCTGGGGCGCTCGCGAGGCCGGCGTCGCCGGTGAGCAGCTCGCAGCCGAGGCCCTCGGCCAGGGCCACATACGTCGCGTCGTAGGCCGTGATGGTCGCGCGGAGCCCATACGCGCGTGTCATCAGAGGGAGCGCTGGGTAGCGGTCGAGATCGAGTGCCTGGAGATCCTTGATCGCCGTCGCGAAGCGGCGGTCGGTGATCGTCTTTGCGATCCAGCGCTTCCGGAGCACGGCGACGGTCTCGACGTCGACGAGGTCCGGAGCCGCCAGCGCGCCGGCTTGTGCGCGCAGTTCGCTGCGAGCCAGGCCACCGTCGGCGCCGTCGTCACCGATCGCGTTGGCCAGGACGGAGGCGTCGACGACGATCAACGGCGTTTGTCGTGCAGGTCATCGGCCGCCTGGGCGAGGCCAACCTTGCCGCCCCGGCGCCGGCCGATCCGATCGAGCACCTCGTCGACGCTCGGTCGCTCCGCGATGCGACGCAGCTCGCCGGCGAGGAACTGCTGCAACGACTGTCCGCTGCTCTCAGCCCGGCGTTGGAGGCTGGCGTGAATGTCTTCCGGGATATCTCTGACGAGAAGGTTGGGCATGCTTGCAATATGATAGCACGAGACTCGCGCGTCTACTGCCGTCCGAGCTGCGGCGCCTCGCCCGCCAGCGCGCCCCGAGCCTCCGTGATCGCCGTGTGCGCATCGAGCTGTGGCGCGTCCTCGAACTCGTCCATCACATGGCCATAGGTGCTGAGCGTGAGACGTGCGTCGTGGCCGAGTTAACGAGCGACGTAGATCACCGATCGGCCCTCGTGGAGGAGGAGCGAGGCGAACGAATGGCGGAGGTCGTACGGGCGCGCGTGCTCGACGCCGGCGCCGTCGAGTGAGCGCTTGAAGGCTCGGCGCCGCCACGATTGGTACGCCGGTTGGCTCCAGACGGTCCCGGTCGCCGACGGAAAGATGAGTGCCTTGTCTCCCGGCCGGCCGCTTCGTAGGCGCCACTCACGAAGGTCGGCGGCGAGCGGCGGCAGAAGCCGAACGGTGCGATGCGCCGCGGTCTTCGTGTCTTTCTCCTGGCCAAGCGAGACGGCTCGCTCAACCAGGATTGTCTGTTCGCGTATGTCGCGCCACTGAAGTGCCAGCGCTTCGCCCGGTCTGAGACCGGCGTACGCGAGGACGCTGATCAGCGCCGCGTCGCGCGGGCTGCAGGCAGCACGCATTCGCTCGACGGTCGCGGGCGGGAGCGGTCTGACCTCCGCGCGCCGAGGTCGCGGTGCCTTGCGGACCGCGCGTGCTGGGTTGGTCTGGATCTGTCCCCCCTCGAAGGCCCGCTGGAGGATTGAGCCGAGCAGGTCGAATGCGTGGCGGATCGCGACTCGAAGCTCAGGTGCGGCGGGGCTGTTCGGGGGATCAAGGGTGGACTCGCAGTCCACCCTTCCGTCCACCCCTTCGTCCGCACCTTAAGCGGTCCGCCGCAGCGGACTCCGCGTCAACTGAGACCGAGCCCACGCCCACGACAACTGGCCGCCTCGCTGGACCCGTCGCACGAGAAAGGGAGGTGTACGGCGGCAAGGCTGAGGTCGCCGGGACACCTCAGGCCCGACGTGCGCAGGTTTGGCGAAGACCGAGGTCGATCGCCACCGAGTCGCGCAGCCCTCCTTTCGCGACTGCGCAGGCATCGGTCCGACCCATCCACGGGCCACGAACTGACCTCAGCACGCACGCCAAGGATTTGATCGACAGCCAGCGCGGAAAGCGCGCCTATCGCGGACGATCGCTTCCAGGCCGGGCGGCGAGGACTCTGAGATCGCAATGGCGACGCTGACGAGCGGTCGGGCTGCTCCTTGACGCCAACAAAGGAGGACGAGCGCGCGGGAGTCTTGCGGTGCGTTCTTGACGCTACCCGTGGGAGTCCGGCGCCATTGGCTCCCTAGTGTGATGTCGGTGTATATTGGAGGTGTCTTAGGGGCCGGGGGTGTCGGGTGGCGACCGTCACGGATCATCAACGATTCTGAGGTTCAGATGAGGCGGAGGGGGATAGGGGAGGCTTTGGCGCGCGCCGCTGGTGTCGGGCGCCAGCGCTATGGGCTGGAGCCTGCCGCGCGGGCCGGTTCTCACGCGGTGTGCTTCAGCGCGGTCGGTGCGCTTCGGATCCTCGTGGTTTCGGCTGTGGTCGCTGCCGCGGGGTTGGTGTCGGCGGCTGAGGCGACCGCGGCCTCCCCTTCGTCGACGGCTTCGGTGGCGTCGGGAAACGTGTCGTTGGGGCCGTCGGGGACGGTGACCGATGCGGTGACGGTGACTGGCAATTCGGTGGGCGGCGACCCCACGGGCAGCGTGAGTTTCTATGTGTGTCAGGCGTCGACGGCTCCGGCGACGCCGGGGACGTGCGCGGCGACGGGGACCCCGTTTTTGACCACGACGTTGGGTGCGGGGCCGGCGGGGTCCAACACCGGGACGGCGAACACCACTTCGATGCCGTTCACGCCTACCTCGCCGGGGACGTGGTGCTTCAGCGCCGTCTACAACGGCGACACCAGCTATCTGGGCTCGGCGGACAACGCCATGGCTGCCAACGCCGACAGTCGGGAGTGCGTGACCGTCGCCAAGGCCTCGCCGTCGCTTGGTTCGCTGAGCGCGCCTTCCAGTGGGACGGCGGGGAACAACATTGCTGCGTCGTCTGTGGCGGCGGCGCTCTCGGGCGGCGCGTCGCCGTCGGGAACGATCACCTTCAAGGTGTTCGGCCCGCAGCCCTCGGCGCCTAGCTCGTGCGCCTCGGGCGGGACGACGGTCGGGACCGCGAGCGTCTCTGGAAATGGAGCGTATAACCCGTCGGCTGGGTTCAGGCCGTCGAGCGCGGGCAACTATTGGTGGTACGCCAGCCACGGCGGCGATACCAACAACAACCCGGCAGCCTCGACCTGTGGGGCGGGGATGACCGAGACCGCGGTCTCCGCGGCTGCGCCGTCGAGCTCGATCTCATCGCCCGTTTCGGGTGGAACCTACGGCGTCGGCCAGGTCGTGCCGACGAGCTTCACGTGCTCCGCGGGAACCGGCGGCCCGGGGATCAGCTCATGCACTGACTCAAACGGCTCAGGCTCGCCGGGTCACCTGGACACGTCGACCGCGGGAGCACACACCTACACCGTGACCGCCACCTCCAGCGATGGGCAGACCGGGACCGCGAGCATCTCCTACGCCGTCGATGGCAGCGCTCCCTCGACATCGATCACGACGCCAGCTAACGGCGCTACCTACGCTCAGGGACAGACGGTCGCTGCAAACTATTCCTGCAGCGACCCGGACGGCGCAGGTGATGTGGCCAGCTGTAGCGGACCGGTGGCCTCGGGGCATCCGCTCGACACCTCCACCCCGGGCGCCCACAGCTTCACAGTGAGCGCCACAGACCAGGTGGGCAACAGCTCCTCGCAGACGGTCAGCTACACCGTCAGCGCGCCAGGTGGCGGCGGTACGCCGGCGCCCTCACCTGGTGGCGGTACGCCCTCGCCGTCACCTGGTGGCGGCGGTACGCCGGCGCCCTCACCTGGTGGCGGTACGCCCTCGCCGTCGCCTGGTGGCGGCATGCTGTCGGTTAGCACCTCGGGGTCGCCCGCGACCAAGACCGAAGGAACGACAATGCTGGTCGATCCCGGGATCAAGGTGTCGTGTCCCCAGGGCGGCTCCTCGTGCTCGGCCGATGAGAGCGCCTCGGTGCAGGTCGCCGCCTCGGCCGCGAGGTCCAAAAAGACCAAACGGCTGGTGATCGGACAAGCGCACTTCACGATCCCTGCCGGCAAAGCAACCGAGATCATCTTTAAGCTCAACAGCAAGGGCACCGAGCTGCTGCGCAAGCTCAAACACCTCCGCATCACCGTGACCGTGACCAGTCGCGTCGCCCACAACAAGCCGATCACCACCACCAAAACGATCACGATCACGGCCCCAGCACGCAAGCACTCGCGCTAAGCGCGCCCGCGAAAGCCATAGCCGCAATCGGCCGGCACAAACCCCGTTTCGTGCGCGCGGGCCTCCGATGCCAGCTTCAATCAAGTCCCTCCCAGCGCGGAAAGCACGTATCTCGCGGGGACGCTTTCGACGCCCAGCCGCCTCGGGGCGCGCAATCGAGTTGGCGACGGGCGATCGTGCCGATCGCCGGCCTCGGGCGAACGCTTTGCCACGCGAGCGAGCGGTCCCGGGTCCGGACCCGCTTTGATGTCCGGACGCGTCTGTGAGGTCAGAGGCCCGGTCTCCCGCCTTGCGCGGTCAGCAGGTCGCTGCCTGTGACGGCCGGCTATCGGGATCACCGTAGGGTCGCGTCGATCTCCGAGGTCAGGAGGTAGAGGTCGAGTTGATCGGTCTCGTCTGGATCGAAGGGGTGGAATCCGAGGCGTTCCCACCAACCACGAGCGTGTCGGGTGAGGGCGGTTACGACGACGGCGCGGCATGCCGCTTTTTTATTGAGCTCGACCGCCGTGGCAAGCACGTGGATAGCGAGCGAGGTCCCGATCCCAAGGTTCGTATAGCGGCGGTCGACGGCGAGCCGGCCGAGCAGCAGCGCCGGGACGGGATCGGGTGCGCCTTTGGCAAGCGGTCCGGGTGCTGCAGAGCGATCGATGCCGGTCATCGCGACGCTCGTGTATCCCACGACAACGTCGTTAGCGTCGGTGATCACCCAGGTCGCGGCGGTGTCGCGCCGCCGGTTTTGGCCGGCGTAGCGGCGCAGCCATTCGTCGAGCACCTGCTCGCCACTGTCGAAACCTTCGCGGTCATGCCGCGAGTCGAGCAGCGCCGGCCGGCGCAGCTCAGTCAAGCCAGCTGAACTTCCGCTTGCGCCGCAGTGTCGCCGTGAGCCGGTCGTTGACCTCCGCCGGGCGCTCGAGCGCTTCGCTAAACGCCGCCGCGGCCTGCGCCGAGAGCCGGATGCTGGATCGGTCGACGAGGATCTCCTCGGCCTTCGACGCGGCGGCCTGGACCACAAACGCCGAGACGTTCAGATGCGACGCGGCAGCTGCCCGCTCGAGCAGCAGTTTGTCGGCTGGATCGACCCGGATCTGTAGCCGCTCTTCCTTCGTCGTTGACATGTACTCACGATGGCAGTACAGAGAGACGTTGTCAAGTCATTCCACCAAGGGAGGATTCATGGAATCCGTTCTGCTGGACGCTGCCGGCCATCGCCGCTCGCCGGCGACGATGCCCGGCTACCACCGAGGCCGCCCGCCGCGGAACAAGGGCGAGGAGTACCCGGCCGATCCGCCCACCATCGAAGAGATCGTCGCTGTGATGCGCGCGGTGGGAGACTGTACCGACGCTCACCGGCTTCGCGCGCTGATCGTCCTGCTTTGGCCTGCCGGCCTGCGGATCAGCCAAGCGCTCGCTCTTCAAGAGAGCGATCTGGATCGCTCACGAGGTGCGGTGCTCGTGCGGCGTGGCAAGGGCGGCAAGCGTCGCGAGGTCGGTATGGACCGATGGGCTTGGGAGCAGCTCGACCCGTGGCTCGAGATCCGCCGCGAGCTCCCGATCGGCGCGTTGCTGTGTGTAATCCACGGACCGACTGCAGGCCGCCGCTGGGAGCCGTCGGCCGCGCGCAAGCAGTTGCATCACGCGGCTGCTGCGGCGGGTGTGAGGCGTCGCTTCGCGCCCCACCAGCTGCGGCACGCGCACGCAGTGGAGATGGCGCACGAGGGCGTCCCGCTGGTCGTGATCCAGCGCCAGCTCGGGCACGCCCACCTCGGTATCACCAGCATCTACCTACAAGCTATCGACAGCAGCGAGATCATCAGCACCGTCCACGGACGGCCCTCGCCGAGGATCTCAGCCAACGCCGGACTGCAGCTGAGGCGATAAGAGCAGTATGTGACCGGGTCGGACCGGCATCCGCCGGCCGACCCGCCACCACACCCCCGGGTGGCGAATGTCAGGTCTCTTTCCTGCGCCGCTGCCCGCCCTGCCTTCGCGTTCGCGCGGGCATGCGAAGCCGTGGCGCGTCGTGGCTGCGTCTGTCCGGAAGGGGCTGCCGTTTCGGGCTGTCGGCGGTCGATCTCGTGACTGCTTCTCGCGCTAAGCAGCCACACCACCGCGTCGAGGCGGAGTGCTGCTCCCACGAGAAGCAGCAGCGAGCGCAGCGCGTGCGCGACGCCCGCTGGTCGTCCCAAGCATGAGCGCGGCCAGGCGCTCGTCTGGACGCTCGGAGCAGCCGTCTGCCGCGGACGTCCACACAGCTCGTTTGGGCGATTTGCGAGCGTCTCGACCGGTCGGCGATCAGGAGTTCACGTTCCGGGTGGTTGGGTTTGGGCGAGGCGTTGTAGTGCTTGCTTCAAGGTGGCCGATTCGCTAGCGGTGAGCGAAGCGAGTGCTTGTTGCTCGCCGAGCTCCACTGCCTTGCGAGCATTTCGGAGCGTCTTGCGGCCGGCCGACGTTGCCTCAAGTAGGTAGGCGCGCCGATCGCTTGGATCTCTGCGACGGCGGACCAATCGTTTCTCTTCGAGAGCGTCGATCAGCGCGACCATTGTGGTGCGGTCGACGCCGATGCGGCCCGCGAGCCGTTGTTGAGAGGCTGGCCCTTCAGCGTCGACGAGCGTGAGTACGCCGAACTCTCGGCCGTTGATGCCAGCTCGAGCGAGCCCCGGCTCGATTGCACGCTCCACTAGTGCGGACGTCTGCTTGAGCAGGAACGACAACCGCTCCATGAGCACGGCTGGATGCCTGGGACCCTGGTCACTCACACCTCAATAATAGCTGCCTGGCTGATCATCGGCTACACTGATGATCAGGCCGAATACGCAATGGCTCATCCGTAAGGCCGAAAGCTGAGCGGCCAAACCACAAAGGAGACCAAGCATGAGCACTCCATTTGCTGACGCTGCAAACATTCCAGTAAACGAGCCGAGCGCTATCGCCACCTACAGTCCGGTGGTCTTCGACGTGCCAGGCCGTCCCGTGCCGCTCGAGATGAAGGTTTCGATGCCCGAGTCGGGGAGCGATTTGCCGGTCATCCTGCTGTCCCACGGACACGGCCAGGCGAACTTCCTCTCGTCCCTCGACGGATACGGCCCGCTCACCGACTTCTGGGCCGCGCACGGATTTGTCGTGATCCAGCCCACTCACCTTGACTCGACCGCTTTGGGACTGCGGGATAGGGATCTGCCCGACGCGCCCCTGTTCTGGCGCGACCGGGCGACGGACATGCACTACATCCTCGATCACCTCGACGAGCTCGAGGCGGCCGTTCCCGGCCTCGCGGGTCGCATGGACCACGATCGCATCGCCGCTGTAGGCCACTCGCTCGGCGCCCAGACCGTCACCCTCCTGCTCGGCATGCAGGTTCTCGACCCCAACGACCCCCGGGAGAAGGACCTGTCCGACCCCCGAATCAAAGCGGCGGTCGTGATCGCCGCACCCGGAATCGGAGACGACCACCTGTCTGCGCGAGCGGGCGACAACTACCCGATGCTGAAATTCATCGACTTCTCCAACATGAATGGCGAGGCACTTGTCATTGCAGGAGACAAGGACCTCAACCCCATGTTCTCCGACCGGCTCAGCTACCGCTGGGACGCCTACACCCACGCCCCCGCTCCCAACACGCTGCTCACGTTCTTCGGTGCGGAGCACATGTTCGGCGGCATCTCCGGATACGACGCCGACGAGACAACGGATGAGAACCCCAAGCGCGTCGCAACTCTCCGGGCCCTCGCATGGGCATACCTACGATCGCAGCTCTACCCCGGCGACACCGCCTGGGCCGACGCGATCGTCGCCCTCGAGAGCGACGACCCGATCGCGAAGCTCGAGTCAAGAAAAGAGCTCGCAGCGACGGCGTCATAGCGTGCCTGCGCGGAACGGTGTCGGATCGTCAGTAGCGCCGTTCCGCGCTCTCGGCCGCCCAAGGCCGGGGGCGCATCCACGCCCCCGGACCGGCCAGACCAGCCCCAACAGCAACGCGTGACCGCGACCGCTTCCAGAGCAAAGCGATGCTGCGCGAACCCCCACCCCTGACGCTCCCGTCGGACGACTTGGAGGCGCCCAGCTCCACGCGGCCTTCGCTGCCACTTTCCTCACGTCAAAGCAACAGAACGAGCTCGCTCGACCAACGCGACTGGTCCCGCGTGAAAGCGGCCATGACGCCGGCCTGGCCGGAATAGGCGTCAAGCAGCAGCGCGCGACCGCTGGTACGCCGACCGGCCGAGCCCTGCCTTCGTTGCCGCATGGGCATCTCAGCGACGGCGAGGAAAAACCCCCAATGCGCGGAAACGAGGGGCCCAACACAGCGGCTCGTAGATCACGACGAGCGGATCGCGACTCTCCTCCAAGCGGTACCCGCCATGTTATGGCGGGACGGCCTCTGGTCCGTGGCGGAGATGGACGCTGCCGTCGCTGCCCACCAGCAGGAGAGCTCGTCGTCAGTCTCGGCGCAATAAGGGGAGTAGGCTCGCGCGAAACATCCGAGGAGAGGATTTCAGATGGCGGTCGGCATCAGGCTCAAGTTCGCCGGAGGGACGAAGGACCAGTACGAAGCGGTGCATCGAAAGATGGACATTGACAACAACCCACCGGAGGGCCTCATCTTTCATTCGGCGGGTCCGATCGACGAGGGCTGGGGCGTTATCGACTTCTGGGAGTCCGCCGAAGCATTCGATCGCTTCGCACAGAGCCGGCTCATGCCGGCGGTCGGAGAACTCGGCGACCAAGCGTTCGCTGGCCCACCTGATCGCAGGGAGTTTCAGGTCCACCATTTCACCAAGCCATAGGGTGTTGGCTGATGTCGGCGGATCCTGTCGGAACCGCCGACCTCAGCCCGGCGGGGGCCGGCGGGAAGGACCCGGTTTCGGTTTCACCAGCGAATTAGCCCGACGCCCGGTTAACGGAGGCCTGGCGGCGGGGCAGCGGCGAACCTGCCCCCACGTCGCCGAGCGGCCGTGGACGCCTCCTGGCGCGCAGACCTTGTCAAGGCCGGACGAAAAGTGGACCCAGTTGCGCCGATCGAAAAGTGTCCCACCGATGTGCGGGTGAGCCCGGTGGAAGGTGGGCCAGTTGAGGGTTGGGGCTGTCGTTCTCACCAACCCGACGAGGACTGCTCGCCGGAAGCGTTCCGCGCGTTCGTCGACGAGTTGCTCGCCGAGCCCGAGATTGAGAGCCTCGACGCCGCCGTGGCACTACGCGCTCTGCGGGTCGACGCGAACGCGTGACCGAGTCAAATCGGCCGGCGCCGGCCGAGTGGTAGGCGGTAGCAACTGAGACCTTATTCCTGCCGCGAGACGCTGCAGAAGCCGCCCTCGCCGCGCTGCCGCGCGAACCTGATGCACCCCATCTGCACCCTCGACGACTTAGGCGAGTGCTTTGCTGCTGCACAAGCGGTCGAGCAAATCCTGCGCTTTGCAGGACCTCTCTGAAAGTGGAGCTAGGGGGACTCGAACCCCCGACCTCCTGGGTGCGATCCAGGCGCTCTCCCAACTGAGCTATAGCCCCGGGCGGCGGCCTTGGCCGCGCGGTTCGCCACAGTTTAGCCCCGGTGGACC
>JBAVWI010000198.1:0-1886 GCA_049697735.1 Solirubrobacteraceae bacterium
CGTTTAGCCAGTCATTCGAGCGGCTGATTGAGAAGGCGAACCTGCAGAGGATCCGACTCCACGACCTCCGGCATACGCACGCCACCGTCGCCCTAAAGGCGGGCGTTCCGGTCAAGGTGATCAGCGAGAGACTCGGCCACGAGTCGCCGGCGTTCACGCTCAAGCAGTACGCCCACGTCATCCCCGGGATGCAGGCAGAGGCGGCTGCCCAAGTCGCCAACCTGGTCGACAACACGTCCCCGGATGTTTGACATCCGTTTGACAAACGCCCGAAACAACAAGAGCCCCGGAGATCCGGGGCTCTTCGTTTGCCTGGATTACCAGGACTTCTATGAATAGCGGGGGCGGGATTCGAACCCGCGACCTTCGGGTTATGAGCCAGACGAGCTACCAGACTGCTCCACCCCGCGGCGGACCTCTATTGATAGCAAAGAGCGGCTAAACATCTCAAGCCCTCGGCGGGCCGTGACGCGCGTCTTAGCCGAGCCCCAACATCAGTTGATCGGGCGTGGACGAGCCCTACGACGTGAGGGCCGGTGCGCTCTCCTCACGTCCCGAGCCAGGACGTGAGCGCTCGGACAAAGCCTCGCGAGCGCCGTGGGGAGATTCCTCCGCCCCGACGCGACCCCCGATCACTTCCTCCAGCAGCGCCCCGAGCTGCTGTGACGCTGCCGACCACGAGTAGCGCTCGCGCACAGCAACTCGAGCCAGCTGGCCACGGCGTTCGCGCTCGTCGTTGTCCTCAATGGCCTCGGTCAGCGCTGCCGCCAAGGCCATCTCGTCGTCTGGTTCGACCAGCCAACCCGTCTCGCCGTCATCGATGATCGCGTCCGGCCCCAGCGAGCGGGTGGCGACCGTGGGCAGCCCGCAGGCCATGCCCTCGACGATCGCCTGACCGAACTGCTCGCGCTCGGAGGTCATCACGACCAGTTCGGCGGCCGAGAAGAAGTCGGGCAGCTCCTCATGCGTGTGCCAGCCAGCCAGAAATACTTGCGGGACGCGCAGACGGGAGACGATGTCGGCTGGGTGCTCGCCTTCCCACTCGCCCGGATGCCCGCCGACCAGCACCAGCCCGGCCTGCGTCTCGAGCTGCTCCTGGACGCGGGCGAACGCGCTGATCAGGAGATCGAGCCGCTTGACCTCGGTAAACCGACCGACGTAGATCACCACCGGTCCCGCTGCCAGCGCGGCCACGTCGGCCTCGCGATAGTGCACGCTCCCCTCCGGCTCGCCTGGCAGCCAGCCACGGGGCTCCTCAACCAGGACACGCCGCCAGAACGCATCGCGGTCGATCGCTCGGTGGGTGAACAGATCGACGTCGACACCGTTGGGCAGCGCTACCACCTGGTCACGCGGCACATCCAGCAGCGCCACCGCGCGCTCGACTCCGGTCGGGGCGACGACCAGGCGGGCGCACGCCTGAGCCCAGCCACGAATCCGCTCGGCCCAGCGCTCGGCGTATCTCCAGTCGGGCGGATCGGGTCCAGCGATGCGTTCGAGCATCAGCAGTTCGGTTCCGTGCAGCTGGCCAACGATCGGGACGTCCGGGGCGATGCGAGCGGCGGCCTCGTTGATCGGAGTCAGGTGATGCAGGTGCAGCACATCGGCCTCGCGGGCGCCGGCGCGCTCCAGCTCGCGCGACCAGGCGGCGACCTGGCACTCGAACTCGTCGTCGTCGAGCCTCGCGAAGACCCGGTCGGCAGCGCCAGTCCGATCCTCGAAGGAGGGATGCATCGGCGCACTACCGGCGGGACCCGTGAACCGCAGCGGCGTCTCGCTGGCCAGCGCCGCGTCGAAGTCGACCGGGCGCACGTCCCCGTAGAAGGCTCGCGCGTCTCCGTGCGCCCCCAGATCCGCACGCGACCCCGCCACGAGCGTGACGGCAA
>JBAVWI010000199.1:0-2716 GCA_049697735.1 Solirubrobacteraceae bacterium
TCTCCCCGCCGGGCGTCCCGTGGCAAGCGGCTGAATCTCCCCGCCGGGCGTCCCGTGGCAAGCGGCTGAGTCTCCCCGCCGGGCGCCCGGCTAGCGCGGCGCTCGGTAGGCGGGGAAGAAGCCGTCGTAGGTGATCTCGTCCTGGCCGGTCAGCTCGCGGTAGCGCTGGTGGTCATGGACCGCCTTGCCGATCGCCGCCGGCAGCTCGCCTCCGGGCGCGAAGCGCTGCTTGTAGAGAAACAACGAGTCGCGGCGTCCTCCGACTCCGCCGCCCAGGTGAAGCCGGGCGTAGCCGTGCTCCTGGCCCCAGGTCGCCAGTGCGTGCATGGCCAGGTGGTTGGCCCCCAGGTTACGGCCGGCCTCCGAACTGCCCCCCAGGTGATAGTGCAGCCAGGGGACGCCGGTCAGGCCGAGGATCGCCGCCAAGTGCTCCTCGCCGAGCCAGACGTCGACCGTGACCAGCGGCACCTCGGAGCCGAGGACCGCCCAATACTGGTCACCGAACAGGTAGAACGGGTCCGCGCCGGCCCGCACCATCGTCTCGGTGTAGAGGGCGCGGAAGGCGTCGAGATCGGCGGGCGCCTCGTCGATACGGACTTCGACCTCGGCCGCCCGCGCGCGGCGAACCATGCGCCGGTGGTGACGGTGCATGCCCGCCAGCAGATCACCGGTCTCCAGGTTCCAGCTGATGGTGCCGGTCAGCGACTGGCGATGAAAGGCGGGCAGCGCGAGTTCCTGGTTGGCGAACAGGGGGTGATAGAGCACAAACGAGGACACGACACCGCGGCGGGCGCACCACCGCTCGTAGGCCGACGCGAACTCCGCCACCGGGGGAGCGGCGCCGACCGCCACCGGCCCGCCATACCCGTAGGGGGTGATCATGTCGGCAGGATCGCTGCGCAGCAGGCCCGCGAACACGACATCCCCCCCGGCCCCGGCCAGGTGCAGGAGCACGGGCTCGGCGGGAGCCAAGGCAGCGCCCGAGCGCAGGTAACCGCGGCGCAGATAGGCGTCGGTCAGGCCGAGGCCGTCCAGCCGCGAATCCCACTCGCCGGCGGCGACTTCAGCCAGGTCCTCAGCCGTCACGGTCCGACGCGCCCGGAGAGCCGGGGGGTTCCTGCCAGCCCCCGGTCGCCCCCTTGTAGAGGCCGGCCCCGGTCAACACCAAGCTCACCGTGCGGGCGAGGATCCGCAGATCCAGGGCGAGCGAGCGATGCTCGACGTACCACAGGTCGAGCTCGATCCGCTGCGGCCAGGGCAAAGAGGTGCGGCCGTTGACCTGGGCCCAGCCGGTCAGCCCCGGGCGCACGGCGAGCCGCCCCCGCTGGCGCGGGGTGTACTGGCGGACCTGGCTGTCGACGGTCGGGCGCGGACCGACGATCGCCATCTCGCCTCGCAGGACGTTCCACAGGTTGGGCAGCTCGTCGAGCGAGTAGCGGCGCAGGAACGCGCCGACTCGGGTGATGCGCGAGTCGCCTTGCGCGAGCGCGATCCCGGCGCCCTGAAACTCTGCCCCGGAGACCATCGTGCGCAGCTTGAAGATCTCAAACGGCTGCCCGCCCTTGCCGACCCGGGCCTGGCGGTAGATCGGGTGCCCGGGGGACTCGAGCCGCACGGCCAGAGCCAGGACCGCGACCAGGGGCGCGCTGAGCGCGGAGCCGATCCCGGCGATGAGGAGGTCAAGGGCGCGGCTGATCATCGTGTTCCCTCGGCCGGCTCCCAGCCGGCACGAGTGCCGTGGGCGAGCCAATCCCACAGCCCGGCGGCCAGCGAGGCGGTGGTCAGCACGTAGTAGCGCGCGACGAGCAGCGGTCGCGCCGGGACAGCTCCCGCCAACAGCGCGGCGAGCAGGAGGCCGAGTTGGAGGACGGCGGCCAGCGCGTAGACCCAGCCGTGGCCGAGCAGGGCCAGGCTGGTGATCAGCGCAATCACGTGCAGGAACGGTGACGCGTAGCGCAGCAGCCGGTGAGAGACGATCATCAGTGCGTAGACCGGGTCATAGCCGCGCGGAGACAGCATGCCGCCGCGCAGCATGATCGGCCAGCCGTGGCTCATCATGCGCCGCTTGCGGGCGAACTCGCCCTCGATCGAGGGGACCATCTTCTCGCTCGCCCGGGCGGCGGGCGCGTAGACCGCGCGCCAGCCCCGCTTGACCATATTGAACGGGAAGGACAGGTCGTGCCCCATGATCGGGTCAACGACCAGATACGACTCGCGTCGCGTCGCGTAGATGGCGCCGTTGCCGCCCGTCACCGAGCGCACGCGCGACTCGAGCCCACGCAGGGCCATCTCGTAGCGCCAGTAGAGCCCCTCCTGGTTCGCCCCGGCGTCGTTGACGAAGACGACCTGGCCGCAGACGTAGCCGACGCGGCGATCGGCGAACGGAGCCACCAGCGCGCGCAGCGCGTCCGCGGCCCAAGTCGCGTTGGCGTCCGAGAAGGCCACGATCTCCCCCCGTGCCTTGGCCACGGCCGCGTCCTGGGCACGGACCTTGCCCCCGCGGGGCAGCTCGAGCACCTCGTCGGCGCCGGCCGCGCGGGCGCGGACGGCGGTCTCGTCCGGTGACCCATCGCAGGCGACGAGGATCTCCAGCTGTTCGGCGGGATAGTCCAGCGCCCGCAGGTTGGCCACCCGCGCGGCGATCACGTCCTGCTCGGCGTAGGCGGCGACGATCACTGAGGCCGAGGGCACACCGGGGCTCCCGGCCGCCGACGCG
>JBAVWI010000200.1:0-2652 GCA_049697735.1 Solirubrobacteraceae bacterium
GCAGCCCCGGCAACCCCAGCTGCAGCCCCGGCAACCCCAGCTGCAGCCCCGGCAACCCCAGTTGCAGCCCCGGCGCCCCCACCGCCGGAGCCACCCGCCCCGGGGACCACTCCGACGGCGTCTGGGGCCCCGGTGTCTCCTCCCCCGGGTACCTCGACGGCTCGCAAGTCCCGGCCTCGGACCTCCCCGGGCGCGACCTATCCACCGGGCACGTCGACCGCGCAGGTCGTCCCCCGCGCGGCTCCGCCGGCGCGGATTGACCAGCCTGCCGGCCCCACCGAGGCGGCGGTCGAGCCCGAGCGTCTCAACGACGCGCTGAACCGGCTTCGGGAGCGAATTCCCTCCCAAGAAGAGGAACCGGCGGGGGCGTCAGCCGCCGACCGGCCGTCTGAGCCAGTCGCGATCGCCGACACCGGTCGGGCGTGGCTCGAGCCCATCTTCCGGCAGCTCGTGCGCTCTGATCCCGAACGAGCCGGCCGCCTCCTCGTCGATCTGCTCCCCGCCCAGGGCGCAGCGATCGGCGACACCGTCTCCTTCGACCTCGTCCTCTCACCCGAGCTCACGATCCAGGTCCGGGCCGCCCACGGCGCCGCCGTGGTTCGGCGTGCCAGTTCCCCACGCCCGATCGGCGAAATCGACTTTCAGGTCGTCGGCACCCACGCCGCTCTGGCTCGGATGCTCGTGGCGGGACGGCTCCGGCGCCGGTGGAGCCGGCGGGTTGCCCGCGTGCGCGGCGAGCGGGCGGGTGTTGCCGCGCTCGAGGCGCTGATCGGGCTTCGTGCTGATCTCGCCTCTCTGCATCGACTCGGCGTCCGGTTCGAGCCGCGGACGGCGATGGTGGTCTACGCCGCCCTGATCGACCCCGCCCTGACCGTCGAGGAGCGCTTCTCGCTCGCCTACGCCCCAGCGGGCGAGGACCTGCTCTTCCTGCTCGTCCGCAACGGGGCCCCGTTGGAGGTCACCGGGGTGCGTCCGGCGGGCCGAATCGCGACCACGATCGCCGGCCCAGCCGGGTCGTTCGAGCGTGTGGTGGCGGGCGAACCGTCCTCGGCGAAGTTGACCACCGGTGATCAACGGCCGATCGCGCTGCTTCGCAAATGGGTCAAGCGCGCACAGAGCGGCTGAAACCTCTCGGACCGGGCCGCGAGCGGGCCACGGCGTCCGCGCCGGGTCCTATTCTCAGAGGTGATGGTGCTCGTCACGCTGCGCCGGCGGCGAGCGTGCCTCGAGCCCGGGGTAGCGCCCGCGCTCGTGATGAGAACGACACCCCCCGATGACACCGACCTGCGCCCATCTCCACGTCCACTCCGAGTATTCGTTACTCGATGGAGCCTGCAAGATCGATGCCTTGGCCGAGCGGGCCGCCTCGTTTGATCAGCCGGCGCTGGGGCTGACCGACCACGGCGTCATGAACGGCTCGGTCGAGCTGTTCACGGCCTGTCGCAAGCACGGAATCAAGCCGATCGTCGGCTGCGAGGTCTACGTCGTCGATGACCACACGCGCCGGGGCCCCGGCCGCTTCGATCGCTTTCATCTCACGCTGCTGGCTGAGAACGCCACTGGCTACCGCAACCTGGTCAAGCTCTCCTCGGCCGGCTTCCTGGAGGGCTATCAGCGGGGTAAGCCCGGCGTGGACATGGAGCAGTTGGCGGCCCACGGGGAGGGCATCATCGCCCTCACCGGCTGTCTGGCCTCCCGGTTCTGCCAGCACCTGATCGAGGGCCGGCCCGACGGCGCACGCGCCCATGCCCACGATCTGCTGGGGGCGTTTGGGAACGACAACGTGTACTTCGAGGTCCAGAAGAACGGGCTCGCCGTCCAGGACGAGTGCAACCAGGAGATCGTCCGGATCGCCCGGGAGCTGGGACGGCCGCTGGTCGGCACCGGGGACGTCCACTACCTGCGCCGCGAGGACTACCACCATCACGCGGCGCTGCTCTGCGTGCAGACCAAGTCGACGCTCTCCGAGCCCAAGATCAGCTTCGAGACCAACGAGTTCTATCTGCGCTCGAGCGGCGAGATGGCCGATTCGTTCGCCGAGTGGCCCGAGGCGATTGACTCCACGCTCGAGATCGCCGAGCGCTGCAATGTCGAGCTCGAGCTCGACCGTCAGCTGATCCCGAGCTACCCCACGCCCGACGGGGTCAGCGAACGCGAGTACCTGCGCGAGATGGTGATGGCGGGGCTGCGCCACCGTTACGGGGACCCGATCCCGGCCGACGCGCTCAAGCGTGCCGAGTACGAGCTCGGTGTGATCGACCGGATGGGCTTCAATGCCTACTTCCTGATCGTCTGGGACTTCGTCAAGTACGCCAAGGACTCCGGGATCGCGGTCGGACCGGGGCGCGGTTCGGCAGCGGGGTCGATCGTCGCCTACGCCCTGAAGATCACCGATGTCGACCCGCTCCGCTACGACCTCCTGTTCGAGCGCTTCCTGAACCCCGAGCGGGTGTCGATGCCGGACATCGACATCGACTTCTCGGTGCGCGGCCGTGAGCGCGTGATCCGCTACGTCACCGACAAGTACGGCAAGGAGTCGGTCGCGCAGATCATCACCTTCGGCAAGATGTTCCCGCGCGCGGCGACACGCGACGCGGCGCGCGTGCTCTGCTTCGACTACGGGATGGGCGATCGCCTGGCGAAGCTGATCCC
>JBAVWI010000201.1:0-17224 GCA_049697735.1 Solirubrobacteraceae bacterium
CGGCTTGCTCGGCACGGGTGACCTGACCAACCTGGCCGACATCGCGCTCGCCTTGCTCGGCGAGGGCGAGATGTGGCGCGGCGACGAGCTCGTCGACGCCGGGGCGGCGCTCGGGCAAGCCGGGCTACCGCCGGCGCGGCTCGGACCTCGCGACGGCCTCGCCTTCATGAGCTCCAACGCGGTCAGCGTCGGCCGGACCGCCCTGCTGGTCGTCGATGCGCGGCGGCTGCTCGACGCGTGGCTGTCGGTGGCCGCCATGTCCTTCGAAGCCGCGGCGGCCGACCCGGTAGTGCTCGACGCCCGCATCCACTCGTGGCGCCACCGTCCGGGTCAGGCCGCCGTCGCCGCCCGGATGCGTGAGCTGCTTGCTGGGCTGACCGAGCGGTCCCGGGACCCGGGCCCCCTGGGCATCCAGGACCCGTACCCGTTTCGCGCCCAGCCCCAAGTGGACGGCGCCGTCCACGACGCCCTGTCGGTGCTCGAGGAAACCGTCGGGCACGAACTCAACTTCGCCGGCGAGAACGCCTTGATCATTTCCGCTGACCGCGTGGCTCTTCCCAACGGCAACCCCCACGCCGCACCCCTCGCCAACGCGATCGACGGCCTCCGCACGGCGCTGGCCCAGTCAGCGGCGCTGATCGCCGCCCGGGTCAGCACCCTGCTCGACGCCGGGCTGACCGGCCTGCCGCCCTTCCTGGCCCGACATCCGGGCCCAGAGTCCGGGGCGCTGATCCTCGAGTACACCGCGCACGCCGCCGTCGCCGAGGTGCGCTCGCTGGTCACCCCGGTCGCCGCGCAGACCGTCGCCGTCTCCCGCGGGGTCGAGTCGCACTCCAGTCTCGCTCCGATCGCAGCCCGGCGCGCCGAGCAGACGCTTCACGCCCTGCGCGTCGTGGTCGCCACCGAGCTTGTCGTGGCAACGCGCGCGCTGCGCCTAGCCGGACAGGTACCCGTCGGTGCCGGCACCCGCGAGCTCTGGTCCCAGGTGCAAGCTCATCTCGACCCCGACCTCTCAGACCGACCGCTGCACGGCGATATTGAGGCGGCCCGGAAGCTGATCGAGGCCTGGCAATCCGAGCTCGGCTGAGCCGGTGGTGTCCGGCCCAGACGGGCCTGTTTCAGTAACGCCGCACTGGTGTCCCGGTTCGCGAATTTGTGAAATCGGGGCACTAGCATCGATGGCCGTGTCCGCGCCCGAGCCCAATCAACTGGTGCCCGACCGCCGGCGCCGGCTGCTGATCCTTGTCATCTGCTCGATGAGTCTGCTCATCGTGGGCCTCGACAGCACGATCGTCAACGTCGCCCTGCCGTCGATTTCGCACTCGCTGCACGCTGGATTCTCGGGTTTGCAGTGGACGATCGACGCCTACACGCTGGTCCTGGCCAGCCTGCTCATGCTCGGCGGCTCGACGGCGGACCGGGTCGGACGCCGTCGCGTGTTCCAGCTCGGACTGGCGCTGTTCTCGGTCGGCTCGCTGGCCTGCGCCCTGGCGCCCACGCTGGGGCTGCTGATCGCCGCGCGGGTGCTTCAGGCGCTCGGCGGCTCGATGCTCAATCCGGTCGCGATGTCGATCATCCGCAACGTATTCGAGGACCCGCGCGAGCGCGCCATGGCGATCGGCGTCTGGGGCGGCGTGATCGGGATCAGCCTGGCCCTCGGGCCCGTGGTCGGGGGGGCGCTGGTCGATTCGGTCGGCTGGCCGGCGGTCTTCCTGGTCAACGTGCCGATTGGCCTGGCGGCGATCGTTCTCACCGCGCTCTACGTCCCCGAGTCGCGCGCCGTCCACGCGCGCCGCCTGGATCCGATCGGCCAGGTACTGGTCATCGTCGGACTCGCCACCCTCACCTACGCCATCATCGAGGGACCCGGCAACGGATGGCTGTCGGCTGAGACGCTGATCGAGTTCGCGGTCGCGATGCTCGCCTTCGGGATCCTCATCGGGCACGAGCTGCGGCGCGAGCAGCCGCTGATCGAGATCCGCTTCTTCTCCAGCGCGCCCTTCTCAGGCGCGAGCGTGATCGCCGTGTGCGCGTTTGCCGCCTTGGGGGGTTTCCTGTTCCTCAACACGCTCTACCTCCAGGACGTACGGGGCCTGTCACCGTTCCATGCCGGGCTGTACCTGCTGCCGATGGCGACCGTGACGCTCGTCGTCGCGCCCATCTCGGGGCGGCTGGTCGGCAGTCGTGGCAGCCGGCTCCCCCTGGTCACGGGGAGCTGCGGGTTGATGGCCAGTGCGGCCCTGCTGACCAGCTTGAGCCCGACGACGCCGGTCGCGCAGCTGTTGGGCGCCTACTTTCTCTTCGGGCTCGGCTTTGGCCTGATGAATCCGCCGATCACCAACACTGCGGTCTCGGGTATGCCGCCCTCGCAGGCGGGGGTGGCCGCGGCGGTCGCGTCGACCAGCCGCCAGGTCGGTGCGACACTCGGTGTTGCCGTGCTTGGGGCGGTGGCCGGCGCCACCGCCGCGGCGGGGGGACTGGGACGCTCGTTCGCCGCCGCCACCCACAGCAGCTGGTGGATCATCTTCATGCTCGGACTTGTCATTTTCGCCGTCGCCTTTGTGACAACCTCCGGCTGGGCCGAGCAGACCGCGCGCCGGACCGCCGAGCGCCTCCGCGAGGAGCCCGACGAGGACACGATGGCCGCCGCCTCTGCCGGAGACCCGGCCGAGCTGGTCACGACGTAGTGGCCAGCGGAACGTCGGCGCCCTGATGGAGGCCGTCCCGGGCCGGCCCAACGTCGAGCTGCGCACGGCGCCCGAGGGAGACCGGGTGGTCGTGCTCGCCTTCGCCTACCAGCGCTCGCTGGTCGAGTCGGTGCGCAGCATCCCCCATCGCCGCTTTGACTGGGATACCCGCGAGTGGTCGGCCCCGGCCGGCGATTGGGCGGCCCTCAAGGTGAGCGAGATCCTCGAGCGCCATCCCGAGCTGACCGCCGACGACGGGGTGCGGGAGTGGCTGGCGGCAGTCCGTCAGCGCTGGATCGGCTCGGTCACCACCCGGCGCCACGATGCCCGGGGTTGGCTGGTCCTGAAGACCCTGGCCGGCCCGCTGCCCGAGGCCCTGACCGACGTCATCCTCGAGCGCGACGGCGAGCTGCTCGTGCCCCTGACCCGAGTCGTGGCCGAAGCACTGCGCGCGCAGCGTTCGGCCCACCTGGACGGGGGCGCCGAGCGCTGCCTGCAGGTGGTCGAGTCCGGCCAGGAGCCGCCCCCGGCTCGCCTCGTCTGGGCGCGAGGCGTGGACGGTGAGGAGCTGCGTCTCGAAGTCCTCTGGGATCCCGACGCGGGGGCCGCCTTCGGCGAGCTACCCGGAGCGCAGGGCACGCGGTCGGTCCCCCTTGACCCGTGGCTCGCGGTCGACCTGGACGCCTTCCTGGCCCGCCACCAGGTGCAGGTCACCAGCCACGCCGCCGAGGTGCTGGCCCGCCTGCTCGAAGAGCACCGCGAGGCCGCCGCCGCCGTGCGTGATTCGCGGGCCATCGCCGCCGAGCCGATCCCGGCCGCCGCCGCCGTGCTGGGCGGCGAGCTGGCGCCCTTCCAATGGGCAGCCGTCCGCTACGCGCTGCGGGCGCGCAACACCTTTCTGGCCGACGAGCAGGGGCTGGGTAAGACAGTCGAGGCCCTGGCCACGCTGGAAGCCGATGATGCCTACCCGGCCGTGGTGGTCTGTCCCGCCGCGATGAAGCTCGGCTGGCAACGGGAGGCCGAGCGCTGGCTGCCGCACCGATCGGTGGCGGTGGTCAGCGGGCGGGTGGCGGTTGCGCCCCGCGGGGATATCACCATCCTCAACTACGAGATTGTCGCCGCCCACCGCCAGGCGCTCGGCCGCACGCGCCCGCGCGCGCTTGTCATCGACGAATCGCACTACTGCAAGAACCCAAGCGCCAAGCGCACCCAGGCGGTCCGCGCGCTCGCCACGACGGTGCCTGCCGGCGGCCTGCGCCTCGCCCTGACCGGCACACCGGTGCTCAACCACGTGGACGAGCTGATCGCCCAGCTGCGGGTTCTCTCGCGCCTGGAGGACTTTGGCTCGGGGGCACGCTTTGCCCGCCAGTTCCGCGGTCAGGTCAGCGAGGAGCGGCTGCACTGGCACCTGCGCCGCCGCTGCTTCGTGCGCCGGCTCAAGTCCGAGGTGCTCCCCCAGCTCCCGGCGAAGCGTCAGGTGGTGGTGCCGGTGACGTTGACCAACCAGGCCGAGTACCGGCTCGCCGAGCGCGACGTGATCGAGTGGCTGCGCTCCCAGCCGCTGGATCTCACCGAGCTCAACGCGCGCATCGCCGCCGCGCTCCGAGCGCAGCGCCTCGCCCAGCTCGGCGCGCTGCAGCGCCTGGCCGCGCGGGGAAAGCTCGCCGCGGCCCTGGCCTGGATCGAAGATTTCCTGGCCTCGGGCGAGGCGCTGGTCGTGTTCGCGCGCCACCGTGAGGTTCAGCGGGCGGTCCTGGCTCGCTTTCCGTCCGCGCTGCACCTGCTCGGTGACGACTCGCTACCCGCGCGCGAGGCCGCCATTGCTTCCTTTCAGCGTCCCGATGGGCCGGCCCTGATCGTCGGCGCCACCCGGGTCGCGGCGCAGGGCATCACGCTGACGCGGGCTTCCAACGTCGTCTTTCTCGAGCTCGAGTGGACGCCGGCCATGCACGATCAGGCGGAGGACCGCTGTCACCGGATCGGTCAGCATGACGCCGTCACGGCCTGGTATTTGCTGGCCGCCGGGACGATCGACGAGCGGATGGCGCGCCTGATCCAGAGCAAGCGCGCCCACGTGGCGGCCGTCACCGATGGCCACCGGGAGCAGTCCAGTGGACTCGTGGAGGCGGTGGTCCGCGAGCTGCGCGAAGGGCGTCCGTTCTCGCACCTGCGTGCCGTCAGCTAGCCCGGAAATTGGCGTATCCTGGGCCCCATGCCCAAGGCCGCCGTGCCGGTCCGGACACCAAACGTCCACCCCCACTGCCAGAACGTCCCCGGCCGTAATGAGGATGGCTTCAAGGAGCTCTGTCACCTCGTGACCGCCGAACATCCAGATTTGGCTCTGTGTGGCCAGGACGTCACCGGCTATCCGTGGAATCCGCCGTGGCCGCACTGCGAAGCCTGCCTGACGGTGGCTCGCGGACAACAGAACTGAGCGCGCGGTCGGGCCGGCCATGGGTGGGCCCCCGGGCGCCGGGAGTTAGACTGGCCGTCGGCCGGCGGTACCTGGCAATCCACAGTTAGGGGAAGCAATGCGCTTGTGCGAATCAGCTGGAGGCGGTCGTGGGCTCCTGCGCGCGGCGGTCGGGATCGTCGCGCTCGCCGCCCCGGCGGTCGGCACGGCGTCGGCCTCCGCCGCCACCATCGCGGTGACCCAGCCGTGCTACGTCAACGCCAACCCCGCCCAGGGGGCGCCGATCGCGGTGGTCGGCAGCGGCTTCACCCCCGGCGACACGATCGCGATCCAAGGCTCCGGCGTGTCCGCGACGGCCACGGCGTCACCCAGCGGACAGATCCTCGTCGGTACCGCCGGTCCGATCCTCAACACCTCGGGCCCGGCCTCCCAGACGTTCACGCTGTCCGCCATCGATCAGACCATCTCCAGCGCCACCCTGGCCACGACCTCGGTGACGATGGCCAACCTCAGCGTGGCCACCAAGCCCGCTGTCGCCAGACCGACCCGCAAGGTGACCTGGCAGTTCTCCGGGTTCACGCCCGGTAAGACGGTCTGGATCCACTATCTCCGCAAGCGGGTGGTAAACCGGATGAGCTTCGGCAGGGCCAACGGCCCGTGCGGCATGCTGACCGCCAAGCGCCCGTTCTACCCCGGCGGCCACCCGCGGTTCACCAAGTACACGGTGGTCATCGATCAGGTCAAGCGCTACAGCAAGGGCGCCCGGCCGCGGATCAAAACCACGCTCAGCTTCTTCTAGCCGGCGACTGGTGGCCGGCTAGGATCGCCGCCGGCGTCGCGCTACGCGCCGCCGGCGATCGATCCCCCAACCGACGCCGATCGCGGCCCCCAAGGCCAGGGCGCCGATGTACGGCGGGCTGATCAGGAGCATCAGCGCGACCCCGAGCATGGCCAGCCAGATCGCGGGTCGGTAAGCACGCCAGTCGCTCATCGCTCCAACCCTAACCGGCCGCGGCGGCGGCGATCAGCGCACCCCGAAACTGAACTCGGAAGCCAGCCGGCGCTGGATCGAGCTCACCGCCCGAAACGCCTCCCGCAGCTGGGTGCGGCGCAATGTGCTCAGCTCGTCCGGGCTGAGATGGTCGTCGGGATCCACGCCGGCCCGCAGCTGGGCCACCTGGTGCTCTACGCGAAGGTTGGAAATGAGGCGGAAGGCGTCGAGCAGCGAATGGGCGTCGGCAGCCGGCAGCGTCCCCGCGGCCCCCGCAGCGCGCAGGCGCTCGACCGTCGACGCGCTGGTCACGCCGGCCGCGATCCCCGCCCAGCGGGCGAGATCGACGATCGGAAGCAAGCCGCCGCGCTTGAGGTCTAGGCGACCGCGATGCCGGCCGGAGTGCTCGACCACGATCCCGCGCAGAAAGCCGGTGGGCGGGCGATGCGAGAGCGCAAAGCGGGCCAGCAGACGCAGCAGGGCGGGACGGTCGTGACCGAGGCGGAAGGTGTCGGCGACCGGATTGCCGGTATGCACGCCCCACACCGACCGGCTGTCGATCAGCGTCGAGGTGAGGATCAGGGCCTGGGGCTGACCCGGGTCGGCGATCCAGCTGCCGGCCAGCGACTGCCACGAGCTCAGCGAGCGAACGAAGGGCGCCTGCGACGCGCTGGCTCCGTGCTCGTCGCTGGGCAGTCCGCAGCGCCGCAGCCCGGTCACCACCGCCTCGGCGATCTCCAGCAACCGCGGGCGCACCTCCGCCTCCGGCGTGTCTCCGAACCAGACCATCGCGCTGTCCACGTCGGAGGCCGGCAGGGCCTCACGGCGCGCCTGGCTACCCAGGGCCAGCCACGCAAATTCGGCCGGTGGCGCCGGCCGGCGAGCGAGTTCGAGTTGGAGCAGGCGGCGGGTGACGGCGTCCACGGCGACCGAGTACACGGCCATCGAGTTGCCGGCATGGACGCCCGAGTCGTGCAGGGAGATCACCATCGGCGCCAGCTCCGAGGCCACCACGGCGAGTTCGGAAACGCTGCGCGTGACCGAGATGCGCTGGCGCAGGTAGAACGACGAGCGGGTGCGCGCCGCCATCAGGTCCACATCCTCCACCACGCCGAGGACCGAGCCCGTCGCCGACAGGACCGGCAGGTGGCGCAGGCCGCGGTCGAGCATCTCGAGCAGGACCTCGCCGGCCGAGCGGTCAGCCGTGCAGGTGTAGGCGGGCGCCGACATGGCAGTCGAGACGGGGGCTTCGCCCGGTAGCCCGGCGGCGAGGACTCGGCCGCGCAGATCCCGATCAGTGATGATGCCGAGGCCGCCGTCGTCGAGCTTTATCACCGCCGAGCTCGCCCCGGCGCTGGTCATGCGCTGCGCCGCCTCGCGGATCGAGGTCTCCGGATCGCAGATCACCGGCTCGCCCCGAAGCAGCTGGCCGACCGGCTGATCGGCTGTGTTGCGGGCCGGCTCGCGGGCCACCGAGTGCAGGTCGGTCGGCGGCTCGGCCAGCGAGCGGGCCACGTAGCGCACCCCTGCGGGAGCGGCGAGCAACCGCTCGGCCACAGCGGCGTCAATCCGATAGCAGAGCGTGTCCTCGGCGGCCCGGGCCTCGAAGCCGGGAGGCAGTCCGGAGAGCATCGACGCATGCCCGAACAGCTCACCCTCGCCGAGCAGATCGAGCACGCGGCCCCCGGAGACGATCTCGACCGCTCCCTCGCGGATCACCCACAGGTGCTCGAGCGGTCCGTCGCCCTGGTGAAAGATCGTCGTCCCGGCTGCCACCCGCTGCAGCGCCGCGGCACCCGCGACCTCGGCGACTACCTCCTCCGGCAGCGAGGCGAAGGGCGGATGGACGCCCAGGAAGCGGGCCACCTCGTGCGCGTCATCGGCGCTCACCGCGCCGACCCGGGGCGCCCGCGTGAGACGCTCACACCTCGGCTCCTCAGGCGCCGGCGGCCGGCGCCCCAATCACGGAGCCATCTCGCCGAGCGGCTCGCCCGGAAGCGCGGGGATCTCCGCCCGGTGCTCGGCCAGCACCACCTCCCCCTTGCGCTTCTGGACGAGGAAGTAATACAGGCAGCCGACGATGAACGACGCGCCGATGAACTCATAGGCACCGAAGCGGAAGTACCACTTGGTCCCGTACACGGCGGCGCGCGGCCAGGCGATGTTGAACGCGATCACGCTTCCGTAGACGACCGCGAAGAGGTTGACCGGCAGCCCCCAGCGTCCGAGGTTGAAATAGGGGCCATGCTCGGGACGCGGCCACTCACCCCGCATCCGCCGCCGCAGCATCGACCAGGTCACGGCCAGATAAGGCAGATAGAACATGATGATCGCGACCGAGGTGAGGGTCAGGAACGCCGACTGGTTGGCGATGTTGACGGCCAGCAGGACCAGCGACATGACGCCGACGAACAGGGCCGGCACGATCGGCACCCGGCGGCGCCCGGATACCCGCGCGATGTGAGATCCGAAGGGGAGGCGCCCGTCGCGCGCCATCGAGAACAGCATCCGGATGCAGGCCGTGCAGACCGCCAGTGTGCAGACCGTGATCGCGATCGCCGAGTCGATCAGGAACACGTTGCCAGCCGTGTTGCCGAGCGCCTGCTTGATGATGTAGGGCAGCCCGAGCAGGCCGATGTTCTTGTCGTTGATGTTCTTGACCGCCATCAGCGCGAACAGGATCAGCAGCGCGCCGATGATGGCCGCGGTAATCAGCGCGCGGATGATCGCGGGGGGCGCCGCTCGTCGGGGATCGTTGGTTTCCTCGGCCAGCGTTCCGGCGGTGTCAAAGCCGTACATCACGTACGCGCTCATGATCCCGCCGATCAGGAAGGCCCCGAAGTATCCCCAGCTATGCCCAGCGCCGGTGCCGAGCGAATGCACGACCACGCTCGGTCCGCGGCTGAAGTGGAAGATCAAAAGGATGACCAGGATCACCGAGCCGATCAGCTCCGCGATCACCCCGAAGTTATTGATCCGGGCCATGACCTTGACCCCGAGCATGTTGATGATTGTCGCGAACACGATCAGGATCGCCCCCAGGATGAGGGCATTCTTGGCCCCGTTGGCGGTGCTGTAGGTGCCCGCGTCGGCGGCCGAGCCAACGAACTGCAGGTGCGTGGTGACCTGGGGGAGGACGACCTGCCAGGCCACGGCGACCGCGGCCACGGTGACGATCGAGCCGATGATCAGGATCCAGCCTGTCATCCAGGACAAAAAGTCGGTCCCGATCCGCTTCGACCACTGGTAGACGGAACCGGCAAGCGGGAACTGCCCCGCCAGTTCGGCGAAGCACAGCGCTACGGCCATCTGCCCGGCGAACACGACAAGCCACGACCACCACACCGCCGGCCCGGCGTTGAGAAAGCCGAACCCGAACAGCTCGAACACCCCGGTCAAGATCGAGATGTAGCTGAACCCCGCCGCAAACGACGAGAAGCTGCCCAGGGACCGGTCGAGCTCCTGCTTGTAACCGAACCCGGCGAGCTCCGAGCTGTCACCGCTCGGGCTGGGGCCGCCTGGCGACTCTACAGTGGCCATCAATCAACCTCCCCATCCGCGCAGCCGCGCGGGTTGTTCAAACGGTTGCGCGCCTCGCACCGGCGCGTTCGTAACAGCTTTGCGCAACGTTGACCCAGTCCAGACAGCCGGTTATATATCAGTTGTCTATACGTGTCAACGACCGCGCCGCTCGTCTCGGCGGGCGCGGTCCCACACCGGGAGACGGACGATTGAGCACCGATACGGCATATGCGATGTTCGTGGGCGGGGATTGGCGAACCGCCGTCTCGGGCGAAACCACTGTCGCCACCAGCCCGGCCAGCGGCGAGACGCTCGGCTCCGTCGCCACCGGCGACCGCGACGACGCGCGAGCGGCGATCGCCGCAGCGGGTCAGGCGGCCGAGGGCTGGGCGCGTCTGACCGCGTTTGAGCGCGCAGCCAAGATGCACGCTGTAGGTGACCTGATCGAGTCCCGGCGCGATGCGCTCGCCCATACGCTGACCCTCGATCAGGGCAAGCCCCTGCACACCGAAGCGTTTGATGAGGTGGACGAGCTGGTCGAGTACTGGCGCATGGCCGCCGAGGACGCCAAGCGCCTGGGCGGCGGGCACCCGAACTCGTTCTCGCCCGGCAAGCGCGTGTTCCTGGCCCGTCGGGCGCGGGGCGTGGTGGGAATCATCAGCCCCTGGAACTGGCCCTACACGATGCCGGCCGAGCTGATCGCGCCCGCGCTGGCCTGCGGGAACACCGTCGTGTGGACTCCCGCCCCGACGACCTCAGTGTGCGCAGTCGCGCTCGCCGAGTGTGTCGCCGACGCGGACCTGCCGCCGGGCGTGTTCAACCTTGTCACCGGCCCGGGTCCGGTGGTCGGCGACGAGATCGCCCGTCACCCCGGTACGGCCGGGGTCGGGTTCATCGGCTCGACTGCCACCGGGCGCCGAGTCGCCGTCGCCGCGGCCGGCAAGGCGACGGTGCTCGAGATGGGCGGCAACGGGCCGATTGTCGTGCTCGATGACGCCGACCTGGAGGCGGCTGTGGAGGCGACGCTGACCGCGTGCTTCTTGTGCGCGGGCCAAAGCTGCACGGCCGGGGAGCGCATCCTCGTGCATCGCGCCGTCCACGACCAGTTCGTCGAGATGCTCGCGCGGGCCGTCGCCCAGCGGATCACGCTCGGTGACCCGTTCGCGCCCGAGACGACAATGGGGCCGCTCAACAACGAGCCGGTGGCGGCGAAGATGGACGAGCACGTGTCCGACGCCCAGGCACGCGGCGCCACCGTGCTCACCGGCGGCGCGCGGCAGAGCGACATGCCCACCGACCTGTATTGGCCGGCCACCGTCCTCGCCGGGGTTCCCGACGAGGCTCGGGTCAGCGCCGAGGAGACCTTCGGGCCGATCGCGCCGGTAATCGCGATCGGCTCGCTGGAGGAGGCGATCCACCTGGCCAATGCCTCGCCGTATGGGCTGCTGGCGGCCGTCTTCACCGCCAATTTGGCTCAGGGCCTCGAATTCGCCGACCGGGTGCGGACGGGCTGGGTCAATATCAACGAGTCAAGCAACTACTGGGAGGCCCACCTCCCGTTCGGAGGCCGGGCCGGCAGCGACAGCGGCATCGGGCGCGTGGGCGGCGCCCACGTGATGGAGTCCTTCACCGAGCTCCAGACCGTGGTGATCACCCCCGACCGCCGCCGGGCCTAGACCTGGGCCGCGGCTCGAGTTGACTTCGTGGCGGCGCCGGACTGCTCGCGGCGGTAGAACGGCTCGTTGATCGGGGGCAGCGGCGTGTTGCCCAGGATCAGATCCGCTCCCTTTTCGGCCACCATCACTGTCGGAGCATGGATGTTGGCATTGGTGATGTAGCGCAGCGAGGAGGCGTCGGCGACCCGGATTCCCTCAAGGCCGTGGACGGCCATGCTCGTCGGATCGATGACCGAGTCCTCGCCCGTGCCCAGACGGCACGTGCACGAGGGATGCAGTGCCGTTTCGGCGTCCTTGGCGACCCACTCGAGGATCTGCTCGTCGGTCGCCACGCCCGCACCGGGCGAGAGCTCGCCGTCGTTGTACTCGTCGAAGGCGGGCTGGGTGAGGATGTTGCGGGCGACGTGGATCGCCTCCACCCACTCCCGCCGGTCGGTCTCGGTGGACATGTAGTTAAAGCGCAGCGCGGGATGACGCCGCGGATCAGTCGAGACGACCTTGACCGAGCCTCGCGCGTCGGAATACATCGGGCCCACATGGACCTGGTAACCGTGTCCCTTGGGCGCCGTGCCGTCGTAGCGAATTGCGATGGGCAAAAAGTGGAACATCAGGTTGGGGTAGGCCACGTCCTGGTTGGAGCGCGCGAAGCCACCGCCCTCGAAGTGGTTGGTGGCGCCGGGACCGCGGCGGCCCAACAGCCATTGGGCTCCGACCCACGGCCGGTTGCGCAATTTCATCGCCGGGGCCACCGAGACCGGCTGCTTGGACGCGTACTGAACGTAGACCTCGAGGTGGTCCTGGAGGTTCTCGCCCACGGACGGTAGGTCGTGGACTGGCTTGATCCCGATCGCCTCGAGCTCGTGGGCGTTGCCGACCCCCGAGAGCTGGAGCAGCTGGGGAGAATTGATCGCTCCGCCCGAGAGGATCACCTCACCGGCCTCGATCCGCTCCGTCCGCCCGCGCCGGACGACGTCCACGGCGACAGCTCGCTTGCCCTTGAAGATCACCCGCGAGACAAAGGCCCGCGTGCGCAGTTCGAGGTTGGGGCGCCCCAGCACCGGATGCAGGTACGCCCGGGCGGCGCTCAGTCGATGCCCGCGATAGATGTTGCGATCAAAGGGCCCGAAGCCCTCCTGGCGGTAGCCGTTGACGTCTTCGGTGAGCTCATAGCCCGCCTGCACGGTGGCCTGAAAGAAGGCCCGGAACAGGGGCCCGTCGGCCGGGCCCCGCTCGAGCTTGAGCGGCCCGTCACCCCCACGCCACACGTTGGCTCCGGCCAGGCACGTCTCCATGCGCTTGAAGTAGGGCAGGCAGTGGGCGTAGTCCCAGTCCTCCATACCCGGGTCGGCCGCCCAGCGCTCGTAATCCATCGGGTTGCCACGCTGGAAGATCATCCCGTTGATCGAGCTCGAGCCGCCCACGACCTTGCCGCGGGCGTGGTAGACCTTGCGCCCGTACATGTGCGGTTCGGGCTCGGACTCGTACTTCCAGTCATAGAAGCGGTTGCCGATCGGGAACGAGAGCGCGGCCGGCATGTGGATGTACACGTCCCACAGCGAGTCGTTGCGCCCCGCCTCGAGCACGAGCACGCTCGTCGACGGATCTGAGCTCAGGCGGTTGGCGAGGACCGAACCGGCGGAACCGCTGCCGATGATCACGTAGTCGTAGCGCATCTCACTCCACTCGTTGAGTTACAGAACGGCGCGGATCTCGCGCTCGAAAGTCTCGATGTGCTCGGCCACGACCGCGCGCGCCCGCTCGGGATCGCCGGACGCGATCGCGTGCAGGAGATCATCGTGTTCGTGCACGCGCGCGAACAGATGCGGGAGGCGATCGAGCACGAGGTGCCAGATCCGCAAGGACAGGTTCAGGTAGCGGCCGAGCGTCTCCTCGAGGTAGGGGTTGGCGGCGGCGCGGTGGATGAAGCGGTGCACCGCGGCATCGAGGGCCATCAGGGCGACGATGTCGTCGCTGCCCTGGCTATGGGCAAGCGCCTGAAGGAGTCCATCGAGCTCCACCCGGTGGTCCTTGGTCAGCCGTTGCGCGGCCCGGTAGGCGGCGTGACCCTCGAGCTGTACGCGGACGTCGGAGATGTCAGCCAGATCGGTGATGTTGATCTCGGAGGCAAAGGTTCCCCGGCGCGGGAACACGGTGACCAGGTTCTCGAGCGCCAGACGCTTGATCGCCTCGCGCACCGGGGTCCGTCCAATGCCGAGCTCAGCGCCGAGGGCGTCCTCGTCGATCGGCTCCCCGGGCGCGATTCGCAGGGTCACGATCCTGTCGCGCAGCTCGGCGTAGGCCCGATCGGCCAGGAGCGGTCGCGGCGCCGGCGGTGGCTGAGAAGCCCGTGTGCTCATCGCCGGGCCTTCGTGCTCGCCGCCGCAAATACGGTTCGCATTCGAGCGGCTCCGGTCCGCGCGTCCGCGGAGCCGAAGCGCTCGGCATCGCGGACGACTGATATATGAGTCATCGGTTAGGAGTCTAACATTGGCGTCATCGTGCGCCAACCCATCGGAGCCCGTTGATGGCAGCGTCCGACGCCGATGCGGTGGAGCACCGGATCGCCGCCGGCGAGGCCGTTGACGCCCGCCGGGTGGTGGCGACGCTGGCGCGCGAAACCCCGCTGCTGAGCTCGCGCAGCCTGTCCGACGGCTGTGGCGGCCACGTGCTCCTCAAGGCCGAGAACCTTCAGCGGACCGGTTCGTTCAAGCTCCGCGGCGCCCTGCACAAGATCTCCCGGCTGTCCCAGCCCCCGGGGGTGGTGGCGGGAAGCGCCGGCAACCACGGGCAATCGCTGGCCTACGCGGCCCGCGCCCGCGAGATCCCCTGCCAGGTCTTCATGCCCCGCGAGGCGCCGGTGGCCAAGGTCGCCGCCGTTCAAGCCTTCGGCGGCGAGGTCATCCTCGGCGGCGACTCAGTGGACGAGTGCGTCGCCGCCGCCCTGGAGCGGGCCGCCGAGACCGGCGCCGAGTTCGTGCACCCCTTCGATGATCCCGACGTCATTCTCGGGCAGGCCACGCTCGGACTCGAGCTGCTCGACCATGTCCCCGATCTCGCCGCCGTGGTCGTCCCGGTGGGCGGCGGCGGGCTGATCTCGGGCGTGGGCGGGGTGATCAAGGCGGTCCGCCCCCAGGTGCAGGTGATCGGCGTTCAGGTCTCGGCCTGCGCGCCGTTCCCCGACTCGATCGCTGCTTCCGCGCCGGTCGCGTTTGCAGCCCGCGCGACGATTGCTGACGGCATCGCGATCAAGCGGCCGGGCGAGATTACCCTGCCGCTCGTCCAGCGCTGGGTCGATGAGCTCGTGGTCGTCGAGGAGGACGAGGTCGCCGACGCCATGGTCTGGCTGCTCGAGCGCTCCAAGCTCGTGGTCGAGGGCGGGGGCGCGGTCGGCATCGCCGCCCTGCTGGGGGGACGGCTGACCCCCGCGTCCCAGGGCTCGACAGTGATCGTCCTCTCGGGCGGCAACGTCGACGCCGGCCTGCTGGCCGCCATCGCCCATCGCCACGAGACCACGGCCGGACGCCGGCTGCGGCTGTTCACGCGCATCTCGGACCGGCCGGGCGGCCTGGCCGCGCTGCTGACAACGATCGCCGAGGCGGGAGGCAACATCGTGCAGGCCGATCACGTCCGTGAAGCGGTGCCGCTCCACGTCCGCGAGACCGGAGTCGAGATCGCGCTCGAGACGCGGGGAGCCGAGCACGCCACCGAGATCGTGGCCGCGCTGGAGGCAGCCGGTTACAACGTCCGCCGCCTGGACTCGTGATCACTCCGGGGCGGGCTCAGTCGCCCAGCTCAGCCCGGCGGCGGACGACGTATTCCTCGAGCTCGGCCCGGATGGCATCGTCGAGCGGCGGCTGCTCGTAGCGCTCGAGCGTCTCGCGCCAGATCTCGCCGGCCCGCGCCGTCGTGTCGCGGGCGCCCTTCTTCGTCCAGCGGTCGAAGTTCTCGGTCGAGGACAGCAGCGGACGGTAGAAGCAGTCCCGAAAGCGCTCAAGCGTGTGGGCGGCGCCGAGGAAGTGGCCCCCGGCCCCGACCTCGAGGTGGGCGTCGAAGGCCAGCGAAGCCTCATCGATCTCCAGCGGCGTGAACTCGTGCTTGAGCTCGCGCAGGAGCTCGATGTCGACGATGAACTTCTCGTAGCAGGAGACCAGTCCGCCCTCCAACCATCCGGCCGAATGCATGACGAAGTTCGCCCCGGCCAGGAAGGTGGGCAGGAGGGTCATCAGCGACTCGTAGGCGGCTTGGGCGTCGACGGTCTGGGATGCATTGAGCGCCCCCCCGCCACGCCAGGGCAGTCCGAAGTGGCGTGCTATCTGCCCCGTGCAGAGGACGCCGATGCCGGACTCGGGGGTGCCGAAGGACGGCGAGCCCGACTGCATGTCGGTGTTGGACAGGAATGAGCCGAAGACGACCGGCGCGCCGGGACGGATCAGCTGGGAGAGCGCGATCCCGACCAGGGCCTCGGCCATCTGCTGGACGAGGGTGGCCGGCAGCGAGACCGGCGACATCGCCCCCATGAGCAGAAACGGGGTGAGGATCACGGCCTGCCCGGCCTTGACGTACTCGAACATCGCCCCCAGCATTCGGTCGTCGTAGCGCAGGGGGGAATTTACGTTGATCAGCGAGATCGACGCCGGCGTGGCTTCGATCGACTCCCGGCCGCCGAACAGGATCTCCCCCATGCGGATCGTGTCGGCGGCATTGGGACCCGAGGTGACCGACCCCATGTAGGGCTTGTCGCTCAAGGACTGCAGCGCGAACACCATGTCGAGGTGGCGAGAGTCCAGTGGCCGGTCCTCGGGCTCGCAGATCGTGCCTCCCGGTGAATCGAGCTCCGGGAAGGTCTGGGCGAGCCGGACGAGGTTCTCGAAGTCGGCCATCTTGGCGTCGCGCCGGACGTCGCCCTCGCGGATGAACGGGCAGCCGTAAACGGGGGCGAAGGCCATGTGGTCACCCCCGATGTGCAGGGTGTTGGCGGGGTTGCGCGCCTGGAGGTCGAACTCGCGCGGCGCTTTGGCCACCTGCTCGAGGATGAATTCGGGATCGAAGCGGACTCGATTCTCGTCTTCGACGATCTGTCCTGCTTCGCGCAGCAACTCGACGGCCTCGGGGAGCAGGAACTCAACACCCAGCTCAGAGACGATCCGCCGCCAACCCCGGTCGAGGATGGCCATCGCCTCCTCGCTGAGGATCTCGTAACGGGGCATGGCGTTGACGAACATGCGGTGTCTCCCTCTGAGGTTGCGGTAGAGCGCTTGACTCGGCGCGTGCGAGCCCTAATATATCCGGCATGGAACAACAGTTCCACCAAACTTCCGAGTCCGACGCCACCGCTCGCGGGACGACCGCTATCGACCGTGGCGCCGAATTGCTGCTCCGGGTGCTCGAGTCCGAGCAGCCGGTCGCGCTGACCGAATTGGCCAGCGCCAGCGGCATTCCCAAGAGCACTGCCTCACGACTGGTCTCAGCGCTCGAGCGTCAGGGCCTGGTCGAGCAGGACGGTGAGCGTGGCCGGCTCCGGCCCGGTCCGGCGATCCTCCGCGTGGCCGAGCGCAGCCTGCTCGAGCGCAGCGTCGTCGACCTCGCCCGCGTCTCGCTGGATGAGTTGAGCGCGACCACCGGGGAGACGATCAACCTCGCCGTGCCCACCCGGCACGGCGTCGAGCACGTCGCCCAGGTCGACAGCCGCCACTTTCTCGGTGCCGGCCAGTGGCTGGGGCGCCAGGTTGACTATCACACCACCGCGGTGGGCAAGGTGTTCATGGCCTTCGGACGCGCCACCTTCGCGGCGCCAGAGATCAGCCAGGGCGGCCCGCTCCCGGTGACGCCTTCGCCCCAGCTGCGCTCCGAGCTGGAGGCGGTCCGGCGCGAGGACTTCGCCACCGCGGTCGACGAGCTCGAGTTGGGCCTGGCAGCGATCGCCGCCCCGGTGCGT
>JBAVWI010000202.1:0-17616 GCA_049697735.1 Solirubrobacteraceae bacterium
GAGAGATAGCGATCGCCGAGGACGCCCGCCGAGAGCTCGCCGAGTGGCCCGCGGGGCAGCAGGTCCCGCAGCGATCGGGCAGGCACGGCGCGCAGCCGCTCGGGCGTGGCGAAGCGGTTGGACCCGGTGAGCAGGTAGGACACCTCGTAGCGCTCGGGCAGCTCCAGCCAGGGACGCAGCTCCCACGGGGTGGAAAGATGGCCGCGCACGATGAGGACCGAGGGCACGGGC
This sequence comes from Solirubrobacteraceae bacterium, assembly GCA_049697735.1. Taxonomy (GTDB): domain Bacteria; phylum Actinomycetota; class Thermoleophilia; order Solirubrobacterales; family Solirubrobacteraceae; genus Palsa-465. The sequence continues at coordinate 232 of JBAVWI010000202.1, forward strand.
GGGGAGGCTATCGCGGCGGCAGGTGCCCAGCGGTAGCCTTCTGCCGGTGAATCGGATCCGCGTCGCTGTCCTCGGCCCAGTGGAAACGATGGTGGCGCAGGCGTATGCGCCCGCAGAGCTGCCAGCGGCTCCGGCGCGGCGCCGCTAGCCGATGACGGTCACCGAGTCCCCGCTGCAGCAGAGCTTTCTCTACGGCGCCAACGACAACGAGGACGTGCTCCGCGGCCTGGGGCCCATCTCGGGCCGGCTGTTGGATGTCGGCAGCGGAGAGGGCTCGTGGGCGCCGCGGTTACGCAAGGCGGGAGCGAGCGAGCTCGTGGCCCTCGACCCCTCGCCTGCGGCCATCGCCCGCGCGGCCGCGCGCTATGACACCGCGGTGGTGGGGACACTCGAGCGGACCCCTTTGGCGAAGCTCGGCGGGCAGCGCTTCGACGTGATCGTGGCGGCCGACGTGCTCGAGCACTTGATCGACCCCTGGAGTGCCCTCAACACGTTGCGCGGCTGGGGGGCCGTCGACTGTCGGCTTGCGGTGTCGGTGCCGAACTTGCGCTTCTACCGGCTGGTCGGCAACCTGGTGCTGCGGGGTGAGTTCGAGTACGAGCCGTGGGGAGTCCGGGACTGGACCCATCTGCGGTGGTTCACCCGCCGCAGCCTCGAGCGGATGCTCACCGCGAGCGGCTGGCAGCCGCAGCGATGGGTCACCTCGGCGAGCCTCAAGGGCAGGGCGCTGGCGAAGGTGTGCGAGCCGTTGGCCAACGACTTCCTACGCCAGCAGCTCACCGTGGTGGCTAGGGCCGCTGACCCCCGGTGGCCTGCACCGAGGCAGGCGGAGGAGGGATGAGGGGGGCTCCGCGCGCAGGCACCCGCCAGCGCGCCTGAAGGTCCCGTACAGGCAACACGCCGCAGCGGCGGCGCAGCGCGCGGCGACGACGTACGACAGCGGGCAGGGAGGGCAGCAGCGTCAGTAGCGCTGGGTAGTAGTAGGGCTTGCGCAGGCTGGCTCGTAGCTCGCCGAGCAGGTAGTCCCACAGGTCCGCTCTGTCCAGGAGCAGCTCCCAGTGGGTGAGGCGCACGTTCTGGTAGGTGCGGAACTCGCGCAGGCGGGGGTTGAGCGTGCGACGAACCGTGGAGCCGCTGGCGTGATCGAAGCGCACGGCTGGGTGATAGACCGAGCGCCAGCCGTGCAGCCAGGCGCGCAGGCCGAGCTCGACGTCCTCCCAGTAGAGGCCCGGGAGCAGATCCCAGAACCCGCCCAGCTCGAGGAACATCTGCCGCCGGTAGAGGCCGGCGCCGCCTGACACGTAGGCGACGTCCACGGGCTCGCTGGAGCCGGCAAGGGAGGCCGGCTCGAGCACCCACCGATGCTCCCAGCGGGCGGCCGTGGGACCGGAGTCGATCTCCCCCGAGGCAGTGTCGATCACGTCCCCGCCGACCACGAAGACGCTCGGATCGGCCCGCAGCGTCTGCCACATCGGATCGACCACATCGGGGGCGGGGCTGACGTCGTTGTTGAGCATCATGAACGCCTGGCAGTCGATGCGACGGAGCGCCTCGTTGTACGCGTGCAGTCTGCGGTTGTCTGCAAAGCGGATCGGCTCCACGCCCGCGAAGCCGGCGATCACCTCAAGGGACTCGTCCTCGCTGGCGTTGTCGATCACGTAGACCCGCACATCGGCCGTGGCGCGCTCGGCCGCCTCCACCACTGCCGGCAGGTGCTGGCGAAGGAGGGCCGCGCCGTTCCAGTTGAGCACCACCAGGGCGAGTTCGCCAGCGGCCATCGGCTGAGGCTAGCTGAGGGTTCCTCGGCGAAGGCGTCGCGGGATCAGCTCGAGCAGCTCCTCGGGCACGGCCCTGGTGACGAGGATCAGCAGCCCGTATGCGGCGAGCGCCAGCAAGGCCAGCCAGATGGAGGGGATCTCCACCAGCAGCACGAGCACAACCGCCGGCAGGCTCGCCAGCACGACCTTCAGGACGACTCCCAGTCGCGGCCTGAACTCGGGATGTCCGCGGATGAGCGCCACGAGCGACCCTACGGCGAGCACCGTCTCCCCGCAGACGGTGGCGACGGCCGCCCCAGTGGCGCCGTGGCTGCTCGCGAGCAGGAGCGTCAACAGACAGCTCGTCAGGAACGCGGCGAGGTTGATCAGCAGCAGAACCGCGTGACGTTTGAGGGACAGCAGCGCAAAGCTCCATCCGGCGAGGAGGAAGGATGCGAGCAGCGCCACGCCCTGTATCCGCAGCGCCTCCGTCGCGCCCGCGTAGCCGCGTCCGGCGATGACCTCGATGATGAACGGCGCTCCCGCCAGCGTCCCCAGCACGGCGGCCACCCCGAGAATCAACGAGACGTCGAAGACGCGCTGCAGCGCGTAGGCCAGGCGCTCCCGGTCATCGCGCGCGGCCCGGGCAAGCAGGGGGAGCGTTCCACCGACCAACAGCCCGGGCACGGCGCTGATCACGATGAAGACGCGAAAGGAGACGGCGAACAGGCCGCTCTGGTAGCGGCTTGTCACGAGGCTGGTGAGGATCTGGGCGGTGTAGACGTAGATCGTCCCCACCGCGGTGGCCAGGGAGAACACGACTGTGGCCCGCAGCAGCGGCGGCCACTGCCCGGGCGTGATCCGCAGCCTTGCCGATATTCTGCCTCTGACAAGGACGGTCGTGGGCGGGATGAGCAGCGAGTTGGTGATCAAAGGCACGGTTAGCAGGGGCAGGACTCCGGCGCCGGCGACGATCAGCGCGACCAGGGCCGCCACCAGTACCGCCTGGCGTGCCACCTCCAGGGCTGACACGGTGCCGAGTCGCAGCTCGGCCGAGAGCGGGATCGAGAGAGTGTGCTGGAAGACCAGAGGGACGGTGGACAGGCTGGCGGTGAGTGCCCCGAGCAGCAGTGCGGTGTCGTAGCCGGCCGCCAGCGCGAAGGCGACGGTCAGCAGCACCCCGGCCAGGGTCAGCACGACCCGGAGCCCGAGCAGGATCTGCATGAACGCGCTGCGCCCGGGCTCGCGGCGGATCGCGTACTCGCGCGTGCCGTAGGTCGACATCCCGGCGTCAGTGACCGCCGCCACCACCGCCACCAGCGACATCACCGTTGTGTACTGGCCGAAGCGCGCCACGCCGAGGTGACGCGTCAGCAGGGTCGCCGAGACAACCGATAGGGCGACAGTTGTCACGAAGCCTCCGAAGCGCAGGACGCTCCCGCGCAGGAGCACGCCCCCGGCGCGGCGGCTGTCCAGAAGGTCGGATCCGACGCCGTCCTCCCCGTCAGTCCTGGGGGTCAGATCCGCCATGCCCGCAGCATCCCGTGGCCGTCGAGGAAGCGACGCGGCGCCTGCATCCGCGCAGGCTAACTCGTCCCGGCGGACCGCCGGGCGGCCCAGGCACGGGCGTAGCTTTCCAGCGTGGCCAGGGCGGTTGCGCCCCAGGTCAGCTCTGCCTCGCGGGCCCGCCCGCGCGCGGCTAGCTGCTCGCGCAGGACTCGGTCGCCGAGCAGGTCAATCAGGGCGCCCCCGATCTGATGCGAGTCGCCAGGATCGAAGTACCGGGCCGCGTCGCCCGCGACTTCGGGCAGCGCCGAGACGTTTGAGCACGCCACCGGCACGCCACGGCCCATGGCTTCGAGCAGGGGCAGGCCGAAACCCTCGTTGAAGGATGGCAACACGAAACACTCGGCGGCGGCGTAGAGCCCCTCGAGCGCGTCCTCTTCTACGAAGGGCAGGAAGGAGACGGCGTCCGCGACGTCGTGGTCACGGACGGCGGCCCGTAGCTCGCGCTCGTGGGCGGTCGGGTTGCCGGCCAGTACCAGGCGAGCGTGCGGCTCGTGCTCGAGCACTTCGGGGAGGGCGGCAATCAACCCGAGTACGTTCTTGTGCGGCTTGCGTGTGCCGACGGTCAGAACCAGCGGACCATCGCCGAGCCCGAAGCGCCTCCTGAGCTCGACCTCGGGCATGATGGTCGCCGACGCTAACCGGGCATGGCCAAGGAGCGTTATGTCGATCCGGTCGGCGGGGATGCGCAGATGGCGGGTGATGTCCTGCGCCCCAGCCCTCGAGATGGCGATCAGGCGGTCGGCGCGACGGGCTACCGGGGGCACCACCAGACGCCACAGGCGGGTGGTGCCATCAAGCGCCGTGCCGTACATCCAGGTGGTGTCTGCGATCGTGACCACGTTGACCGCTCGGGTCCACAGCGGGGCGGTCAAGGCCACGCTGTGGAGCAGATCGGCCCGGGTGCCGGCCAGCGCACCGAGCACCGTCAGCTCGGTGATCGCCTTCAGGCCGGAGACGCCGAACAGGGGGTGGCTGATCAGCTCCACCTCACTCGCCCAGTCAGTCCGTGCCAGATGCTCGCGTCCGGCTGGGGAGCAATAGACGCTGAAGCGTGTCTGGGGGGCGAGCCGGACGAGTTCGGGCACGAGCTCGCGCACGTAGGTGTCCAGTCCTCCCATCCCGGGCAACAGGAAGATGGCGTTGATCGCGACCCGCGGCGGAACGGGCGTGTTCACTGGGGGACGGCGAACTCGGCGCGGATGTTCATGGCCGGGAAGCGGAAGGCCAGGTACTTCTCGTAGGTTTCCGGGAAACGGTTGGCGAGGTACTCGATCCCCCCGAGCCGGAAGGGCAGCCACAGGTCAAGGGTGACGTGCACGATCTCGAAGCGGACCGGGGTGTAGTGCGCGAAACGCGGCGTGGCCAGCGAGCGAATGGCCATGGCCGAGAAATAATGCTGATGGGTCGGGTCCGCGTAGGCCAGCGCCGAGGAGAAGTGGGGCGTGCGTAGCTGCAGCCGCCCGCCGGGGCGCAGCACGCGGTGCAGTTCCTCGATTACCCGGATCGGCTCGCGCACGTGTTCCAGGACATCCTGCATGAGCACGTGGTCAAAGCTGGCCGTCTCGAGCGGATAGGGAAACTCGTCGAGGCTGTGAACGACGTCGGCGTCGGTGTCGGCGGAGACATCCAGCCCTACCGCCCCGGGTGTCTTGGCCGAGCCGCAGCCCACGTCGAGGACCGAGCCGGGGCCCGCCGGGACCAAGTCGTAGCGGTGGGGGTCGGTGAGCCTGCTCAGCACTGGCGCCATTGGGGCGCAACCTAGCGGCTTGCGCCCCCGATCCGCGCGCAGTCTGATGTGGCCAGACAAATCCTCGCCCGAAGCGCCTGGCCGATCAGCCAGGCAAGTCAGCCCTGCATCAGGCGACCCGCGCCTCAGTGTCTAGAATGACCGCCGTCTTGCGCGTCGCTCTAATCGGCCTCGGCTACTGGGGGCCAAATTACGCACGTGTCCTGAGTGAGGTCTCGGACGCCGAGTTGGTGGCTGCCTGTGACTCTTCGCCGCAGGCTCTCGAGTTCATTTCCGCCCGGTATCCGGGAACTCACGCTGCCCGCACGCCGGACGAGATCTTCGAGAACGACGAGATCGACGCAGTTATCATCGCCACCCCGACGTCGACTCATCACGGGCTTGCCCTGGCTGCGCTGGAGGCCGGAAAGCACGTCCTGTGTGAAAAGCCCCTGGCTACCACGGTTGCTGAATGCGATGAGCTCATCCTGGCCAGCGACCGCGCCCGACGGATACTGGCGGTTGGACACACCTTTATCTTCAACCCGGCGGTGCGGCAACTGCGCGATCTAATCGTCAACGGCGAGATCGGGCGGGTGCTCTATTGCCATTCGGCCCGGACCGGGCTCGGACCGATTCGCCAAGACGTCAATGTTCTCTGGGACCTCGCTCCGCACGATTTGTCCATCCTCTTCTATCTCCTCGACCAGGAGCTGAGGTCGGTGACGGCCACTGGTCAAGCCTTTCTTCGGGAGGGCACCGAGGACGTCGTATTCCTGACGCTCCGCTTCGCCAACGACGTCTTGGCCAACGTGCATGCTTCGTGGCTGGACCCCTACAAGGTGCGTCGCACCACCGTCGTCGGCGACAACCGTATGGTGGTCTTCGACGACGTGGCCGTTGACGAGAAGCTCCGCATCTACGACCGTGGGGCGAGCTACGAGTCGGTCTCAGAATCCGCGCGCGGCACGGAGTATGGCGAGTTTAAGGCGCTCATCCGGGACGGGGGGATTCAAATCCCGAGCGTGCCGTCGCGCGAGCCCCTGAAGGAGCAGGTCATGCATTTCGTCGACTGCTGTCGTACGGGCCAGCGCCCCGAGTCTGGCGGCCGGGAGGCGCGGTTGGTCGTCGCCGCGCTCGAAGCAGCTACGGCCTCACTTCAGTCCGGAGGCGTGCCGGTTGAGCTGGCTCGAGTCCGAACGGCGGCCGCGTGAAGGTTGAATTCGTCGATCTCGCGCGCCAGTACCGATCAATCAAGGACGAGGTCGATGAGGCTCTGCTCGCGGCTGTTGCCTCAACGCAGTACATCCTGGGTGACGAGGTCACACGGTTCGAGCAGGAGTTCGCCGAGTACTGCGAGGTAGCGCACTGCGTCGGGGTTGGGTCCGGCACGGCGGCGATCGCGCTCTCCTTAGAGGCCCTCGGCATCGGGCCGGGCGACGAGGTGATCGCGCCCGCGAACACGTTCATCGCCACGGTCACTCCGATCCTCCGCTTGGGAGGCCGCCCCGTGCTCGTCGATTGCGACCCCAGCACGGCCCAGATCGATCCGGCGCAGGTCCAGGCGGCGATCTCATCCCGGACCAAAGCAGTCATCGCCGTCCACCTCTATGGCCAGCCTGCCGACGCTGAACCCCTTACGGCCCTGTGCGAGGAGAACGGGATCACCTTGATCGAGGACGCCTGCCAGGCCCACGGTGCTCGCTACCGGGGCAGGCGCACGGGCAGCCTCGGCCACATCGCGGCGTTCAGCTTCTATCCGGGCAAGAACCTCGGCGCCTACGGGGATGGGGGAGCCATCACCACTGACGATGCTGAGTTGGCGGAGCGGATCCGGATCTTGCGCAACCTTGGCCAAGCCGAGAAGTATGTGCACGTGGCGTTGGGGCCCAACGAGCGGCTCGATACGGTTCACGCGGCGGTTCTTCGGGTCAAGCTTCGGCACCTTGATGGTTGGAACGAGCTGCGCCGGGCCCATGCGGCGGCGTACTGCGCGGCACTCGAGGATGCCCCGCTGCAGCTTCCCGGGGCGGTGGCGGACGTTGAGCACGTTTGGCACCTCTTTGTCGTGCGCAGCCCCAGGCGGGACGTCCTTCGGGACGCCTTGGCGCAGCAAGGCATAGCGTGCGGCATGCACTATCCGCTCGCGCTCCATCTCCAGCCGGCCCTCAGCCAGCTCGGTTACCGCGCGGGGGACTTTCCGGTCACCGAAGCGTGGGCAAACGAGCTCCTGTCGCTGCCCATGTTCCCGGAGCTCCAGGCGGACGAGCTCGCCGCTGTAGTGGAAACAGTCAAGCTGGCGGCCGCTTGATCAGCGTCCGGGAGAGAAACCGGCGGCCGGCCGGGGTCCCGATCACGACCTCGACGTAGGTCAGAGCTTGTAACAGCGAGGCGACCGGGTGATACAGCCAATACGGTGAGCGATCCCCGACAGCGCGCCGGACCGCGTCCGCGACGGAGAAGACGGGGACCAGGCTGTAGATCATCCATAGCACCGCACGCCGGCGAAAGCCGGGGACCAGCACCCAGTCCAGGTCGCGCGCCTCTCCCTGACCAAGCAGGTGGTCTCGGCTGTTGCGCAGCCACTTGCGCCGCATGTCAGACAAGCTGGCGACCTGGTGGTGATAACAGTACGGGCCCGGGAAGTACACGACTCGGTCGCGGCCGCTGCGGATGAGCTCGTGAAACGCGTCGGTGTCCGCGACGTAGCCGGGACGCCCCCAGATCGATCGGACCCAGTCAGCGCGCAGCGCGAGGCCGTTGGCGCCCCATACAAGGGGACGCGCCGGATCGACGCTGAACGCGATCCCGCCGTCGTGCCCCGGTGCGCGTCCGGCCAGGTATGTCTCGAGGTTCCGATTCAAGAACCAGTTCAGAGGCTCGCTCTGGATCAGGGCCTGGTACTTGTTCAGCGGCGGATCGTCGCTTCCGGAGACGAGCCGGCCATAGCAGGCAGCCACGTCGGCGTCGGTGGCGAAGCGCCCGGTGACGCGGCGTAGCCAGCCGCCGTCCACGAGCTCATTGTCGGCCGCAAAGATCACGACGATCTCTCCCGAGGCGACGAGGATCCCCTCCTTGACCCCCCATTCAGCGAGGCGGTTGGGGTTTCCGATCACCCGAGCGCCGAACCCCTCCGCCGTGGCGCGGGTGGCGTCGGAGGAGCCGCCATCGGCCACGATGACCTCGACCCGCTCCTGCGGATAGTCCTGCCCGCGAATGGACTGCAGCGCGCGCTCGAACAGGGAGCCCGCCGCGTTGAGGGTCGGCAACACGAACGTGACTGCGGGCGTGCTGGCCGTGTTGCTGTCAGATAGCGTGGAGTCCATGCCCGATCAACCAGCGAACGCCGCACCTTATCGACTCATCAACAACGTCACGTTCGGCGAAAACGTGACGGTCTTCTCGTTCACCAACCTCTACGGTTGCCGGATCGGAGCCAATACGCGCGTTGGTCCGTTCGTGGAAGTGCAGAGCGGCGTCACGATCGGCGCGAACTGCAAGATCCAGAGCCACAGCTTCCTGTGCGAGGGCATCGACATCGCCGACGGCGTGTTTGTCGGACACGGCGTCATGTTTATCAACGACAAATTTCCGCGTGCCACCGACGCCGGCGGGAAGCTCAACGGTCCCGGCGATTGGGAGTTGCTGCCGACGGTGATCGAGCCCAGAGCAACCCTCGGGTCTGGCGCCGTGATCCTCGGCGGGGTGCGGATTGGCGAACGCGCGCTCATCGGAGCCGGAGCCGTGGTCACCCAGGATGTCCAGCCCGGTGCCGTGGTCGCCGGGAGTCCGGCGCGCCTGACGCGTAACAGCCTTCCCGACTGACTGTGCCTCCGATCACCCTACCCATCGCGGCTCGCCGGCTCAGGCAGCGCTTTCCGCAGGTTCAGGATTTGCTCGGCCGTAGTGCGACCGTGGCTCGGCTCGTGAGTCTCTACGGAGAGCGGCTGCAGTGGGGAACCGTGAACTCCGCGCTGGCGGACGCCGCGCTGCGGCAAGCCTTCACTACGGGTGGCAGACTCCCGGAGGGTTACGGCGCCGGGTTCAACGAACGCGTGGTGGAGTATCCATGGGCGCTCACTCGTCTCTCCGGCGATGACGTGCTCGACGCCGGCTCAACCTTCAACCACGCCGCGCTACTAGACCGGTTCAGCGGCAAAAACCTCACGATCGCCACCCTGGCACCCGAGCCCCGGAGCTTCGTAGAGCGCCGGATCTCCTATATCTACGCTGACTTGCGGGCGCTTCCGTTTCGCGATGATGCTTTTGACCAGGTGCTCTGTGTGTCGGTCCTGGAGCACATCGGCATGGATAATCGAGGCTACGGAGCCGATGCGCCCGCCGCGAGCCACCCGCGAGCCGAGGCTCGCCGAGCACTGGTGGAACTGACGCGGGTGGTTCGTCCGGGCGGCCGGATCAACCTCACGGTTCCGTACGGGACGCGCACGGAAATGGGATGGTTCCGCCAGTTCGATCAAGAAGACGTGAACGAACTCTTGGCGGGTGTGACGGCGGAGTCGATCGACGTATCCGTCTATCGTCGCGACGATTCGGGGTGGCAGCTGACGACGCTGGAGGCAGCGAGCGGGGCAGCCTACGCGGACGGCGCCTACGCTGTGGCCTGCTTGGAAGTGTGGCTCTAGCCAGTCAGCGCCGGTCGCGCTTAGGTTGGTCCCCGGATGTGGTCTCGCACTGGTGGTCAGGCGGGCGCATCGGCGACGATCAGGACCCCGGGTCCACCGCGGCGGCCAAGCCGCCACCATCGCGACAAGGCCGGGTGCAGCCGCCATAGCACGGGCAGGGAGATGAAGCTGGACACCTGCCGCGCCTCGAGACCTGCTGCCTGCACCGCCCCCCGCCACCACAAGGGCTCGTGCACGTTGATGTGGGTCGGGTCTTTGGTCACCGGATCCCACCAGGGGATCAGCGGTCGCAGGTTGGGCGTGGTGGCGATCAGACGTCCTCCGGGCCGCAGCCGCGTGGCCAGTGCGCTCAGCGTCGCCCGGGGGTCGGGTACGTGCTCCAGCACCTCGAGGCACAGCACCAGGTCCAGGTCCTCGCCAGGCGCCGCCACGTTGGCGTCGCCGACGGTAAAACGGTGAGCGTCGGCGGGACTTGCGCTTCGCGCCTGATCGATCACCCACTCCGAGAGGTCAAAGCCGGCAGCATCCCAGCCCCGGGCGACCAGCTCGTGGACGACGGCGCCATGACCGCAGCCCGCCTCGAGCGCGCGTCCCGGCGGGCTGGGTAGGTCTGCGCTGATCAGGCGGAAGAGACCCTGATGCCAGGCCCGCAGCGCGGCCAGCGCCGCCGCGTAATCACCGAACTTGCGGTACTGCGAATCAGCCGTCCAGTAGGACTCGTCGAAGCTCTCTGCGCCAGAGCGGATAGTCTCTCCGTTCACCGCGCTCTCACTGTACTGTCGGCGAAATTGGCGCCAGCCGCTGAGGCTCCGGCGGTCATGATGATCCCCAGCTCATGGCGAGCGATCTGTCCCAGGTCATACCGGGCGACCGCCGCTTGACCCGCGGCGGAGGCGCGGAGCGCCGCTGCATCATCCTGCAGCAAGTGCCGAGTCGCGGCGGCCAGCGCCTCAACGCTCCCGAGCTGCACCCCGCGATAGGCGTCCCCGAAGATCTCGTCCAGGATGGGCAGGCGGTATCCGATGACCGGCAGGCCACTGGCGAGCGCCTCGGCGACAGCGATGCCCCATCCCTCCTCATAGCTGGGGGCGAGGAACGCGCGAGCGGAAGCCATGACCCGGCGCTTCTCGGTCTCGGAGACAAACCCCGTCCACTGCACCGCGTCGGTGATTCCGAGCGCTGCCGCCCGGCGCTCCCCGGCCGCACGCTCGGGGCCGCTTCCGACCACGATCAGGCGAGCATCCGGCACGTCCCGGCGGGTCAGGGCGACGGCTTCGATCGCATCCGTCAGACCCTTGCTCCTGACCAGCCGCGCGACGAACACGACCACCGGCGGCGCAGATTCAGGCCGGGCGCGCTGAAACGACGCGACGTCGATGCCGACATCGGTAGGAGAGACCGGAAAGCCGCGCTTGCCGAGGATGTCTGAGGTCTCGCGGTTGGAGGTGAAGACGACTGACGCGTGGCGGCGCAGCAAGGCCAGGCTCGCACGCTCGTCGACCTTGGACCAGAGGGTCCGGGGCGACCGGTCCATCCGGCCCTCCATCAGGTGGTAAACGTAGGCCACGCCGCGGGAGCCGCGCCGGACCGCCGCGGTCAGGGTCGCCGCATCGGGCAGGAAGTGGCTAGCCGCCACGACGACATCGGGTCGCCGGCGGGCCAGCTGGGCGGCCACCGCGCGCCGTAGGTACTCGGCGGCCAGGAACGGACCGCGCTCGTTGACCCACCTGGCGCCCGAGCCCGCGGCCACGAACTCCGCGCCGGGCACGAAGCTGGCTACCGCCTCGCGGGCCTGAGGCGGCGCGACGACCTCGATCGTCACCTCGTCTCGCCACCGAGCCGCCATTTCCAATAGGTGCCGGTCACCGCCGGAGATCCCGTCTGCCCAGGCGCCGAACGAGAGGCAGAAGCGTGCCATCAGGCTTGGAGCACACCCGGGATCTGGCGGATGACGGCCGAGAGGTCGCTGAACGCATGATCGAAGGTGATCTCGTGGCTCCATCGCCATGCGTTCTCGCGCAGCTGCTCGTACAGGGGAGGATCGGTGAGCAGACGTACAATCGCCGCCGCTAGGGCCTCTGGGTTGCTCGCAGTTACGAGCCCAGTGAGGCCGTCACGGACGCTGTCGCGGAGGCCGTCCACGTCATAGACGGCCGCCGGTGTGCCCTGGCTGGCGGCTTCCGTGACGATCAGCCCCCATCCTTCCTTGATGCTCGTGACCAGGATCAGATGGCAGCTGGACAGCAGGCGGCGCTTTTGGTCCTCAGAAATCGGCCCCAGGTACTCGATGCCGTCCCGGTGGCGGCTGCTCGCGATCGCCGCTAGCACCTTGCGGCCATAGCGCCCCGGGGCGTCACCGGCAACCTTGAGGCGCAGATTGGGCATCCGGTCCCGGGCGCGCTCGTAGGCCTCGATCTGGTGCAGTGTGCGCTTCATGGGCCGGATGTTCCCCATCGAGAGCACAGTCGGCTGCGCGAACTTCTCAGCAGCGGCGAGGTCGTCCACGGGCCGCAAGCGGATCCCGGGAACGATCACCGACACCCGCTCGGCGGGAAATCCGTGGCGCGCCAGGTCACGGCGTGTGCTCTGCGAGATCGTGACCGCCGGATCACGGTTGACCAGGCGGAGGTAAAGCGGCTCGAGCAGATAGCCGAGCAGACTGAAGGGCATAGGAAGCTGGAAGAACCAGATCTCTCGGCAGAGCATGTAGAAGACCATCAGCCGCGGCGTCCCGCGCAGATAAAGCCGACTGAAGAAGGGCACCGTGTTTACCTCCTCGATGACGAGGTCCGGCCAATCGGTGAGTTGCCGGTGGACGTAGCGGTAGGCGTGCCAGTAGACCGTGTACGTGCCGCCAACGCGGACGACCCGGTAGCCGGCCGTCGAGGTTTCGTGCGGCGTGGACTGTTTGCCGTTGCCGCCCGTGAGGAGGGTGACCTCGTGGCCGTCACGGACCAAGCGCGCCGCCAGCTCGGACGAGACGAGCTCGGCGCCTCCGGCCCGCGGATGCGTCGTGTCCTTCCATGTCAGCCAGAGAATGCGCATCAGACGCCCGGGTCGGTGCAGCGGGCGCGCAAGTTTCCCACACGCGTTGGTCGCGAGCGGTTCTGCGGAGCGTAGGGCCCCCCGAGGCCATCGATACGATGGCCGAGATGAACCCAGCCGGGCCACCGACCGCTCCGGCAGAGGCTGCCCAGGCTGCCGACGCCAGCTCGGCGAGTCCGAGCACCCGAGCCCTGAGTCGCGGCACGAGCATCATGGTTGTGCTCACCCTGGTGGCGAGCGCCGCTAATTACGCGTCGAACATCGTCTTCAGCCATCTCCTCTCCACCGCCGAGTACGGCGAACTGACGGCTTTGATCGCCATCACCGTGATCGCCGCCGTCCCGACCGGAGCCGCCCAGACAGTCGTCGCCGAGCGAGTCGCGGCCCTCCGCGCACGCGGTGAGGACGATCGCCTGCGCTATCTGCTCCGATACGCGGTCGCCCATGTGGTGGCGATCGCCGTAGTCGTCGCGGTCGTCTACGTGGCCTGCATCCCGCTCGTCAAGAGCGCCCTCGGCCTGCGAGCGATCGGGCCCGCCGAGGCGTTGGCGCCGCTGCTCGTCCTCTCGTTATTCGTTCCTGTCGCTTCGGGAGTGCTCCAGGGGCTCGAGCGCTTTGCCTTCCTTGGTGCGTTCGCGCTCGCCATCGCCTGCTCGCGGATCGCCTTCGGGGTCCCCTGGACCCTGGCCGGCGGGGGAGCAGGGGGTCCGCTGTTTGGTCAGGCACTAGGCACGCTCGTGGCCTTGGTGGGCACGGCCTGGATCCTGCGCAAGTACTTCGCCCCCCGGGGCACGGGGGCGGCCAACGCGGGCCTGCGCCGCCGGCCGAGCCGGCGCACCCTGGCCGCCGGCACTGCGTTCACCGCCTTCGCCCTTATCTCCAACCTCGACGTGGTCCTCGCCAAGCTGCTCATGTCCCCTCACGACGCCGGGGTCTACGCGGCGCTGGTCACGGTGGAGAAGATCATCATCTTCCTGCCCAGCGCGATCGCGGTGGTGATGGTGCCCAGTGCCGCCAAAGCCCGGCTCTCGGATCAGTCGACGGCGCGCGTGCTCCGGCTCTCGGCCATGCTGGTCAGCGCCGCCACCGTGTGCGTCGCGTTGCCCGCCGCACTGGCTCCGCACCTCGTGCTGACGGTCATGTTCGGCCAAAAGTACGTCAGTGCCGCGCCGGGCATCCTGCCCATCGTCTGCGCCGGCGCCGGGCTCGCCCTGCTCTATCTGCTGGTCGTCTATACGGTGACCATCCAGGACACCCGCTGGGCGTGGTTGCTGGCCGGAGGGGTGGCTTGCCAGGCTGGCGCGATCCTCGCGCTGCACTCATCCCCGGTTCAGGTAGCCACCGTGCAGGCCGGCGTGGTCATCTTCGTCCTGGTTGTCAACGAGATTCTCTTCCACCCGATCCTGCGAGGCGAACGGCTCTTCGCCCGTCTCAGCAGCTCGGCGCGTTAATCAGATGCCTCCCCGGCCCGGTACGAGCCCCGCTCTCAGTCTGATCGTTCCGACCTACAACGCGGCCCGTCACATCGAGGCCAACATCGCCGAGATCATCGCCACGCTTGAATCTCTGCAGCAGGCCTACGAGATTCTCGTCGTCAGCGACGGCAGCACTGATGACACCGCGTCGGCGGTGGGGCGGATCAGCGACCCGCGCGTCCAGCTGCTGGACTACCCCGCCAATCAGGGCAAGGGCTACGCCATCTGCGTGGGGGTCGCCAACGCTCGAGGCCGCCTCATCGGCTGGCTGGATTCCGACCTCGACGTCTCGCCGGCGGTGATCGTAGACGCCGTGCGCGTCCTGCAGGAGGGCAGCGTCGACGCCGTGATCGGGAGCAAGCGACACCCACACAGCCAAGTCCACTATCCCGTCAGCCGTCGCGTGCTCTCGGCGGGCTTTCAGGCTCTCGTGGCCCTTCTGTTCCGGATCAACGTTCGTGACACTCAGGTGGGCGCCAAGGTGTTTCGCGGCGAGATGCTGCGCACGGTGGTGCCCCTACTGATGATCAAGCGCTATGCGTTCGATCTCGAGGTCCTGGCCGTCGGAGCGGAATTCGGCTTTGATCGCATCGAGGAGGCGGCGGTGACGCTTGCCTATCGCTTCACCGGGACGCAGATCAACAGCGAGGCGGTGTGGCGCATGTTCCTGGACACGCTCGCGATCGCCTACCGGATTCATCTGCGCCACTGGTATGTGAGGCAGTTCGCTGCCCTCGAGCGGCGACGCAGCGACACCCATGCGCTCGGGGACCGGCGAACACAAGGGCCATCGTCGGCGACCTGGGCAGAGATTCTATCCTCCCGCCGCTGACCGTCCCGCGCTCGCCAGCCTGGCGCGAGCCGGCGTCGTCCCGCTAGGCTCGGGCCGATGCCCGAGAACAACGCCGCGCTGGCCCAGCTCGCCGTCGGGGTCGGCGCCAACGTGGCGCCTGGCCAGACTGTCGCGGTGCGGGCCCAGCTCGGCCAGGAGCCTCTCGCCCGCGCCATCGTCGCGGCCGCCTATGACGCCGGCGCGCACCAGGTGGAGGTCAACTACGCCGATCCTTACGTCCAGCGGGCGCGACTCGAGCACGCCCCCGACGAGGCGCTGGGGACGGTGATCCCCTGGGTCCGGCGCCGACCCTTGGAGCTGGCCGAGCTTCAGGGCTCGCTGATCAGCCTCAGCGGGCCGGCCGCCCCCGGACTGCTGGACGACATCGATCCCGGCCGGATCGGGCGCGACACGGTGGCGATCAAGGAGGGCATCCAGGTGATCGCGGAACGAGCTATCAACTGGACGATCGTGCCCGGCCCGAGCGGGCCGTGGGCTTTGCTGGTCCACCCCGACCTGGGCGAGGACGAGGCGCTCGCCCGGCTCTGGTCAGAGATCGTCCACGTCTGCCGACTCGACGAGAACGACCCGATGGCCGCCTGGCGCGCCCGCGCCGCCGAGCTTGCCGCCGCCGCACACCGCCTCACCGAGGCACAGCTTGACGCCCTGCGCTTCATCGGCCCGGGAACCGATCTGACTGTTGGCCTGCTGCCCGGTGTGCGCTGGATGGGCGGGGATTTCGAAACCCGGTGGGGCCGCCGGCACCTCCCCAACTTGCCCACCGAGGAGGTGTTCACCAGCCCTGACCCCGAGCGCACCGAGGGCACGGTGACCGCGACCAAACCGTTGCTGGTCTCGGGCCGAGCGGTGCTGGGGCTGCGGATCCGTTTCCAGGGCGGCCGGGCGGTACAGATCGATGCCGATGAGGGCGCCGAGCTGCTCCGCGAGCTCGTTGCCCGCGATGAAGACGCCAATCGTCTCGGCGAGGTGGCGCTGGTCGACTCCAGCGGCCGCATCGGTGACACCGGGACGGTGTTTCACGACACGCTGCTCGACGAGAACGCGGCCAGCCACATCGCCCTCGGGGCCGGCTTCAAGCAGCTCAGCGAAGGGGAGAGCACGGACCGCATCAACCAGAGCGCGGTTCACACCGACTTCATGATCGGCGCCCCCGATGTCGATGTCACCGGTCTGACCCGAGACGGACGTGAGATCCCTGTCCTCGTGGGTCAGCGCTGGGAGCTCTGACTGCCGGCGTGGAGAAGCTCGAGACCAGACTCCCGGGTCCGGTGCGACTGGCCCCGGTCGTTCACGGGGATGAGCGCGGATTCTTCCTGGAGGCTTACCGGCGGGCCCGCTTCGCCGAGCTCGGCATCGACGTTGACTTTGTTCAGGACAACCATTCGCGCTCAGCCCGCGGGATCGTGCGCGGCATGCACTTCCAGCCCGGACAGGCCAAGCTGGTGCGCTGCGTTCGCGGAGCGATTCTCGACGTGCTGGTCGACATCCGGCGTGGCTCGCCCTCCTTCGGGCACTGGGAGGGCTTCCAGCTCGATGACGCAGAGCATCATCAGCTGTTCGTGCCCGACGGCTTCGCCCACGGCTTCTGCGTTCTCTCAGACATGGCTGACGTCGCGTACAAGACCTCGGCGTACTACGATCCCGAGCTCGAAGGTGGGTTTGCGTTCGACGACCCCGGGGTGGCGATCGAGTGGCCGGCCGACCAGCCGCTGATTGCCTCGCACCGCGATCGATCGGCCCCCACGCTCGCCGAGCTCGAGCCCACGCTTCCGTTTGTCTATGCGCCCGCTGCGTAACCGCCTCGCTGTGACCCCCGCCCAATACCGGCGGGTCGCCTACGTCACGCTCGTCTCGCTGAGCCTGATCGTCCTCACCGGGGCTGCCGTGCGGCTGACCGGCTCGGGCCTGGGTTGCCCGAACTGGCCCAAGTGCTACGGCGGAGCGCTGCCTCCGCTGTCAACCCATGCCCTGATCGAGTTCGGTAACCGGGCCCTCTCGGGGCTGGTGGGTGTGCTGACCGTCGTGGCCTTTGTCCTCGCCGCGACGCGCCGGCCGTTTCGCCGCGATCTGCTCGTGCTCTCAGCGCTGCTGCCGCTGGGGGTCGTCGCGCAGGCGGTGCTGGGCGGCTTCACCGTCCGCGAGCACCTCGCCCCCGGGTTCGTGATGGCCCACTTCTGTCTGTCGATGGTGATCCTGATCGCGGCCGTGGCGCTCGCCTGGCGGGCGCGCTATGAGCCCGGCGCGCGGCCCCGTTCCAGCCAACGCGTCGGCGTCTGGGCAGTCCGCGCGCTGGCGCCGTTGGCAGCGCTGACGATCG
>JBAVWI010000203.1:0-3924 GCA_049697735.1 Solirubrobacteraceae bacterium
GACGGGGCCCGCGCCGCCGACGGGGCCCCGGTCGCCCAGCACTCCTCGATGAAGCCCGCGATCTCTCCGGTCAGGCGCTCGGGGCGAAGGCGCAGCTCGAGGATCGAGCTGGCGTTGACCAGCCGCCCGTGAGGGAGTTCGTCGGCGAGCATGCCGGCGTCTGAGAACGGGTGCACCGGATCGCGGGGGTGTCCGATGACCAGGGCCGGCGCGGTGAAGCCCGTGCGCTGGTTGTGATCGGGGGCGACGCGCCCGTAGAGGATGCCGCCCAGCACCGAGGCGCTCGGCGCCGGGTCCTGCGAGATCGAGTCCAGGCCCACGCCGACCAGGAAGGGCAGCGGCCCGCGTGGCACCGCGCGGGCGACGCGGGCCAGTGCGGCCATCGCCGGGCCACCGAATTTGAGCGCCATCAGCAGCGGCGTGAAGGCGACCCCGCAGGCCGGGATCGCGTTGTCGAGCACCGGCATCTCGACCACCATGCCCTGGAGTCGCTCGGGGGCCTGCGCGGCGACCTCGAGGGTGATGTTGGCTCCCAGCGAGGTGCCGCCGATCACCGCCCGCTCGAGCCCGAGATGATCGAGCAGGGCCACCGTCTGGTGTGCGAAGGCGGTCATCGAGTAATGCCAGCTCTCCAGCG
This sequence comes from Solirubrobacteraceae bacterium, assembly GCA_049697735.1. Classification (GTDB taxonomy): domain Bacteria; phylum Actinomycetota; class Thermoleophilia; order Solirubrobacterales; family Solirubrobacteraceae; genus Palsa-465. Next base: position 638 of record JBAVWI010000203.1, read on the forward strand.
GACGGTCCGAGTCACCATGGCCGAGAGGGTCCAGGGTGATCACCCGGTTGCCGCGCCGGGCGAGCGCCAGGGCGAGCGGAGCCTGCATCCTCTGGGAGAGGAGCAGCCCGGGCAGGAGGATCGTGGCCCGCTCGCCCGCGCCGTACTCGGTGTAGGCGAGGCGGTGGCCTTGGTACTCGAAATCCGGCATCGTGCTGGCGACAGCCTACCGATCACCTTGCTTGGCCAGCCAGCCAGCGCCGTCGCATCGCGGCGACCGGTAGATTTCGCGGGTAAGCCACCGCACCGCATCCGAGGAGAGAGTTTTATGGCCAAAGCCCCACGTTCGCTCGCCGGCAAGGTTGTCGCAATCACCGGCGGTGCCCGCGGCATCGGTCGCGCGACGGCCGCGGCCCTGATCACGCAGGGCGCCCGGGTGGCGATCGGAGACATCGAGGCCGAGCTCGCTGCCCAGACGGCCCAGGAGCTCGGGGGCGGGACGATCGGGCTCGCCCTCGACGTGACCGACCGCGCCAGCTTTGATCGCTTCCTGACCGACACCGAGTCGCAGCTCGGCCCGCTCGACGTGCTCATCAACAACGCCGGGATCATGCCCATCGGCCCCTTCGTCGAGGAGACCGACCGCACCGCCGCGCGCATGATCGACGTCAACCTGCACGGCGTCATCTACGGCTCCAAGCTCGCGCTCGAGCGCTTCCTGCCCCGGGGCCGCGGTCACCTGGTCAACATCGCCTCGGTGGCCGGCAAGGCGGGCTTCCCCGGCGGCGCCACCTACTGCGCGACCAAGCATGCCGTGGTCGGTCTCAGCGAGGCGATCCGGGCCGAGGTCCGCCCCACTGACATCGACGTCAGCATCGTCATGCCCGTGGTGGTCAACACCGAGCTCGGGTCAGGCCTGCAGCGCAGCCGCGGGGTCAAGGTCGTGGAGCCTGAGGACGTGGCCAACGCGATCGTCGAGGCGCTCCAGACCGGCCGCACCGACGTGTTCGTGCCCAAGTCGGTGGCCGGCCTGTTCAGGACCATGAACCTGGTGCCGCGGTCGGTTGCCGACCTCATCACCAAGGTCCTCAAGGGAGATCAGGTGCTGGTCAACCCCGACCACATGCTGCGCGGGGCCTACGAGCAGCGCACGGGCGATCAGCCCCTGCCCGCCCCGGCCAGCGAACCGGCTGCGGCGACTTCTGAGCCCGCGCCCGAGAAGCAGGCCGTCTAGCTCTGCAGCCAGCCGGCGATCAGATCGCCGATCCGGGGACCCGCGTCCTCCTGCAGGAAGTGGCTGGCGTTCTCGATCACGTGGGCGACCTCGGTACCCAGCGCGGCGGCAAACCGTTGTCCGGTCTCGAGCGGCAGGACGGGATCAGAATCGGCCCACAGGATCAGCTTGGGCCGCTGATCGTCACGCAGCGCTTCCAGGACCCGCCGGCCGGCCAGCGCTCCCGGGGCGTCGGGGGCGGTGGGAAGGATCAGCGGGAAGGCACGCGCTCCCGCCTTTGAGTCCACGTTGGGAAAGGGTGCCTCGTAGGCGGCGATGACCTCCTCGCCGGGATCGGTCTGGCAGGCGCCGCGGACCAGGAAGCCGACCGGGAGATCCTCGGTGCGCTGGACGAAATCGCGAAACGAGATCCAAGCCTCGGTCATCTTCTGATGGCCGGTGAACAGCCCGGTGTCGAGGATCACCATGCGCGCGATCCGGTCCGGGTGCTCGGCGGCGAGGCGCAGACCGATGGGACCGCCCCAGTCGTGGACGACGACCGTGGCATCGTGCAGGTCGAGCCCCACCAGCAGCGCCGCGACCGCGTCGGTGTGTCGGTCGTAGGTGTACCAGTCGATGTCGATCGGCTTGTCCGAGCGCCCGAAGCCGGGCAGGTCGGGGGCCAGGCAGCGAAAGCCGGCATCCCGGACCGGTGGGATCACATGGCGCCACAGAAACGACCACGTCGGCTCGCCGTGCAGAAACAGCACCGGCCGACCGTCGCCCTCGTCCAGGTGAGCCAGGCGCAGGCCCTGGTATTCGCGCCAGTGAGGTGCGAAGGGAAAGTCGGGCAGGCCCTGGGTCAGCTCGTCGGGGGTTCGGATCGCGTCGGTCACGCCGCCAACCTACCGCAGCCAACTCCCGGCGTCCGTGGCGACGGTGACGTCGATCAGTGAACCCGCTCGCGTCCACGCGATCAGGTTGAGGGATTGGAGGCGGTCGAGCACGGCCTGGAAGGCCTGCGCCTGGGCGGGGCTGACGTAGTGGCGGGCGATCTGGAAGGACCAGCCGGTGGCGGCGGCGGGGACCACGGTTCCGGTCGTCCGCTGGTATTCGTGGTCGGCGACCGTGCTGGCGAGGTGAAGAGGCTGGGCACCTCCGGCCAGCGAGCGGACCCGAGCGGCGAGCGCGACGAGCAGTTTCAGGGCTCCGGGACGCAGTCCGCGGTAAAGCCCCTGCGGCACGCCGAGCCGCCCGGCGGCCGAACCCATTGTCGGGTCGGCGGCTAGGCCCAGCGCGGCCAGGTTGACCGGCAACGGCACCAGCGTCCGGGCCTGATAGGCGGCCGAGAGCGCGCTCGCGTCGCCGAACGCCGCCGTTCGGTCGGGGGGATGCAGGACGTAGGCACCGGCGGAATCGGCGGCCTGCAGCGACGCCAACCTGGTCAGGGCGCTGCGGTCGCTCCGGTACAGACGCATGATCGAGACTGCGCCGAGGACTCGCCAGTAGTACAGCCGCGAGTCGTCCCCGAAGCCGGCCAGCAGCCGGTAGGCGCTGACGTGATGGTCGGGCGCCGAATCGAAGTAGAGCTGCACGTAGGGGACGGAATTACCGCCGTTGTAGTCCGACAGGACCTGGTGCAGGTTGCCGACCCCCATGTGGTACGACTCGGCGGCGAGATCCAGGCGCCCAAACTGGTGCTGGGCGAATTGGAGGTAGCGCACGGTCCCGGCCAGCTCCTTGGCGGGGTTGAAGCGGTCATCGATCGCCGCCCGCTGCGCCAGCAGGGGCGCCAGGAGTCCCCGCCGGGTACCGCCGATCACCCCGTCGATGGCCTTGGTCAGCCGGCGGCTGCGGGCCAGGTCGATATGCATTCCCAGCAGCGACTGGCCCGTCTGGGCGAGAATCTGGGTCAGCCCGGCGGCTGAGGCGGGGTCGTTGCCCGCGATCACCTGGGGGCGTCCGGCGCTCTCCACGAACACGATCCCCTCCAGGAGTGCCGGATCGATCCCGGTCCCGGCGACGGCGCGATCGATCAGCGGCCGGTAGGCGGCGACCCGCGCGGCGGTGGCCACCGCGCCGCCCGGGCTCATGG
>JBAVWI010000204.1:0-2740 GCA_049697735.1 Solirubrobacteraceae bacterium
GGGCGCAGCCGGTACTGATCGTCGCCCCCCGGGCAAATTCCCAAAAGGTTCATGGCATGAGCGTGAGTTCGGTTCGAGCAGTGGCGAGCAGAAAGACGTGGTGGGCGGCGCTCCTGGTGGCGCTGGCCACGACGTGCGCGCTCGCGCCCAGGGCGGGCGCGGTGCTCGTTCACTGGGGTGCCAAGGGCTCCAAGCAGGTCGCAGGAGTGCTCCCACGTCGGGGCGTCAAGCCGGCCTCGATCCCGGGTAGTTTCGCGCACCATCAGGCAGCGTCGAGTGCCGCTCCCACGAACGGCACACTCAGCTACCACGGCGGGCCGGTCCTTCACGCCGAGTCGCCGTACCTCATCTTCTGGGACCCGTCAAATCAGATCACCTCGACGGAGAAGGGTCTGCTCTCTCGGTACCTCGCGGACGCGGCGGCAGCCAGCGGCCAGTCGAGCAACATCTACGGGGTCGATCGGCAGTTCACCGATACCACGGGTTTCGCCGACTACAACCAGACCTGGTCATCGACCCACGCGATCACCGACACTCAGGCATACCCGAGCTCCGGGCAGTGCAACGTATCCGCACGCGTGGTGGTGCCGACGTGCCTATACGACAGTCAGATTCAGGCCGAGGTCGCCCGGCTCGTCAACGCCCAGGGCCTCCCGACCGGGACGAGCGGATCGGCGCCGATCTATTTCGTGGTTACGCCGCCCAACGTCGACACCTGCAATACGGGCGACACGACCACGTGTGCGGACAACGTCTACTGCGCCTACCACGGCATCTTCTCTGCCAGTCGCCACAACATCCTCTACGCGGACATGCCCACCTACTTGGCTTCCAACGACCCTAAGGGCTGTCAGGCCGATGGCAACACGCAGGTCCAGGCGCCCAACGGCAACCAGATCACTGACGTCGTTACCAGCAGCATGAGCCACGAGTTAAGCGAGACGATCACCGACCCGATTACCGATTCCAACCTAGGCGCGGGCGGATGGTATGACCCAATTTCGGGCAACGAGGACGGCGACAACTGCGCCTTCACCGGGTCGCCCTCCGACCCCGCCCGCGACGTCAACACTGACGCATTCCGACCCGCCCTCGGTGGATCGGCCTCATCGGGAACCCTGTACGACCAGGTCATCAACGGCGGTCAGTACTACACCCAAACCGAGTGGAGCAACGGCAACACGACCTGCGAAGCCCAGCCCGTGGCTGCCACCCTCACGCCCGCCTTCTCGAGCCCCCCGGCCGTGGTGCCCGGCTCGCCGGTCGCCTTCGACCCGTCGGGTAGCTCCAGCGACGCCGGTTTCACGAGCACCAGCTGGAGCTTCGGGGACGGCGGCACCTCGTTCGCGCCCTCGGGGCCGGCCACGGTCAATCACACCTTCGCCTCGCTCGGCACCTACACGGTCAAGCTCACGGTCGTCGACGCCAACGGCAACCTCTCGACGTTCTCGCACACCATCACCGTGACCTCGACGATTGCGGACTTCACGGTCTCGCCGGCAAATCCGCGGGCCGGCGCGTCCGCGACTTACGACGCCTCGAGCTCGATCGACACGGTCGGGACGCTGAACAGCTACACGTGGCACTGGGGTGACGGGAGCCCGGATACCCAGTCCACCACTCCGACGACCACCCATATCTTCACCACGCCCGGCGTCTACTCCGTGACGCTCACGGTGAGTGACGGGCCCAACACCGCCAGCACGACCCGGCAGGTGACGGTGGATGTGCCGACCCCGGCTGCATCCGCGCCCCCCGCACCCCCGCCGACCGCGATCGTGGGCTCGCCGTCAGCGGCGATCTCCGTCACCACTGCACGCCCGATCGCGGGCACGACGACGGCCTTCAGCGGATCGGGATCGTCCGCCCCGGGCTCGACGCTGGTCGCCTACGGCTGGACCTTTGGCGACGGCGGCTCGGCCACCGGCGTGACCCCCGGCCACCGCTTCGCCCACCCGGGGACGTACACGGTGACGCTGACCGTGCGCGACGCCACCGGCGCGACGGCAACCTCGAGCCGACGGGTGACGGTCAAGTCGGCCGGCATTACCGGCGTGAAGATCAGGACCGGCAAGACCGTCGAACGGCTCACACTCTCGCTGAGCGGACCGGGAACCCTTACCTGGGGCAAGCTCAGGTTCAAGATCAAGCAAGCTGGCAACCTCGTCGCCAAGCTCAAGCTGACCAAGGCGCAGCGGGCTCGGCTGAGCCCTCAACGCTCGCTGAAGATCAAACTGACCTTCAAGTTCAAGCCTACGGTCGGTTCGAGCTCGAGCAAGACGGTCAGCTTCAAGGTCAAAGGCTAGACCGAGGGGCTAGACCCAGGGGCTGCGACGCGCGTCGCGGGATGACCACGCGCGCCTTGCCCCGCCCGTCAGCGGCTCGGTTTTCGGCTTCGTGCAGCACAAAATCGCTCCGCGAGGGCAAAATGGGCATATCCAGATCGTCTTTTGGTAGATTCGATGGGCGACGTACAAGGCGCGCCCGTCCGCAACCGGAAGGATCTCGATGGAGCCCACATCGCTGGACACCCAGAAAGCCCCTCGCACGGGCACGCTCGAGAACCCCGAGGTGCTTGAAAACGTGCCCGGGCACGTGATCCCGATCCTCGAACGCGAGTTTGACGACTTCGACACCGAGTCCAAGCGCTTCCTCGACGGCCGCTTCGAGGAGAACGAGTTCATCAAGTTCCGCCTCAAGCAGGGCGTCTACGGCCAGCGCCAGCCCGACGTGCAGATGA
>JBAVWI010000205.1:0-9023 GCA_049697735.1 Solirubrobacteraceae bacterium
GGCCAGCGCCCGCCGGCGCTCGCGCTCGGTCGGTGCTGACTCGGGCTCCCAGACGACATCAGCCAACAGCCGCCGCTGTCGCTGGTCAAACCAGGTCGGCGCGAACAAATCCCGGAGGTCGTCGAGAAAGGGCGAGGGCAGGGCGAGGTTGCCCTCCTCGTCGGAACTTCGGTAGCTGATCAGCACCCGCTCGGTCGCTCGCGACACGGTCGCATAGAGCAGGTAACGCTCGCGGTCCAGGGTGTCCTCGGTGGGCGCCAGCCGCAGGCCCGAGGCCGCGGCCAGCTCGCGACGCCGTTCGTCGGACAGAAACGGCTCGGGACGCGCGGCGAGTGGGAAGTCGCCTTCCTGTAGCCCGCACACGAACACGATCCGAAAGCGCCGGGCGCGAATCCCGAGTGGCTCGGCGAGCACCACGTCGTCCCGGCCGCCCGTCCCCCCGGCGGCCACGGTCAGCTCCTCGAGCAGCTCGAGCAGCTCGGGTCCGGAAGCCGGCGAGCCGAGCTCCGCGAGCTCGTCCAGCGCCGTGGCCAGGGCGGCCAGGGCGCGGGCATCGAGCGCCTCGGCCTCGTCCAGGGTGCAGGCGCGTGCCCGGTGGGGGGCGGCCTGCAGCCGGCGGGCCAGACGGCACAGGACAGTTCCCGGATCGGCGGTCGCGGCCAGCTCGTCGAGCTCGCGCAGGCTCCAGCCCAGCCGCTCGCGGGCGGCAGTGGCACTGGTGAGTCCGTCTCGCGCCAGCCCGGCTTCGAGCGCGTCCGCGATCTCGAGTCGGGCCAGGACCCCGGGGGCGCGCAGATAGGCGAGCAGATCCTCAGCCCGCGCCTCGGGCTCGTCGAGCAACGCGCAGCGCGCCGCCCCGGCTACCGCCCGCCCCAATGGGGTGTGGGTGAAGAGCACCTCGGACACGCAGGACAGCGGCACCCCGTACTCGGCGAAGATCCGGGTGACGAGCGGCGCGAGGGCATTCAGCGAGCGGACGACGACGGCAATCTCGGCGCCCGGGACCCCGTCGCCCAGCAGGCCCAGGATCCGGCCTGCGATCAGCTCCACCTCGGCCCGCTCCCCCCCGGCCTCCAACAGCGCCACCGCAGGTCCGGGATCGATCCGGGCCGGCTGGGGCTCGAACAGCCATCGCTCGAGATGGTGCAGCGCCTGCCGTGCGGCCGGCGCGTAGTGCTCGTCCAGCGCCGGTAGCTCGACGAGCTCGTCGGCAAAGGGGCGCAGCTCCTGCACCACCTGGGCCCGCGCGGCCAGGGCCGCCCTTCCCGCCTCGTAGGTGAGCGAGACAGTGACCGCCGCGCCGGCAACCCGGGCCAAAGTCTCGACGGCGTCCTGCTCGAGCCGCGTGAGGTCGTCAAAGCCGTAGAAGAAGACCTCGTCGCGGCCCCAGCGGTCCGGCCCGGCGCGCAGTGCGTCAAGCGCACGCCAGGCGAAGAGCTCGCGGTCGACGCGGCCGCTGCGCTCCAACTCGCGCTCGTAGCGCAGGTAGATACGGCCCATCTCCTCGGCGTAAGCGCGCCGGCGCGGGTCGTCATCCGCCCACGAGCGCAGGGCGGCTAGGAACCTGGGGGGCGTGACAAGGGTCCGGGTGAGCTCGGCGATCAGCTCCCCGGCCGCCCGCCGGAACCCCGGGGCCGCGGCCGACGCCGCCAGGCTTGCCAGCTCGGCGCCGGCCACGGCTCGGCGCAGGAGGACATCGCGCTGGCGGTCCGACAGCCGGCGGGCGGAGTAGCCGGCCCGCCAGCCGACCTCGCGCATCAGGCCTGCGAAGGTGAGCACGGAGCCGAACACCACCCCGGAGGCGGCGAGCTCGCGCCGGTAGTGGCGGGCATCGAGCGCCGTCGGGACGACGAGAACCGCCCCGCGCGGAGCGACCGCGCCGTAGGCGCCCAGGACTTCACCCGCCTTGGCGGAATTGGCGGGTCCGAGAATCAGCTTCAGCGACACCCGCCTATGGTGGCGCGGGCCGATGACGACTCAGCGCGGGTCAGGCCGCGGCCGACTCCTCGTCCGCCTGCGCCGGCACCGCCGCATCGGCGTCGGCAGCGACCTCCGCGGCCTCGGGTGGCTTGGCCCCGTCGCGCGCCCATGGCTCGTCGAACTCCACCCTCCACTTGCCCTCGTCGTTCTGCTGCAGCGCCAGGCGGGCGCGGAAACTCTTGCCCGACCGGCCCTTGAAGCCGGTGACGGCCCGCTCGGTGCGACCCGTCTTGATCAGCTCCCGGGCCACGGCCACGGGCAGCTGCTTGCCGGTCTTGGACTTCCAGATGACAAAGCCGCAGCCGGGGTCCTCGCGCGACCAGCAGGAGTACCCCTTGCGGTTCTCGACGATGTCACGGCCGCACACCGGGCAGGGGCCCAGGTTGGCGCGCGGGATGCGCACGTCCTTGAGCTTGGTGTCGAGCTCGCCGACTGTCGACTCGGTGAACTTGACGATGTCGCCCATGAAGGCCTTGCGCGAGTCCTGACCAGTCTCGATCTTGGCCAGCCGGTGCTCCCAGTCCCCGGTCATACCGGGCGAGGTCAGCGGGTGCTCACCGAGTAAGCGGACGACATTGAGGCCCTTTTCGGTCACGACCAGAGCCCGGGCATCACGCTCGATATAGCCCACCTGGAGCAGACGTTCGATGATCGACGCCCGGGTAGCCGGGGTGCCGATGCCCGAGTCCTTCATCGCCTCGCGCAGCTCCTCCTCGTCGACCAGCTTGCCCGCCGTCTCCATCGCGGCCAGCAGCGCGCCCTCGGTGTAGCGACGGGGCGGCTTGGTCTCCTTCTCCTCGGAGGCGATCTCCTGGACGGTCACCTGCTCGTCGCGCTCGAGCTTGGGCAACTGCTGCTCACGGTCCTCGTCATCGTCAGAGCGCTCAGCCTGTGACCCGCTTGCCTCCTCGCCGTAGACCCCCCGCCAGCCGGGAACCAGCATCAGCTTGCCGCTGGTCCGAAACACGTGACCGGCGACGGTGGTTTCGACGCGGGTGTTCTCGAACACCGCCTCGGGATGAAAGACGGCCAGAAAGCGCCGGACGACCAGGTCATAGATGCGACGGTCATCGTCGTTCATCTTGTCGACCGGATGGGACTCGGCCCGCGTCGGGATGACCGCATGGTGGTCGGTGACCTTGGCGTCGTTGATGACTCGGCCCAGCGGCAGGACGTCGAGCCCGACCACGTACCGGGACGCCTGGGCGTACTCGGAACGTGATCCGAGCAACTGGGCGATCGGCTTGATCTCGGCCACCATGTCTCCGGTCAGGTAACGCGAGTTGGTGCGCGGGTAGGTGAGCGCCTTGTGCTCCTCGTAGAGCCGCTGGGCGGCGGCCAGCGTGCGGCGGGCGGAGAACCCGAAGCGGCTGTTGGCGTCGCGCTGCAAGGAGGTGAGGTCATAGAGCAAAGGCGGGCGGTCCCTGCGCTCTGACTTCTCGAGTTTGGTGATGACGCCACCCTGGCCTTCGCAGGCGGCGACCACGGCGCGCGCCTCCTCGGCGCTCTTGAGCCGGGCGCCCCGGCTCGCCTGCTCGCCCGCGGGGACTCGTCCGGATGCCCCCGCGTAGTAACGGCCCTCATAGACCCGGGGGGCGTTCTCGACCGTGTCGAAGGTGGCGTCGACCAGCCAGTAGGGCTCGGGCTTGAACGCCCTGATCTCCTCCTCGCGACGGGCCAGGATGGCCAGCGTGGGCGTCTGGACGCGGCCCAGCGAGACCGCTCCGTCAAACGAGGAGCGCAGGCGAATGGTGGCGGCCCGGGTGGCGTTCATGCCCACGATCCAGTCAGCTTCCGAGCGCGACCGGGCCGCCTCCTCGAGCGGCGCGAACTCGGCCCCGGGACGCAGCTCGCCGAATGCCTCCTCGATCGCGCGCTTGGTCATCGAGTTCAGCCACAGCCGCTGCACCGGCTTGCGCGAGCCCGACTTCTCATACAGGTAGGCAAAGATGAGCTCGCCCTCGCGGCCGGCGTCACAGGCGTTGACCACCGCGTCGACGTCCTCGCGGGCGAGCTGGCGCTTGACCACGTTCATCTGCTTCTTGGAGCGCTCGTCGCGGACGACGAGCTTGAAATGCTCGGGCACGATCGGCAGGTCGGCCATCCGCCACTTCTTGAAACGCTCCTCGTACTCATCCGGATCGGCCAGCTGGACGAGGTGGCCGACAGCCCAGGTGACGACGTGGTCGGGGCCCTCGAGGAAGCCCTCACCCTTGGTGAAGGCGCCGGGAAGGACCCGGACGAGGTCGCGTCCGACGGACGGTTTCTCAGCGATAACAAGCGTCTTAGCCATGCGTTTCGCAGCCTAGCGTCCCTGGCAAGAGCCACCCGGCAGCGCCGTTGCGGCGCCGCCGGTCAGAGCGCACCGCCCTCCTGCGCCCGGCGGGCGAGGTTGGGCAGCCCGAGCTCGGACGCTACGCTCGCCGCCTCCGCGACAAGCTTTCGGGCCTCACCTCTCTGCGACACGGTCAGGGCATAGTCGAGCCGGGTGTGGGCGAGCTCGACCGGGGCCCGAAGCGCCGCGTTACTGCGCAGGGCAAGCTCGAGATGGGCGCGGGCACTGTCGCGATCGCCCATGGTCAAGGCCAGACGACCGAGATAGCGCGCGGCTGACCCCAGGCAGACGGCACCCAGCCCGACCACTACGGTGGCCCCCTGCTGCGGGAGCAGCAGCTCGTAGAGCCGCTGCGCCCGCTCGGCGTCCCGCAGGGCGACGGCGGCATCCGCGAGCAGGGTGATGGTCATCAGCCAATCTCCGTCGCGCGGAATATCGGCGAAGCCATCTGCAGCCAGACCGTCCAGCTCGGCCCGTGCCTCCCGTGTCTGTCCGGTCTCGGCCAGCAGCATGGCCAGGCCCGCGCGCCAGGCCAGGCGACCCGGGTTTGCCTCCCCGAGGCCCCGGGCTGAGCTCTCGAGCTCGGCCATTCGCAACTGCTCGCGGCGGATGGCGATGATCTGGATCGCGTAATACTGCGGGGCGGTGACTCCCTCGGAGCGGACGCCGAACGAAAGCGCTTCGGTGGCGAGCCGTTCGGCCCCGTCGAGCCGGCCCGCCAGCAAGGCCAGCATCGCCTGCCAGACGGTGATCTGCCATTCGAAGAACGGCTCGCGCAGATCGCTCGCCCCGGCCGTGAAGGCTTCGATCTGGGCGTCGGCCGCGGACCGGTCACCGGTTTCGAGCAGATCGACGACCAGCCAGTGGTGGCCCTGGAGCGTCAGCTCGAGGTCGCCAGCCTCCCGGGCGGTCCGCAGCAACTGGGTGGAGTCGGCCAGGCGGCGCTCGAGGTGCCCCGGCCCCCAGTAGGCCCGGCGGCGAGCGGCCGCGGCCAGGGCCAGCCCACGCAGATCGCCGAGCTCGGCGGCGATCACGGTCGCCTCGGCGCTCAGGCGTCGCATCTCCTCGCGGCGCTCTGAGAAGTACAACGCGGTGGACAGGCAGTAGAGCAATCGCACGCGGGTGACGCTCGGTTCGCTCGGCGTCAGGGCCAGCGCCTGCTGCAAGAGCGCGATGAGCTCCTCGTCGACGACGCCGGGCGGCTGCACGAAGCGCCGCGAAGCGCCGATCGCGGCCCGGGCCAGGCTGTCTGAGTCACCGAACTCGGCCGCCAGCGTCGCCGCCTCGCGAAACAGCCCCCAGGCGCGCGGACGCTCGCCGCTGCGGACACGCGCCTCCCCGAGCTCGAGCAGCAGCTGGCAGCGCCGCCGGCGCTCGCCGGGGGCAAAGCGCTGGAGCACGGAGAGGGCGTTCTCGTAATGCTCGGCGGCCTGGTCGTGCGCGAGCATCCCAGCCGCCTGCTCGCCGGCCTGCACGGCATAGCGGACGGCGCGCTCGGCGTCCTGGGCCTGGGCGGCGCGCGTGAAGTGAAGAGCCAGCTCGTTGGTGTGAGCTTCCGCGTCATCCGCTTCCAGGGCCAGACCGACCCGACGATGCAGACGCGCCCGGCGCTCGGTTGACATGCCCCCGTAGAGCGTCTCGCGGATCAGTGCGTGGCCAAAGCTGTAGCGATCGGGAATCGAGGGATGCTCATTCACCAGCCTCGCACTCAGCGACTCCTCCAGCGAACCCAGAAAGCGTTCTTCGTCGAGACCCAGCACCCGCTCTAGCAGTAGGGCGCCGAAGTCACGGCCGATCACCGAGGCAACTCGCATCGTCTCCACCGCGTCCTCGCTGAGCCGGTCCAGCCGGCGCGAGATCACCTCGCGGACGTCGTCGGGCAGACCGATCTCATGGAGCTCGTGCGCCCCGGCGGTATGGGCCTCGATGCCGGCGTCAGTGAGGTGGCGGACGATTTCCTCGATGAAGAACGGGTTTCCCTCCGTCTCCTGATACAGCGCGCGCGAGAACTCGGCCGACGGGGGTCGCCCCACTCGCAGACTTACAAGACGCCTGGCCTCGGGCTCGGGCAGCCCCTCGATTTCGAGCTGACGTAGCAGCCGCTCGTGCCGCAGCCCCGCCAACACCGACCCGAACCCCTCTCTCCAGCGGTCGGTGGCCCGGTAGGCACCAAGGATCGAGACCGGTCCGCTCCGCGAAGCTCGGGCCAGGTGGCGCAGGAGCATCAGGGTCGGGCGATCGGCCGCGTGCAGGTCATCGAGCACGATCAGGACCGGAGCCGAGGCCGACAACTCGCGCAGCAGGTCGACCACGGCTTCGAACAGCCGGTAGCGCTCGGTCTCGGGGTCGCCGTCCTCAGGCGGCGGCAGCTCGGGCAGGCGTCGGCGCAGCTCAGGAATCAGGCGCGAGAGCTCGCCCCCGGTCCGGCTGGCCACGACGCGTAGCTCGGCGAGCGAGACCGTCTCGACGTAGCCACCCAGCGCCTCCAGGAAGGGCTGAAAGGGAACCAGGTTCTCGTCGGTCGCCCGGCCGGCCAGGACAAGCGTGCCGGCCGCATGGGCCCGGCTTGCCACTTCGGCCAGCAGCCGCGTCTTGCCCACCCCCGGGTCACCGCTGAGCAGCATCAACCGCTCGCCGCGGATCCCGAGTTCACCGGCCGCACCATGCGTCCATCGCTCGAGCTCTGAGAGCTCGGTCTCGCGCCCTAGCATCGTCGCCGCCGCCTGGGCTCGGAGCTCGACCGGCAGGGGCACCCGGGCCTCGCCCTGGTGGGCCACCTCGGGAACCGGGCCGCGCTGAGCCGGCCCCTGACCCGGAATCACCAGCCGCTCGTGGACGGCGATCGCGTCCGGCGAGGGAGTGATGCCGAGCTCATCGCGCAGCAGCGCGCGCAGACGCTCGAAGATGCGCAGCGCCTCAGCCACGTTGCCCTGCGCCTCCAACGCCTCCATCAGCAGCACGTAGCCCGACTCGCGGTACGGCTCGGCCTCGATCAGGCTCTGCGCGGCACGCTTGACCGAGCCCAATTGCGCGCTGCCCAGTCCCATCCCGGCACGGCCGATGATCTCCAGTGCCTGCAGGCGCAGGTCATCTAGCTCCCGCCGCCGGCTCTCCAGCCAGGTCACCTGCGCGCCGGGGAGCAGGCCGCGGCCGGCGATATTGAGCGGCACCTGAGCCAGAGCCCAGGCCTGGCGGGCATCGCGGCGCGTGAGGGCTTCGAGCGCGCTCTCGACGTGAGCTGCGGCCGCCTCAACGTCGACCCACACCGGCTCGGGCAGATCGAGAACGAGCTCGTCGCGCCCGGCCAGCACCGAGGCTCCCATCCCCGAGCGCAACCGCGAAAGCAGCGTCCGCAGGGCAGCGTCCTGCGAGCGGGGGGCCTGGTCGGGCCACAGAGCGCCGATCAGCTCCTCACGGCCGACCGGCCGGTGGCGGTTGAAGACCAGGTAGGCGAACAGCAGCGGCACCTGCTTGCCGCGCAGCGCGCTCGCCCGCTCGTTGCCACCCAGCTCTACCGACAGGCGCCCGCACAGCTGGACACGTGTCCCTTCACTGCTGGGTGCGGCCGCGGTCGGCAACGTTATGGAAACGTATCGCCAACGGGGCACCGGCACTCTACGCCGCGTGGCACCGGGGCCACAAAAAGGACATTCGCGGAATCGACGGTTGGGACCGGGTCCGCGGAACGGTTGACCGCAATTCGAGGAATGATGACCCCGATAAAAGAACAGCCCAGCCGGATCGCCTTCTGTGAGTGCGGGGCGCGACTCGCAGGGGATTCCGAGCAGGAGCTGTTCGATGCGGCCCAGCTACACCTTGCTCATCATCATCCGCAGCTCTTGGGGGCGCTTGAGCTTGACGTGGTGACACAGATGAGCGAGGAGCGTCCGGGGGCACTAAACGCCTGAGGCGGGCGGCGTCGCAGACCGCCGCCCGCCCATGGCGCTCCTCTGAGTGCTGTCTGCCGTACGTCTGTCCTCGCGCCCCCACGCCAGGGGGACAGCACCCAGGAGTCAGGTTCCGCAGTGACCGGTGCTGACGCTCGCCGTCTGAGTCCGGGCGCGAGCCAGCTGCACCGCCACCACCGGGTTGGGAACCGCGAAGCCGCCTGGGCGGGCAGCGTTGGTGAGCGCGGCGAACACGGTGGCCAGGATCCGTCCCTGGCCGTCGACGACGGGGCCGCCCGAATTGCCCGAGCGGACGTTGCCCCGCAGGGCGGTGATACTCCGCAGCACGTGGCCCTGCGCGTAGGCGTTCTCGGTGCTCACTGCCTCGGTCTGGCCGATCCGGCCTGCCTCGGCGTCAAAGGGCCCGTCCAGCGGGTAGCCGAGGATCGCCGCCGGGGTTCCCGAGCGCACGCTCGAGGCAAGCTTCAGGGCGGGTAGCCCCAGCCCCGGCACCCGAAGCACTGCCAAGTCATCGTGCACGTCGAAGATGACCACCGTCGCGTGGCGGCCGTGGCCGACTCCCCCGACCTGGATCGCCGTGTCGCCCTCGCCGGCCACCACGTGCGCGTTGGTGATGACGAGGTCGGGGGCCGCGACCCAACCGCTGCCCTCGACACCAAGGCCGCACGCGGTGCCGAACACCCGCAGCACGCTGCGTCGAGCCGAGCCGACACCGGGGACGGCGAGGATCCGCCAGTTGGGCGCGGCCACGTCGGCCGCCGGGCCGCGGACCGAGGGCAGCGGATCAATCCGCGCCAACG
>JBAVWI010000206.1:0-2744 GCA_049697735.1 Solirubrobacteraceae bacterium
GAGTGGGCGATGAGCTGGTGGTACGTCTCGCTCCTCTCCGACAGGGTCGCCGTCTTATTGCGCTTCCGCTGCTGCCACCAGATCGTCCCGAAGCCGGCCGCGCCTGTTAGCGCGCTTGACCCGAGAGCAGCCACGACAGGAGCCCAGATCGACACAGGCCCAGGGTAAACAGCAAGGCCGACACCATCTGGGAGCCGGAGCATGTCCACCATCGACGACGTTCTTCGCTCCAGGGACAAACGGTCCGCTCACGAAGCTCGGAAAGTCGGTTTGAAGTCGCCTACGGCGTGTCAAGGCCGTTCGGAAACGCACCCCTTTGCGCCGCTCGAAAATGCACCCCCTTCGGTTGAGGGTGGTCGCGTGATCCTGACCGAGCGTTAGCGAGGTCGATAGCGAGAGCCGGCTTTAGCCGGCGGTCTCTGTCGCGTGGACAGCCGGGGCGCCGGGATGCACCCCACTCTTCCTGGCGGTCGTTTGCCGTGGGTTTGCAGAGCTGTTTGGGCTGTCGCTTTGCTAGCGAAGCTATAGCTGAGGGGGGGTCAGTTCTCGGCCGGCGCGACGCGGCCGAGGTCGCGGTCTTTGAGGCGGTAGCTGTCGCCTTTGAGGGAGAGGATTTCGGCGTGGTGAACGAGTCGGTCGACCATCGCGGCGGCGGTGATCTCGTCGCCGAAGATCTCGCCCCAGGCGCCGAAGGGTTTGTTGGAAGTGACGATCAGGCTGGCGCGCTCGTAGCGGCGGCTGACGAGCATGAACATGAGGTTCGCGGCTTGGGGATCAAACGGTATGTATCCGACTTCGTCGCAGATCAGCAGGGGGTAGCGTTCGAGGCGTTTGAGCTCGTCGTCGAGGCGGCCTTGGCGTTGTTGGTCGGCGAGCAGCGCGACCCATTCGGTGGCGGTCTTGAAGATCACGCGCTGCCCCGCGAGGCAGGCGCGGATCCCGAGCGCGATCCCCAAATGCGTTTTCCCGGTGCCGGGTGGGCCGAGGAGGATCACGTTCTCGCGGGCGTGGAGGAAGTCGAGTTGGCCGAGGTGCTCGATCACCGTTTTCTTCACCGAGCGTTGAAAGGTGAAGTCGAACTCCTCCAGCGTCTTTCGGGCTGGGAACCGGGCGGAGCGGATCCGTCCTTCGCCGCCGTGGGCTTCCCGCGCGGACACCTCGGTTGATAAGAGCGCTTGGGCGAACTTCTCATAGCTCCACTCCTCCGCCCGAGCCCGGTCGGCGAGCTTGGGTAGCGCCCGGGCGGCGGCGGGGGCTTTGAGCTCCCGGAAGAGGTGGGTCAGCTCGGCGGTTTGGCTCATGCGATCAGCCGGTCATAGGCGGCCAGCGGCCGGACCTGCACCTCGAGCGGGCTGGGCTTCTCAGGACGTGCTCTGAGCGCCCGCGCGTGCTCCAGGGCAGTGATCGTGCGGTGCTTAGCGAAGCTGCGTTCATGCCGGCACGCCAGCTCGCCAGTGTCCAAGGCGACCGCTGTGATCTCCTGTTGCGAGATCCGGACCTCGACCCGACGGCCGACCAGCGCTGGGTCCAACGAGTAGTCGTTGGTGTCGATCCGGACGTGCGGGTCGGCCGGGACCCGGACGACGATCCGCTCGTCGAGATCGGGCTCCCGGGCCGGCAACAGCCCCATCGCTGAGCGCTCCTCCTCGAGCCGGTCGACCGGGCGGCAGCGCAGCGTCTTGTGCGTCCGCGCGTTCGCCTTGGCAAACCAGGCGTCGAGCTGCAGCTGGAAGTCGAGGTGATTGGCGAACCGGCGGCCCGGTTCGAAGTTGGTCTCGATATAGCCCTGCAGTCGCTCGACCACGCCCTTGGCCTGCGGGTCGGCGGGCTCGCAGAACAGCCAGTCGGTCTTGAGCTGACCGCAGAACGCGGCATAACGGTCGGTGGGGCGGCCACCCCCGGCGTGCAAACACCCTTCCCGGTCCCACACCAAAACCTGCGGCAGGCCGCCCAATGACCACAAGCACCGACCCATGCCCCACAGCACGTCGCCCGCCTGGCGGCTGAAAACCAACGCGCCCGCGCCCACACGCGAGTATCCAAGCGCCGCGACCACGACATATCCCTGTCGGGTCTGGCCATGGCCGACCGGCACCAGCTCGGTCGTGTGCCACAGATCAAACTGGCAGATCTCGCCCGGTCGATAGACCGTCCGCTGAAACGTTCGCCGACGCTCAAACAACGGCCGGACCTCACGCAGATAATCATCCACGATTGTCTTGCCGCCCACGAACCCCAACGGCTCGATCAGCTCCCTGACCCGGACCCCCGACAGAGTCGGATCACGCCGCAGCAACTCGTGGATCTCGTCCTTGAACGAGTCGAGCTTCGACGCGGCCGGTGCCCGCTGATAGCTCGGCGGCTGCTCGGATCGCAACGCCCGCCGGACCGTGTTGCGATCAATCCCATAGCGGCGAGCGAGCTCCTTGATCCCGACCCCGCGCACGAAATGCTCCCGACGCAACTCGGCCCACCGCTCCACGTCAAGCACGCCCTTCTCCCGGACTCGATCAACCAGACCAAGCCAGGGTCAACCCGCCCCCGGACGCCTCTACCCAACGCTCAAAGGGGGTGCATTTTCAACCGGCAGAGGAGGGTGAGTTTTCCACCGGCGACGACAGAAGCCGTCGTCTTTCTCGCTGTTGCGGCTATGGAGCTCCTGGGCGCGTGACCCAGCCGTTCCCGGCTCCGTTGTTCATCTCTTGCAGCGAGTCGTTCTTGTTGGGAGTGGACCAGCAGAACGT
>JBAVWI010000207.1:0-6953 GCA_049697735.1 Solirubrobacteraceae bacterium
GCCACGTGCCGCACCCGGCCCGTGGCGTCGACGAGGCGGCTCGGCAGCCCGGCCGCCTCGAGCCAACCGGGAGCGCGATCGCCGCGAACGACGGCAGCCGTGCTGGCGATATTGGCGTCCAGGCAGCTTGCGGCCGCGACGCTGACGGTCTGCCAGCCCGCCGACACGGGTCGCCCGCTGGCCGGAGCGAGCAGGTGATGCCGGGTCTCGCCCTGGGTGTGCCAGCGACGTACGGTGGTGCTCGATGTGGCCAGGCCGCCAGAGGTGATGGTGATCGTCTGGCCGGGGGCGTCGAGCCCGGAGCGGTGATCGGCCGTCACGCGGATCAGCCAGCCGGATGCGGGGGCGGGGCCAGCGGTGGCCATATCGCCGCCGAAGCTGACCAAGACGCTGCCGCCGGTGGCCTCATGGGCCGCGGCGGCGGCACGATCTGCGGCCAGCGCCTTGGCGGTCGCACCGAGGTCGAGGCTGACGTGCTCGGGCAGCGAGACGGTGCCCGCGACCGGGTCAATGCGGATCGCCCGCCAGCCCGGTACCGAGGCAAAGCGCAGCGAGCCGCCCCGACCATCCAGGCCCAAGGCAAAGTCGCGGTCGTAGCCGAGCGCGATCAGCGCCGCGCCGAGCGAGGGATCGACATCACCGTCGGTGAGTGAGGCGGCGCGCAGACCGGCCTGTACAGCCTCCAGGAGCAGCGGCGATACCCGCGTCGGCCGGCCGCCGGCCCGGTTCAGCGCACTGAGCTCCGAGTCGTCGCGAAAGCGCGAGCAGGCACGGTCAAACGCGTCCACGATTCGCTGCACCACGTCCACCGACGCCGTGAGCTGCTCGCCTTCGGACGTCATCACCAGTGCCGTGCTTCCGAACGCGGGAAAGCTAGCCGACGCGCTCAAGAGCCGCCGG
Organism: Solirubrobacteraceae bacterium; assembly: GCA_049697735.1. GTDB lineage: Bacteria > Actinomycetota > Thermoleophilia > Solirubrobacterales > Solirubrobacteraceae > Palsa-465. The sequence goes on from JBAVWI010000207.1 coordinate 901, forward strand.
AAACCGCGGGCGCCGACTGCGCCGCCGCCGCCTGTGCCTGTGCCTGCGCCTGGGCCTGGGCCTGGGCGTTGGCGTTCGGTTGCGACGAAGGTGCCGCCTGCGGCGCGCTGCCCGGTGCGCCCAGACCGAGCTGGCCGGCGCTGGCCAAGGGGGGCATCGTGGCCGGGGAGCTGCCCGTGTTACCCGACACCTTGGCTACGGGCGCTGAAGACCGGACAGTGTGCTTGGCACCGAGCGTCCGGCCCGAGGCACTGCTGACCACGCCGGCCACGACCGCCGTCAAGGCTCCGGCGCCAATCACTGTCACGCCGCGAACCCGGGCGAGCCGCGCAAGCGCGGCCTCACGCTTGCGCTGAGCGGCGACGCGGTCAGGCCGCGGGCCGGGATACATACCAGTGGACACGACTAAACCTTGACGGCATTCGATCAGAGGAGCCTAAGAGAAGTATGAGAGTTCAACTAGTGCGATCGGGCACCAACGGCAGGCAGATGGTGAACTCAGAGCCGGTGACCGAGATCGTACCGCCGTGGCCTCCCACGATCGCCGCCACGATTGACAGCCCCAGGCCCGATCCCGTGCGCTCGGAGGCCTCCGGGGCCCGCCAGAAGCGCTCGAAGACGCGGTCGCGGTGGCTCGGATCGGGACCGGAACCCTGGTCGGATACCGACAGGATTGCCGCGCTGCCAGTGGTGGCGAGCGTGACCGTGACCCGGCCCCCGGCGGGACCATGACTGAGACCATTGTCGATCAGGTTGGTCAGCGCGCGGCGCAGCGCCGCCTCGTCGCCGCTGACCGTCGCATCGGCCAGCGCGGCGGCCTGCACGCGCTCGGGATCGTGCTCGTCGAGAACCGATCGCACCAGCGGCGCCAGCGGCACCGGGGTGGCTTGGGGGGCAGTGGCGGCAGCCCGCTCGAGGGCCAAAAGCGCGTCGACCAGGCGCGCCAGGCGGCTGGCGTCCAGTCGTAGCTCCTCGAGCACCTCGGGTTCGGCGCCATGGCGGGCGGCGTACTCGACGTTGCCCAGCAGCGAGGTTACCGGGGTGCGCAGCTCGTGCGAGGCATCGGCCAAGAAGCGCCGCTCACTCGTGCGTGCGTCCTGGAGCGAGGACAGCATCCGGTTCAGGACCCCGGTCAGGCGCCCGATTTCGTCCATCGTGGTCGGCTCGGGCAGGCGTTGCGCGGGGTCGGCGGTGCGCTCGATCTCCCCCGCGGCGGCGGCCAGGCGCCGCAATGGGCCCAAGCCCCGGCGGGTCAGCAGTGCGGCGGCCAGCGCAGCCAAGAGCACCACGCCGACGCCGCTGAGCGCGACCACCGCGCCGAGGTTGGAGAGCGTGTGGGCGATGTCAGCGGTGTCGGAGCCGACCAGGACCGCCCCGCCGGAGGCCGGCCCGGTGACGTCGGCGATCGGCGCAGCGTAGACGCGGAACGGGCGACTGCCGAGGCGGATGTCTTCGAAGCCCGTACGACCCTGGTCAAGCGCGGCCCGGACAAGCCGGTCCTGGGGCAGGAGCCGGGCCCCGAGGGCCAGCGAACGGGCCAGGATGCGTCCCTGGGCGTCAATCACTTCCACCGCGAGCTGGCGTCCTGAGGCGGTGCTTTCAAGCGCCCCGGGCTCACTCAGGACCGCGGGGGCCGAGACCGCGAGCTGGGCCACGTCCTCGGCGCGCTGACGCAACGCCGTGTCCAGGGAGCCCCGCAGCTCGTCGCCGACCACCACCACGGTGATGACCGCGAACACGGCCACGGCGGCCAGGATCGTCGCCGCGGTGGCCGCCGCGAGGCGCGCGCGCAGTGTGCGGAAGGGCTTCAGCGGCGTCACGAGGTGCTAAAACGCGTCAAAGTTGTGTTTTCATCACTATGGCGGGCAGTTCTCGACTAACATCGTCTCTGGAATCACAACACCACGGATGGTTGCTGATGTCTCCTGAACAGGCTGGGTCGGCAGCCTCGGCGCGCGTTCTGTTGATCGAGGATGATCCCCGCGCGGCGATGCTGATCGGCGAGATGCTCCGAGCCGCATGGGCTCAAGGGCTGGTCATCGCCCACGCCCTGCGCTTTGCCGACGCCACCCAGGAGCTGATCGATCACGGCGCCACGTGCGTGCTGCTCGACATTCCCGCCGATGATCCCGATCCGCTGCGCACGCTCGAGCACCTGCGCAGCGCCGCCCCCGACGTCCCGGTGATCGTCCTCTCGGACCGGACCGACGAGGACTTCGGCCTGGCCGCAGTCACGGCCGGCGCTCAGGACTTCCTGCGCGCCTCGGAGCTGAACCCGGTCCTGCTGGCCCGCGCCGTGCGCTACGCGATCCAGCGCAAGCGCTCGGAAGTCGATCTCGCCCACCAGGCGCTGCACGACCCCCTGACCGGGCTGCCCAACCGGGCCCTGTTCATCGACCGCCTGACCGTGGCTCTGGATCGCTCGCGCCGCACCGGCGCGCCAGTCGCCGTGCTGTTCCTCGACGTGGACATCTTCAAGCAGGTCAACGACTCGATGGGACACGCGGCGGGAGATCTGCTCCTCACCGTGCTGGCCGATCGCTTCCACGCCATGCTGCGTCCGATGGACACCGTCGCGCGCTTCGGGGGCGACGAGTTCACGTTCCTGTTCGAGGAGCTCGAGTCCGAGCGCGAAGCGGTGCTGATCGCCGACCGCATCAGCCGCACCGCCAGCCAGCCGCTGATGCTCGGCGACAACGAGGTGACGGTCGCGGTCAGCATCGGGATTGCCATCGTGAACGATCCGTCGGTCGCCCCCGAGTCGGTGATCCGTGACGCCGATACGGCCATGTACCGCGCCAAGGAGCGGGGCGGGGCGCGCTTTGAGCTCTACAACGAGAGCTCGCGACGTCGGGCCACCGAGCGGCTCGAGCTCGAGGACGCCCTCCGTCAAGCCGTCGAGCGTTCCGAGCTGCGCGTGCACTATCAGCCCCAGGTCACCCTCGACAGCGAGACCGGGCTCTCGGGCTTCGAAGCGCTGGTCCGCTGGGAACACCCCCAACGCGGCTTGATCGATGCTTCGGAGTTCGTCTCCCTGGCGGAGTCGAGCGGGCTGATCGTGCCGATCGGCCAGTGGGTGCTCGGACAGGCGCTGCACCAGGTCGCCCGGTGGCGCCAGTCGCGCCCGGGAATCACCGTCTCGGTCAATTTGTCCGCCCGCCAGCTCGCTGACCCGGGCCTGGTGGCGAGCCTGGCCACGGCGATCGGCGACAGCGGGGCCGAACCCGGCGTGCTCTATCTCGAGGTCACCGAGGACACGGTGCAAAAGGATCCCGAGCTCACCGAGCGGATGCTGGAAGCGTTCAGCCAGCTCGGCGTGAAACTCGCCGTGGATGATTTCGGAACCGGTCATTCCTCCCTTCAGAGCCTGCGCCACCTGCCGCTGCAGGCAATCAAGATCGACCCTTCGTTCGTGGCCGGCCTGGGCGCCAATCCCGGCGACGCCGCGCTGCTCGGGGCCCTGGTCGAGCTCGGCCATGCGCTGGGCGTGACAGTCGTCGCCGAGGGAGTCGAAACCGATACCCAGCTCGCTCACCTGCGCGACCTCGGCTGCGACGGCGCCCAGGGGTATCTGTTCAGCCGCCCGGTCCCCGAGGACGGAGTTCAAGCCCTGCTCGGGGTGGGGGCCATGAACTGACGCGCATCTTCTCGCCCCGTCGGGCCTAAGCGCGAAGCACGAATCCCGCGCCTCGCAGGGTGCGGATCAGAGGCGGATCGCCCAGCTTGCGTCGCAGGCGGGTGACGTAGCGGTCGACAACGTTGGCTTCGGCGGCCCCGCCCCAGATCTCGTCGATCGCCCGATCGCGGGTCACGGTGCGCCCGGGCTGGCGAAGCAGGAGCTCGAGCAGCGCCGCCTCCCGGCCGGTCAGCTCGATCGTGCGGGGGCCACGAGTGGCAGTGCGAGTGGCCAGATCGAGCCCCAGATCTGCGTAGGCCAGACGTTCCTCGGCCCCCTTTCCGCGGCGCGTGAGAGCCCGCAGGCGCGCGATCAACTCGGGCACCGCGAACGGCTTGACCAGGTAATCGTCGGCACCTGCCTCCAGACCCGCCACGCGATCGGCCACCCCGTCGCGGGCGGTCAGCATCAGGATCGGAGTCAGCAACCCGCGGCTGCGCAGCCGCCGGCAGACCGAGAGACCATCGATGGCGGGCATGGCGACGTCGAGGACGATGACATCCGGGGCGCTGCGCTCGGCGGCGAGCAGGGCGGCGCCGCCGTCCCCGGCCACGGTTACGTCGTAGCCCTCGGCCTTCAGGGTGCGGGCGAGCATCCGGCGCAAGGGTGGGTCGTCATCGACGACCAGCACCCGCTCGCCCAGCTGTGTCGTCATCCACCAGCCACGTCGCGGCGAATGAAGACCAGGAAGGCGGCCCCGATGGCCGGCACGCCGTAGAGCAGGCACACCCACACGGCACGGATGATCGGTGACCAGTCGATCGGCGTGCGCAGCAGCCCCTGCCAGGCGTTGAACTGGGTGCTCAGCAGGTAGGGCTGCAGACCTGTCAGCCCGGGCAGGATCCCGACCAGCTGGAAGAGGAGGGAGACCATCAGCGTCCCGACCACGGCCGCGGCGCTGTTGCGCGTCACCGTGGAGAGGAGCAGGCCGATGCAGACGATGGTGGCGATCGGGATCAGGTACACGAGCAGGCTGACGTAGACGAGCTCGGTCGCCTTGGGGGCGGAGACGATCGTGCCCGAGAGGCTCTGCATCGAGTTGTAGCCCGACTGCAGGCTCCCGGCGAGGACTGCCACCGTCCCGGAGAGCGCGATCGCGATGATCGCGTAGGTGGCGGCGGCCAACGCCTTGCCAGTGAAGATCTGCCAGCGCTCGAGCGAGCGGGTGAAGATCGTCTTCAGGGTGCCGTTGTGGTCCTCGGAGGCGAAGATGTCCCCGGCGACCAGGGCCGTGATGAGCGGGAACATCCACACCGCGCCGAACAGCAGGAGCACGAGCGGCACGGCCAGACCGCTGCGATCCAGGTACGAGGAGAAGGCGAAGTCCCCCCCGCGCTGGGCTCCGTGGTGGCGAAAATGGATGGCGAGCACGAACAGGATGGGGACGATCACCGCCGCCCCGAGACCGAGGTAGGTCCGCTTCTGGTGACGGAGCTTGAACAGCTCCCAGCGGTAGACGGTCGCGGTGCCCGGCATCAGTTCGCCGCCTCACCGGCGTGGGCGGGCTCGCGCGCCGGCGCATCCGGTGCCCCCGCTTCGCCCTCGGTGAAGGAGAAGAACAGATCCTCGAGGGTCACGCTCTGGGGCGCCAGCGCGTGGATCAGGACGCCGGCTTCGACCAGCGCGCCCGACAGCTCCGCGACGGCTGCCTCGTCGGCGGTGAAGAGAATCAGCCCGTGCTCGTCGATGTGCACGTCGGCGATGCCGGGTTGGTCGCGGCACACGGCCACGGCCCGCTCGTCGTCGGTCGTCTCGACGCGGTACGTCGTGCCGGCGGCACCACGCTGCAGCGCCGCGATCTCGCCCTCGTAGACGATTCGCCCCGAGCGAACGATTGCCACCCGGTTGCAGACGTCTTCGACTTCGGCCAGCAGGTGGCTGGAGAGCACGACGGTCATGCCCTGGCCGGCCAGGCGCCGGATCAGCAGACGCATGTCGCGCATGCCGGCGGGGTCAAGCCCGGTGGCGGGCTCGTCGAGGAGTAGGAGCTTGGGCTGACGCAGCAGCGAGGCGGCGATCCCGAGCCGCTGGCGCATGCCGTGCGAGTAGCCGCCCACGCGGTCCTTGGCACGACCGGTCAGCTCCACAGTGTCCAGGGCCTCGTCGATTCGCTGAGACGCGCCCCCGCCGTCGTAGGCGGCAAGCATCTCGAGGTTGCGCCGGGCACTGAGATACGGATAGAACGTCGGAGCCTCGACGAAGCCGGCCACACCCTCCAGTGCGGCCACGCTCTGCAGGGGATCGCGCCCGAACACGCGAACGCTGCCCTCGGTCGGCCGGATAAGCCCGAGCATCATTCGCAGCGAGGTGGTCTTGCCGGCCCCGTTGGGCCCCAGGTAGCCATAGACGTCGCCGGTGTGGACGGTGATGTCCACAC
>JBAVWI010000208.1:0-2959 GCA_049697735.1 Solirubrobacteraceae bacterium
AGGCGGTGACGCCGGACCGGCGCTCGTGCACGAAGCGGACGACCATCGCCCCCTCGGCGACGGCGGTTGCGCACCGTTTGATCGATCCCGACCGCACGTCGCCGGCGGCGTAGATACCCGGCACGCTGGTTTCGAGCAGGTGCTCGGCGCCAGCCGAGGGACCGGTGAGGACGAAGCCCTTCTCGTCTCGCGCGACAACGTCGCCGATCCACTCGGTGCAGGGAGCCGCGCCGAGGAAGAGGAAGAGGAAGGAGAGGGGCAGTCGCTCGCCGTCGCGCAGTGTGACCGCCTCGAGCTGGTTGGCAGCGCCGTGCAGCTCGGCCACTTCGCTGCGGTCGCGCACCGCGACTCCGTAGCGGTCAAGCTCGAGCAGGAGGTAGTCGGACATTGTCTCGCGCAGGTCAGCCCGGCGGTGCAGGAGGGTCACGAGGGCTCCGCCCCGGGCCAGCCAGATCGCCGCCTGGGCCGCTGAGTTCCCACCGCCGATCACCCCGACCCGGGTGGCGCCGCAGCGCTGGGCTTCGGGGGGTCCGGCGGCATAGAAGATGCTGATCCCCTCGTAGGTGGCGAGGTCGGCTACGGGCAGGCGCCGGTAGTCGGCACCGGTGGCGAGCAACACGGCGCGCGCTGACACTTCGTGGTCACCTTCCAAGCGCACGATGTGGCGGTCTGGTCCCGGTTCGAGTTCCAGAGCCCGATACGGGGTCGCGGTGCGGGCGTTGAACTTGCGGGCTTGTGTCACCGCGCGGCTGGTGAGCTCGGAGCCGCTGATCCCGGCCGGGAAGCCGAGGTAATTCTCGATCCGTCGCGATGTGCCCGCCTGCCCGCCTAGGGCCGTGCCCTCCACCACGAGCGTATTCAGGCCTTCTGACGCCCCGTAGACCGCCGCGCCCAGACCGGCTGGGCCGCCTCCAATCACGAGCAGATCGACCTCCTCGCGGGGGGTGAGCTCAAGCCCGATTCCCAACCCTCGCGAGACCTCGCCGCCAGTCGGGTTCAGCAGGTCGATCCCCCCGGGCAACCGCACGAGCGGGACCTCGCTGGGGCCAAGCCGCTCGATCTGCGCCCTCAGGCCCGGGTCATCCGAGTTCTCGGGGTCTCGCCACACATAGGGCAGCCGGTTACGCCCGGCGAACTCGACGATCCGACGGGTCGGCTCCGAGGACCGGGGCCCGACGATCTCGATGCCGACCCCCTCCTCCTGGAGCGCCTCGCGGCGCGCTATGAAGGCCGAGAGCAGCAGATCCGAGAGCGGCCCGTCGTCGAACAGCAGCGGACGCAATGCTTCGCGGTCGACGGCGATGTAGCGCATGGGTTGGGTGACGACCGCGGTCAGGTACACCGTCTGGCCTGTCAGCAGGTTCAGCTCGCCCAAAAAGCCCGACGGCCCGTGCCGGACGATCTCGCGTCCGTTGGCGTCCAGAACAGCCGCCTCGCCCGTGAGAATGGCGATCAGCGGATAGCGCGCGTCACCGACTTGGAAGAGCACGTCGCCGACTTCGGCGCTGCGCTCCTCGCCCCGCGACGCCAGCGTTTCAAGTTGCGACCGCGACAGGATGGGGCGCGCGGGACTTGCCATCTGTCAAGCCTAGCCCCAGTTGATCGCCGCTCAGCAGCGCCGCGGAGGCTCAGTCCAGCTCAGCGGCCTCGGCAGCTCAGCCCAGCAGCGGCGTTGGCCGGGCGGCCAGCCCGCCGGCGACAATTTCGTCTCTGCGCGGGAGAGACGCCGAGGGAGTGCTGACAACGATCGGGGTCGGCTCGCCCACGGTGGCAGTGGCGCCGGGGCCGGTCTGCTCGACGGTCAGGAGAACCGTCCCCGACTCGCCGGCGATCTCCCGAGCCCGGGCGATCGTGGGACTGATCTCGGCCGCGTCCACGCCGCAGGCCTCCAGGAAGCGAGCGCCCTGACCCGCTTCGAGCTGCTCGAGATCGGCCTCCAGCTCCTCGATGCGATGCTCGGAAAGGGCCGTGCCGGCAGCGGCGGCGATCACGCAGGCGGCCATGTCATCGTGAACGGACGGAGCGTGCTCCTGCACGGCCTGGAGGAGCCGGCGGGCCGAGGGGTCGCCGCCGGTGCGGGTGAACAGGTTGGCGAGGCCGTCGCGTCCCAGGAGCTCGTTGCCGACCCGGGCCTCGACCACCCCGTCGCTGAAGAAGCACGCCTGCGCTCCCGCTGAGAAGGGCACGATCGTCTGACGCCGGCCGGTCGCAGTTCCCCAGCCGAGCGCGGGAGAGGCACTCGCGGTGAGCGGCTCGCGGGCCCCGGGACCGACCAGGATCGGCGGCGGGTGCCCGGCACTGGCGAAGGTCAGGGTTGACACGTCCGGGTCATAGACAGCGATCACGACCGTGGTGAAGAGGCCGTCCCCCTCCACGCCGAGTACCCGGCCGGCAAGCTTGAGCGAGGCGCGCGGATCCAGCCCGGTCTCGACGTAGGCGCGCAGCGTGTAGCGCATGTGGGCAGCTCGGGCCAGCGCGTGGCGGCCGTGCCCCGAGACGTCGCCGAGGATGAACGCCACGCGGCCGCCGTCGAGGCTGAAGGCATCGTAGAAGTCTCCGCCCGCGGCGGGTCCATCCGCCGGCCGGTAAGCGACCGAGACCTCCAGGCAGCTGAGACGCGAGGGGATCGCGGGGACCAGGGCCGACTGCATGGCCTCGAGGTCGGCGGTGAGCTGATGACTCTGAGACTCGAGCCGGTGAGCGCGCCGCGAGGTGACAATGCCCCGCACAGCCAGCAACAGGCAGACCGCCAGCAGACCGAGGATGACCGGCTTGCTCCAGTCCGGCACCGGGAGCGGCACGAGGTTGCCGATCAGGCCGGGGACGGGGGGGACGACAAGTCCGAGCTGCCCGCCGCTCGGGTGCCGGCCGGACGAGCTGTGGCGAACGCGGAGGGCCGCGGTGCGTGCGGCAGCGATTCTCGCCGGGCTGAACGGCGACGCGCCGGCCGCGGGTGCGC
>JBAVWI010000209.1:0-15802 GCA_049697735.1 Solirubrobacteraceae bacterium
GGCTGGAGGTCGGCGGCCCGCGCATCGCCGGGCGCGCTTGCGTCGGGATCCCAGCGCACCACCTCGGGCCGGCCGCGCTCCGCGAGCGGAACCTCGATGGTGTCGAAGTCGCGCGGGATCACCGTGCGTGGGAACACGGCCCGGGCCTCGTCCCGGAGCAGGCGGAGAGGATGACGGGTGGAGACGTGATTGAGCGCGACCAGGCCCACGTCGGCCTCCCGGGCCAGGGTCGCCGCCTGCACGGCGGTGGAGTGCCCGGTCTCGCGGGCGCGTGCGGACTCCTCCTCGGCGAAGGTCGCCTCGTGGACGAGCACGTCGGCCTGGTGGGCGGCGAGCCGCAGCGTCTCGCACGGCTGGGTGTCGCCCGAGAGCACGAGCTTGCGTCCTGGGCGGCTGGGACCGAGCACCTGCTCGGGACCGACGCCGCGGACGGTCTCCCCCCGCTGGACGCGGCCGAACTCGGGCCCGGGGGTGAGCCCGAGACGGACGGCTGCGTCGGGATCGAACGCCCCCGGACGCTCGTGCTCGTAGAGCACGTATCCGAATGCCGGGCCCCGGTGCGCAACGGCCACGGCGGCGATCTCGTAGCCGTCGCGCGGCACGTTCTGGCCTGGCTCGAGCTCGACCACTTCAAGCTCATAGCTGACCCGGCCCGTCATCCGCTCCACGAGCGCGATCAGCGTGGTCAGGCCGCGGGGCCCGTGAATCCGCAGCGGCTTCTCGCGACCTCGTAGGTCGAAGGTCTTGAGCATGCCCGGAAGCCCGAGCCAGTGGTCGGAGTGGAAATGAGTGAGATAGATCTCGGTCAGGTCGGCGAGTCCCACCGACCCCACGAGCTGGCGCTGGGTGCCCTCTCCGCAGTCAAACAGGATCCGATCACCGCCTCGGCGGACGAGCAGCGCGGGGAGCCCGCGCCGGGCCGTGGGCACCGAGCCGCCGGTGCCGGCGAAGAAGATCGAGAGATCCATGCCGCCGAGTCTGGCAGTCGCGCTCGCGAATGTCAGTCGCGCGTCACCAGCTTCGGTCGCGCGTCATCAGCTTCGGTCGCGCGTCACCAGCTTCGGTCCGCGTCACGAGCTTCGTCGCGCGCCCCAGGCTTCAGTCAAGCGTTATGAGCTCAAAGGCGACTCCGTGATCGCTCACGTGCGCGATCCCCATCGTGTGGTGGGGCGAGCGGCGGCGCTCGGTCGGACTCCCCGGGTTGAAGATCTGAAACCCGTCCCGGCCGTGCTCGTGCAGCGGGATGTGCGAGTGGCCAAAGATCACCGCGTCGGCCTCGGGGAAGCGGCGCCGCATCCGAGCCAGCCGGCCCGCGGACGGGCCGGCATCGTGGACGACCGCCAGCCGGTGGCCTGTCACCGTGACCACGGCGCTGACCGGCAGGGCGGCACGGACCCCGGCGTCATCGACGTTGCCGGCCACGGCTACCACCTCACCCAGTGACCGCAGCTCGGCCAGGATCGGCAGGGTGACCAGATCACCAGCGTGGATGATCAGGTCGGCATCGCGCAGCCGGGCCACGCACTCCTCGGGCAGCCGCCGCTGGCCACGCGGCAGGTGGGTGTCGGAGATGATCGCCACCACGGAGGTGCCGACCTCGGGGTGCGCAGGCGCGGGCATAGCTCTAAGCTGGACGCTCGATCTTCCCCGATCGTGAGCGCCCGTAGCTCAGGGGATAGAGCGTCCGCCTCCGGAGCGGAAGGTCGCAGGTTCAAATCCTGCCGGGCGCGCTCATGAAGGTCCTGCAAATGAGCAGATTCGAAGGCCAGCCACCGATCTGCGCCGACACCGCCTCCGTCCCTGCTGAGCAGGTAACACAGTAGAGCGACGGCCATCACCGGGCAGCGCCTCGTCGTGCCGCTACTCCTCCGGGAGGACCTCCGCGATGTGCTCGGCGCCGACATCCTTCTCGCCGTCATCCTCAAGCTTGACTCTCGCGACTCCGCGCGAGCTTCCTTGGGCCACGAGCTGCTTCGAAACCACGTACACAATCTGGCCGGTCTGTCCGTTCTTCAAGCGGATGCGGACCCCCTGCCTGACCTTCGGAAAGCCGTCCATCGCATGGGGTCTGTACCCCTCGCCGCACGAGGCGGCCAGTAATAGGTCCGGTTGCGGACACTCGGCCTCGGTGCGAGGGTTGGCCAGCGAAGGGTCCGCCGCAGTCGGAGCAGCCCCTTAGCGAACATAGGTTTGGACACCCCGGGGGCAGGGTAGAGCCCGTCCGAATACGGCACCAGCGCGTGCTTCTGTAGCCGCCGGTCGCTGACATCAATCTCGGCGAAGTGCTGCGCAGAGCATGACGCGCGCGCCCTATCGCTGGCCCTCGCTGGCGCTGACGAGCTCCCCATCGACCGACCCTCTGAGACTCCCGAGGATCGATCGCGCCAGTCCCTTCTCATCTGAGCACCACTCAAGGAACCAAATGACAAGAACCAACCCTGCGTCACGTCGCTTTCTCGGAGCCGTCACGGCTCTACTGCTCGCGGCGACCCTCTTATTCGCCGGCTGCGGCAGCTCAACCAAGACGGTCTCCAGCACCGGCCCGAATGGCCAGGTCACCACGCAGACAGTCCCCAACGTGCATTTCGCCAAGACAAAGTTTCTGATCCACACTGGCTTGGCATTGGGTGCCATACATCGCTACATCTACAAGCCGTTGCGCAACGGAGCGCTCCGGAGCGGGGCGCCAGGGCGAATCAAAGTACTTATCAAGGGCGCAGCCGCAGCCATATTCGCGGTGCACGAGCTCAAGCTCGCTCACAACGACGCCTTGTCATCTGATCTGCTGCGTCCGCTGGCAAACAAGCTCGACAACCTTGGCCGCAAAATAGGCGGACTGGTTAGCGGTCTCAAGAGCGGGTCAGTCAACCCAGCGGCCATTGTCGGCTCCTCGGGCGCGGCGGATGCCCTCACTTCTGCCAGCAGCGGCCTCGGCGTCGGCATCAAAGACATTTCGCGATCCTTGGGCGGCTAGCTCGCCTCCGCCGAAGCTGGCCTGCAAGCCAGATTCGACTTCTGCAACGTCCCGGACTGGTCGCCGGGACGTTGCTCGTTCAGGGGGAAAATCTCGGTGACTTCGCAGCCGAGCGCATTGGCGAGGCGCTCTTGTGTCGCACGCCGGGGGTTGTGACGCCCGTTCTCGAGCCGCGAGATCGTGGACCGTGCCATGCCAGCGATCAGGCTCAGGTCTTCCTGCTCGTATCCGAGCACATATTGACCTCCGAGACGCCGGCCTGGACCAGAGGAAACATCTTGCTATCGAGCGCCACCAATACGACGCTCGGCTGGCCGACCCTCTGACGGACGATTACAGTCCCTCTGCGGGAAGCCATCGAGCGAAAAGCCTGCAGCATTCGCGTGCGAGGGCAGGGCCGGACCCGGGCCAGCCCTGCCCGAACTCGGCTCAGGGCTGCCCGGAGCTCAGCCGCGCTGTCAGCACGCGTGATAGCGCAGCTTCGTGATGAGGTGATAGCCGCGCCTGGTCGTCGCAACGACCTTGACGGTGTATGTGCCGCGACGCGGCAGTCGGGTGAGCGTCTTGTCGGTCAGGCGCCCGCTCTCACTGAGTACGCGATGGCCATTGACGTACACGTCAACGTGCATGATCTTTCTGTGGCGCAGGTGCGACAGCCGCGACAGACGCAACCGCAACCGCCGGTCGGCTATACAGCCACCGTTGGACGGAAGCCCAGCCAGCCCGGCTGCGAGCGGGGTGCCGATATCGGCCACCGATATCGGCTTCGGCAGGCCTGCGGTCCCGCCGCTGCCGCCGGTCACGTGGGCACCAGGCGCCGTTCCCCAGCCTTGCAGGAGCTCGGAATACCACATGTGGGCAAGCCAGTCGACCGTCGGCTGATCTCCGGGCGGGCACACGTATTTAGTCGCCTGATCGTTGCAGCGGAACGCATCCGAGGAATTCGACTTGATGAAGTCCTGGTCAAAGCCGTTGTAGATGATCAGGCCGTTGTTGTTGCCGGCAAAGGCGATCTGCGCTCCAGACTCGTTGTGGGAGTTAGTGCCCTCGGTCAGAGTCGTCCAGCGCGGATCGTTCGAGGTCAGCAGGTTGGAATCCCCGGGATCCGTGAAATGGAACACATCCTTGAGATTCACGTAGGAACGATCGGCGGGGTTGGCGCTGATGAGAGTGCTGTTGGTGAGGATCGTCGAACTGCCGGACTGTGAGCCGCAGCCACTGCAGCCCTGGCCCACCCGAGTCGTGTTTGAACCCGGGAGCAGCCACGAGTAGTCATTTGAGTTCGTCTTGTCGGCATCGTGAATTATCAGCTTGCCGCCTTGGGCGACGAAGTCAGCAAGGGCTGCCTCTGCCGTCGCACTGAGACTGGACGTCTGCACCTGGATCAACACGGCGGTGTCGTACTGAGCCAGCACGGCCGGGGTGACCTGGTCCAGGGGAACGTTCGTGAACGAGAACTGGTCAAAGGACTCCGCGGGTCGCCCAGTCACGATCGAAGCCACGGGCATGATGGCGTCCGGCCCGTACGGAGGGAGGGGGCCTCGTTGAGGAATCAGGGCAACCTTGATGCTCTGGCTGTGCAACAAGGTCACGGCCATCGCTGGGGTGACCGAAACGGCCACCACGAGGGCCCCCAGGATTGCTGCCAGGCACCCGACACCGAGGATCCGAGGGCGCCCCGCGCGCCCGGCTTTTGTTCTGACGGCCGTTTCAGTTGCGCCGACCGTAGCCCGAACGATTGAGCTTGGCACTTTGACTACGCCCCCTCCATGAAGTTGGTCGCCGTCTCCCCAGTCCCAGGAGACGGAGGATGTTTACAAGCTAGACCCTTCTATAACCAAATGCGCCGCAAAGTTGCGCTTGATTGATCAATGGGTCTCACCGGTGCTCCGCGGGGGCCATCGCATTTCGGCCTCCGCGACCTGGTCCGGCACAGCATCCGAGCGCTCAGCCCGTCAGGACAAAGCTGAACGTCCCGCTCTGGCACACGTCGACCAGGGTGTGGCTGGAGTCCCGGTACACCTTCATCGTGCCGGCGAAGGTGCCGCGCACGCTCGTGGTGCTGAACGCCCCGCGGGAGCTCGTGACAAAGTGGCTGCTGTAGCCCTTAGCGACGGATGCGAGGCTACGGCCGTTGGCCTTGAAGCGCGACCCGTCAAGCACGAGCGCGTGGAAGATCGTGGTGTTGGTGACCGTCTGATGGGTCATCGTGCAGCGGGCGAGCCAGCGCATGACGAAGTTGTGGATCACGCCCTGCGAGACCCTCAAAGAGGCGATTTTGCCCTGGGACGTCCGGCCGCGGTAGCTATCGCTGGTGACGACTGCGAGGGCCGACGCGGCCGCGAGAGCGAGCATGGCGACGACGCTGACCACGATCCGCAGCAACGAGCGCGCGGGGGATCGACGGATTGCTTTCATATCCCTGCTCTGTTCGAGATACGAGCCGAGGTCCCCTGCCTTGACCCGGTAACCACGGGCGCAGGAAAGCGTTCCGGCGGACTAGATGGGCGACTCCCGCCGGAACGACTTTGCGTCGCCCCCACTTCCGGCGGCTTAACTACCTCTTGTCCGAAAAACCTAACGCCAAGGGCAAGCAAAACGCAAAAACCGGTTCTGCACGCGAAACGGGCCCCACGCCGCGGTTTCCCTGCCGAGATAGAGGGCTCGTTTGCGGGGTATGTTCTAAGGGCTGGTCGGCAATCAGAGGAGAGGATCAAGACCGCGCATGCCAGTGCATCCGGGCAAGTACTCGCTGGGACCCGAGCAAGCCACGCTGAGAATTCGGACGGGCCGGAAAGGCGCGGCGGCCAAAGCAGGTCACGACCTGGTGATCGAGGTTACGGCCTGGAAGGCCACGCTCGAGGCGGGAACCGAGCCCGAGGCGGCCAGGATCAGTCTTAGCGCCGACGCGCGGTCGTTGCGGGTGCGCGAAGGCACGGGCGGGGTGAAGTCACTCAGCGACAAGGACCGGGACAGCATCCAGCAGACGATCGAGCGCGAAGTCTTGAAGGGGACCGCGATCGAGTTTGCCTCCACCGGGGCGCGCGACGGCGCTGCCGGCCTCGAGGTGGACGGCGAGCTCGAGCTGTTCGGCCGTCGCCACCCCGTCTCGTTCACCCTCAGGGTGGGCGACCGCGGGGAGCTGAACGCCGCCACCACCCTGCGCCAGAGCGATTGGGGCATGAAGCCGTACTCCGGAATGTTCGGGGCGCTCAAGGTCGCCGACGAGCTAGCCGTCGAGATCGAGGGCAGCCTGGCCGCCGGCTGAGCCGAAGTGGGAAGATCGCACCGTTAAACCCGGGCCCAGAGGAGAGCTGATGACCGAGACGGACGAGATGACGTCAGAGACCGCGACGACACAGGGCACGGTTGCCACGCTCGCCGGCGCGGCCGGGCAGCGCTTCTCCGACCACGTGGCCGCGCAGTACAAGTCCGGCGGCGAATGGCACGAGCTCACCTTCGCGCAGGTCAAGGACGCGGTCGACGAGATCGCGCTGGGCTTGGTGGCGCTCGGCATCGCCGCCGGCGACCGGGTGGCGATCCTCGCCGACACCCGCATGGAGTGGACCCTGGCCAGCTACGCGATCTCGGCCGCCGGGGCCGTCGTGGTCCCGGTCTACCCCACCAATTCACCCAAGGAGTGCGCCTGGGTGCTGGGCAATTCGGGGACCCGCGCCGTGTTCTGCGAGAGCGAGGCCCAGCGGGCCAAGATCGATCAGGTCCGCGACGAGCTTCCCGAGCTGGAGGCAACCATCGGGCTCGAGGAGGGCGCCGGCGAGTCGACCCTGGAGCAGCTACGCGAGCGCGGCCGCGACGGCGATCGCGCAGAGCTCGAAGCGCGTCAGGCCGCCGTGGCCCGCGAGGATCCCTACACGATCATCTACACGTCGGGCACGACGGGCCCGCCCAAGGGAGTGGTCCTGACCCACGGCAATGCGATGTCGGTCGGTGAGATGGTGCAGGAGCTGAACTTCATCTCTCCCGGCGAGCGGACATATCTGTTTCTTCCCCTCGCCCACGCCTTCGCGCTCACAGCCCAGCTCGCCTCCTTCGAGCTCGGGACGACGATCATCTTCTACGGCGGCGATTCCAAGAAGATCCTCGAGGAGCTGGTTGAGACCTCCCCCACCTACCTGCCGTCGGTCCCGCGCATCTTCGAGAAGCTCTACACGGCAGCGATGAAGCTCCAGGAGCAGGGAGACGAACAAGACAAGGAGCGTTTTGCCCAGGCGGTCGAACTCGGCGTCGAGGTGCGCCGGCGCCAGCAGCACGGGGAGCCGGTCTCCGACGAGATGCAGGCCGCCTTCGATCAGGCCGACGAACGCCTCTTCGCCCGCGTGCGGAGTCTGTTCGGCGGCCAGATCCGTCAAGCCGTAACCGGCGCGGCGCCGATCGCGGCCGAGATCCTCGAGTTCTTCTACGCCTGTGGCGTGCCCGTGATGGAGGGCTGGGGCATGACCGAGACAACCGCGGTCGGAACGGTGGGGACGCTTGAACACTTCAAGTTTGGGACTGTCGGGCGGCCGATGCCGGGGGTGGAAGTGAGGATCGCCGAGGAGGACGGTGAGATCCTGCTCCGCGGCCCCAACGTGTTTCGCGAGTACTGGGAGAACACCGCTGCCACCGCCGAAACCCTGGTCGACGGTTGGCTGCACACCGGCGACGTCGGCGAGATCGATGATGAGGATTACCTGAAGATCACCGGCCGCAAGAAGGACATCATCATTACCGCGGGGGGCAAGAACCTGACCCCCTCCAACCTCGAGAACGACCTCAAGCAGTCACGCTTCATCTCGCAGGCCGTCATGCACGGTGACCGGCGTCCTTATCCGGTCGCGCTGATCACGCTCGACGCCGAGGAGATCCTCCCCTGGGCCAAGGAGCACGGGCTGCCCGAGGACGTCGCTGTGCTCGCTGAGCGCGAGGAGGTGACCGAGATGGTCCAGGACGAGCTCGACCGAGTCAACTCTCACTACGCGCAGGTCGAACAGATCAAGAAGTTCGTGATCCTGGACCGGGATCTCTCGATCGAGGAGGGCGAGCTGACCCCGACGCTGAAGGTGAAGCGCAACGTCATCAACGAGCGCTTCGCCGATCGCTTCGATTCGCTTTACGGGTAGCGATTTGGCCGCCGGAAAGGCGGGTAGCCCAGGCGGCATGAAGCTGCTCGTCGTCACCACCGAGCCGATTACCGCCGGCCAGCTGCGCGACGCGCTGCCGGGCGACGCCGATCCCGCCGACGCCGAGGTGATGGTGGTCGCTCCCGCCCTGCACGCCAGCGCTCTGCGCTTCTGGGTTTCCGACGCCGACGAGGCGATCCACCGAGCCGATTCAGTCCGGCGCGAGAGCGTCGAGCAACTCGGCCACGAGGGCGTTTCCGCCGCCGCCGACACCGGTGAGGCCGACGTGCTCGATGCCGTTCAGGATGCCCTGCAGACCTTTGCCGCCGACCGGATCGTCGTCTTCGCCCATCCGCCGGACGCCCAGCGCTACGGCGAGGATGTCGACGACGGCGAGCTGCGGGAGCGCTTCGGGCTTCCCGTCGACCGCGCCGAAGTCTCGCCCCACTAGACTCGGGGCTCCCCGGACGCGTGCGCATGCTCGAAGAGAACACCGATCCCCAGACTCTCGGCCCCGATGCGCCGACGGCACCCTCGTTGGAGATCTCCAACGCCATCTCTCGTCTGCACAAGCAGTACGTCGGGCGCGGCCCGACCAGCGCCCGAACTACCATCGACGACGACCTGGTCCTGTGCTTGCTCGAGGGGGGCTACACGAGGGCCGAGCAGACTCTGGAGGAGAACGACAACGGGGATGTCGTCGCCGCCGGCCGCCTAGGCCTCCAGGACGCGATGCGCGAAGGGATGATCGAGGCAGTTCAAGCCATCCTCGGCCGCGGTGTGCGGTCGTTCATGAGCGCCAACGACCTGCGCCGCAACCTCCAAATCGAGGTCTTCGTACTGGACGGTAACCGGGACGCCGGTTAGTCCTGGGCCCGCGGCGGGGACGCCGGTTCGTCCTCGCGCCGGGACCAGCGGGCCGGTTACACTCCCGGCGGCCTGCGACGGTTAGCTTCCGGTCCGGGCAGATCATGGGCACGATGGGAGGCTGCGGCGTCAACGCCGGCGCAGACCGTCGTACAAGGCACTTGTACGGAGGATGCACATGCCCCGATCGGCCATATTTTGGCTTCTCAGCGGACTCCCCCAGCCTTGACGTTCAGTCGCGGCCAGCTGCGCGGGCTTTCGACGGACGAGCTTCTGGCGCTTCGGCGCGAGCAGGCGGACCCCGTCGTGCTCGAGGAACTCGTCGTGCGCTTCGAGCCACTGGCCCGCAGCGTTGCCCGCCGCTATCACGCCCGCGGAGAGCCCCTCGAGGATCTGACCCAGGTGGCGATGGTCGGCCTGCTCAAGGCGATCGACCGCTTCGACCCCGAACGCGGCTTTGCCTTCTCCAGCTACGCGATGCCAACCATGCTCGGCGAGCTCAAGCGCTACTTCCGTGACAGCGGCTGGGCCGTTCACGTTCCCCGCGGGGTCAAGGAGCGAGCCGTCGAACTGGCTCGGACGACCGACGAGCTCTCCTCGCGGCTCGGCCGCTCACCGTCACTGACCGAACTCGCTGAGGCCATGAGCACGACCGAAGAGCAGACCCTCGAGGCCATCGAGGCTTACCACGCCCGGCACGCCGCGCCGCTGGAGACCGGGCCCGACGATGACGACGGCCCCCTGAGCCCGGCCCAGCAGTTCGGCGCCGAGGATGAACGGCTCGAGCAGGCCGAGTACCTGAGCGTGATCGCGGCCGGAGTCGAGACCCTGTCGGAGTCCGATCGGCTGATCCTGTTTTTGCGCTTCGGCCGCGATATGACCCAATCGGAGATCGCCCGCCGAATCGGCACCTCCCAGATGCAGGTCTCCCGCCTGCTGCGCGCCGCGATCGAGAAGATCCGCCGCGCCAGCGGCGAAGCCGCGGCGGGGGGCTAGGCCTTGGCCGCCGAAGAGCGCTAGTGGCGGGAAGCGGTTAGGGCGGGAAGCGGTAGGGGCGGGAAGCGGTAGTGGCGGGAAGCGCTAGCTCGAGATCAGGGTTGGCGTCCCGAGCGGAACATGAGCCAGCAGCCAGCGGCCTTGCGCGAGGGTGAGGCGCAGGCACCCGTGGCTGACCGGATGTCCGATCGAGGAGGTATCGGGGGTTGAGTGGATGGCGATCCGGTTCCCACCGCTCCAGCCCTGGATGGCGTGCGGCGCCGTCGCCGAAAGGGCGAGGATGCAGCAACCGTAAGGGCCGGCGGGATTGCCCGTGCGCAGGCGGTCGGTGACCGCGAAGCGCCCGGTCGGTGTGGGGGCACTGGGCGCGCCGATGGCAACCGTGAAGTGCGCCACCGGGTGCCCGGCGTGCAAGACGGTGAGGCGGCGGGCGGCGAGCGAGACCTCGAGCTTCCAGCTCACCCGGCTCAGCGACGCCGTGGCGGCCGGAATCCAGCCCACCCGGCCGTTGCCGGCCAGCGGACTGAGGACGCCCAGCCAGCGGCCCGAGACCCGGACCACCCACAGCGCCTCCGGGGAACCGAACTCGGTGCGCACGGAGAGCTTGGCGTAGGCGTGGCCGCTCGGGCGCGAGCGCATCTGTGTGCCCCGCTGCACGACGGCGACGAGTGTGCCTGGGCCGGATGGAACGGCGAGGCTGGGAGGCGAGGCCTTCGGGGCCGCGACCGGCGCGAACACGGTGGCGCCGTTCGCGGTCTGGACGTTTGACCCGCCGCGGCCACCGCTCAGAACCAGCGCCACCACGATCGGGACGAGTGGGACCGCGACAGCAAGCGCCGCCAGTGCCGGACGCAGACGACGGGAGGGCTCAGGGGGTGACGGCGCGGACTCGCTCAAGGCACGTGATTGTCCCCCATCCCAGGGACGCTATGAGGAGGCACGACGCAAAAGAAGCTGGGTGTATTGGCTGCCCTCTCCCCAGATCCGCTCTACGGTCATGGCGCCGTCGCGGGCCGCGGCGCGCACGGCGGAGGTCTCCACCGGAGCGCCGAGCCAGGCCGCGTGGCGCTGACCTCGCGGGCCCCGTCCGACCAGCGCGGCCAGCCGGCGGCCCGCGCCGCGGCGGGGACGATGAATCACCGGGTCGGTCGAGACCTGAAGCGCGGCCCAGCCTGCGGGGCGCAGGACGCGGCCAACCTCGCGCACGTAGCCGAGGACGATCTCGGGGTCGGGAATGTGCTGCAGGACTACGGTTGAGAAGCAGACATCCACGCTGGCGTCGGCGATCGGAGACAGAGTGGTTCCGTCGCCGAGGATCCAGCGAACGTTGTCAAGGTGGGCGTTGTGCTCCCGGGCTCGCTCGAGCATCTGATCTGAGACGTCGAGGGCCAGGACCCG
This sequence comes from Solirubrobacteraceae bacterium, assembly GCA_049697735.1. Lineage (GTDB taxonomy): Bacteria > Actinomycetota > Thermoleophilia > Solirubrobacterales > Solirubrobacteraceae > Palsa-465. The sequence continues at coordinate 11,356 of JBAVWI010000209.1, forward strand.
GCGGCTGCGCTCAGCCAGCACGCGGGTCATCCGCCCCAGCCCGCAGCCGATCTCGAGCACCACATCGGCGCGACTGAGCTCGACGCCGAGCCCCTCGAGCAGGTAGTCCACCAGCGGGGCGGCATCCCAGAAGCGCTCGGCCTCGGTCGCGCGGTAGGGCTGGCGGGTGTCCACGAAGTAAAAGGCGTCTTCCCGGGCCCGGTCGTTCCAGAATTCACGCATGCCGGCGGCAGGGATCGGCGCCACCACGCACGCCCGCCCGTGGCCTTGACTGGCGAAGGCGAGGATTGGGCGCTCGAACCACCGCCAGCTGGCCAGCGCCACCGGGATCGTCATCACCGCCAGCACGAGCGCGTGGACCACGAACGCGCCCGCCGTGTCGCGGGGCATCGCCACCAGGCCGGCGCGGACCAGCGCTGCCTCGATCACCGGATGCAACAGGTAGATCCCGTAGGAGGCGACCCCGAGGGCTACCAGTGCGCGGGCCCGCCACGGGCGGGCGGCGATCGCGGCGGCGACGATCAGTCCGAAGCCCACCGCAAACAGCGGGCGGCTGGCGTCGACCATGATCTGGTAGGGGACGATCCCGAGGCCCAGCGGCGCTGTCGCCCCGAGCAGGGCGCCCGCCACCAGCGTCCCCCCCACCGCACCCAGCCAGGCCGGGCGCCGCGGCTCGGGCGCGGTCAGCCATCTGCGAATGCGGACGCCCGGGAGGTGCGGGGCGAGCACGAGCAGCAGCCCGGGACAGAACATCTGCCACATGGCGGGTAGCGAGCCGCGCAGCCAGAGCCCGGTACGCCCGTCGCCGAGGAGGTCGGCGAAGACCGTGAAGGCGATGCTGAGACCCCAGCTGACCAGCACGGCGCAGGCCAGCCAGGCCGCGGTGGGCCGGGCTCGCCGGGCCCGGACCAGAGCCGCCAAGACCGGCAGGCTGGCGTAGAAGAGCACCTCGAGCGTGAGTGTCCAGGCGACCGAGAAGAGCGCGCCTTGGCGCCCGGGAACGAGGTTATTGACCAAGAGGATGTGAAACGGGAACTGCCAGACCGCCGTGCCCTGGCTGCCGACGAGCGCGATGAAGGCGGCCAGCGCCACCCAGTAGAGGGGGAATATCCGTGCCGCCCGCCGGCGGGCGTAGCCGGACAAGGCGGGCAGGGGCTCGCCGCTGAGCAGCCGTTCGAGCCACGGCCGGGAGATCATGTAGCCGCTGATGGCGAAGAACAGCCACACCGCCGAGGCGAGGGTGATGAGAAGCACGTCGTAGCCGTGTTGGGCCTTGACTGGGAGCGCGCGGCCGCCGAGCCCATAGGCGTGGCCGACCAGCACGGCAAGTGCGGCCACGGCGCGGAGCACGTCGACATTGGCCACCCGGCTCCGGGAGCCAGAGCCGGCACCGGGTGCAGGCGCCTGCGCACGCGAGGGACTCAAGGTGATCATCGCCGGTCCCCGCTGGGCCCCGGTGTGATCCGCAGCCCTTGGCGATGGGCGCCCACCCAGGCCCAGGTCGCGCGCAGCTGGGACCTGCGGCCGGGCCGAGCCCAGGCCAGCGGCGCCATCCAGGCGACCCGCAGCAGCGTGCCGAGCAGATTGACGGCAGCGGTCAAGCGCGCGCGAATCGTTCCCCGGCGGCGGGCTATCACCTCATAGGTGGCGCGCATGAAGCGGCCGGTTCGCTCGGGACCGAAGGCCTGGGCGGTGGCGGCCGCGCCCGCGTGCCTGACCACGGCGCGAGGCTCATAGCGGGTCAGCCAGCCCGCCTCGCGCAGCCGCCAGCCGAGGTCGAGGTCCTCGGCATACATCCATTGGCGCTCATCGAAGCCCCCCGCGGCCTCGAAGGCGCTGCGGCGCAAAAGCAGGAAGGCGCCGATCGCCCAAGGGACAAAGCGGGGTCGCTCCGGGTCCCAGCGCGCCTCCAGACACAGGCGGTCGCCGAGTCCCGGGCTCAGGTGGTGGACCCCGAGGGCGAAGGTCAGGGCCAGAGGCAGGGTGGGCAGCGGCCCAACCGAGTGCTGGGTCTCGCCTCCAGGGAGCTTCAGCCGTGGTGCCACCGCTCCGACGCGCGGGTCCGAGCCGGCCGCGAGCAGCCGCTCGAGCGCCCCCGGAGTCACCGAAACATCCGCATTGGCAGCAGCCAGCCAATCGCTCTGGGTGCGCGCGGCGACAAGGTTGACAGCGGCGCCGAAGCCGAGGTTGCCCGGAGCCGCCAGCACCCGCGCCCACGGAGCCTGCCGCCGGGCGGCCGCTGCGGAGCCGTCCTGGGAGGTGTTGTCGACCACGTAGACCTCGGCACGACCGGTCTCAACCTCGCTTCGCAGCGCCTCGAGGCAACCCAGGAGCAGCTCGCGGGTGTTCCACGACACCACGGCGACAGTCACCGGAGCCGCGGTCACCGCCGCCTCCCACTCCACCGGCGCCGGCGCGCCCGCGGGACCGGGGCGCCGCGCACGAAATCCTCCAGGAACCCGTCGAGTGCCTCGGCGGTGAGCAGAAAGCGCTCGCGAGCGGACAACGTGTCCTCCCACCAGAGCTGCTGGACGCGCTCGGCGGCGCTCAGGCCGGCGGTTGAGCCAGCCGGAAGGTGGGAGCCGTGGCGGTTGACCACATGGTGCTTGAAGATGAACTCGAGTCCGTCCTGGCCGGTGATCACGAGCCAGTGGTGGTGACCCCAGCCCACCCACGGTCCCTGGATGCCATAGGTCAGCTCCTCGCGCAGCGCCGGGACCTCGATGTAGCCGGCCTTGGCCACCCGCTGGAGCTCGCTTGCCACCCACACCGGGTCACGGACATCCTCGAGCGTGTGCGAGCAGATGGCAAAATCGAACTGGCGGGCGGCGAACGGCCACGGCTCGCGCTCGCAGATGTCGCGCTGCACCCAGCGCTCGGGACTGAACCGCTCGTCGGCGCGCTCACCCTCCCAGCCGAGCTGGCCGCGCGCGTGATAAGGCGCTAGATCCAGGATCCAATCCGCACGCGGGAAGGGACGGGCGGCGCCGCCGACATCCAGCACGAGATCGTCGGGCCCGAGCCGGCCAAGGATCGTCCGCGCACTGGCCGCGAGCACCGCGGCCTACCCCACGCGCCCGACACAGAGCACGACCGCCCCGGCGCCGGCCGCGTCGTAGAGCCGTTCGACCAGGCCCAGTGCCTTCCAGGCCAACCGGCCGGGATAGCGCACCGGGCTCCCCCCCACCGTCCGCGCCGGAGACAGCGGCGCCAGCAGGCGGCGCAGGCGGCCCGAAGGTCGCACCAGGTCCCAGAGGGCCTGGTCGAGACTCTGAGGAGGCCCGACGTAGGCGGGCGAACGGACTGCCACAGGCGTGATCCCGGCCGCGACAAAGGTGGCCTTCAGGGTCTGGGGGGTGAAGTGCACGAGGTGCTCGCGCGGGCGCAGGCCCGTCCAGCGCTGGGCCAGCCGCCGGCGCTGGACGCTGGCGAAGTTGGGAACCTCGATGACCACGTACCCGCCGGGCCGCGACCACCGAGCGAGCGTGCGCAGGAAGTCGCGACTGTCGGGCAGGTGCTCGAGCACGTGAAACGCACTTACGACGTCGTAGCTGCGCTCGGGCAGGCCCGAGTCCGGAAGGATCGCCATCGCCACCGGAAGGCCGCGATCGCGGGCCATCGTCGCGGCGCTGCGCTCGGGTTCCACTCCCTGCACCCGCCAGCCTCGCTCGCGTGCGCTGAGCAGCACCTCGCCGGTGCCCGAACCGACGTCGAGCAGGGAGCCGGCGCGCCGGCCGGTGGCGCCTTCGATCAGCTCCAGACGACGATGAGCGACCCGCCGCAGATAGGCCTGAAACTCGGGGGCGCGGACGTCGAGCCCAAACGCCCCGGCCTCGCCGAACATGTAGCCGTCGACGTATATGTCCTCGGGGGCGGCGTAGTCAAAGGCAAAGACGGTGGCACAGGCCGCGCAGCGGCGCAGGTGATGACCGGCGCCGAGGTCGAAGGCGCGAAACTCCGCCGACCCGCAGGCCGGACACGTGGGCAGCTGCAGGACCCTCATCCCGAGCGCGAGTGTATGGGCCCTCTGGGACCAGCCGCCGCCTCCCGCAGGACCTCGAGCCAGCCCGCGGCGGTCGCGGTCCAGGTGAAGGCGGCCGCTCGCGCGGGGACGGCCGCGGCGAGCCGCGGGGCCAGGCCGGGCTCATCGAGGACGCGCTCCAGCGCGGCGCGCATCCCGTCTGCTGTGGGGGCGGCGATCACGCCGGCCTCCCCCACCACCTCGGGTAGCGCCCCGCGATCTGAGCACACCACCGGCGCGCCGCAGGCCATCGCCTCCAGCGCGGTCAACCCGAAGCCCTCGTAGAGGCTGGGCAGGCAGAAGGCGTCAGCCGCGGCCATCAGCGAGGCGAGCTCCGGGTCGCTGGGACTGGGCAGCCGGGCCACCCGCCCGGGCGCACCCGGGAGCTCGGCTCCCGCCGCGCGCTCGAGCTGTGATGAGTCGGCG
>JBAVWI010000210.1:0-10644 GCA_049697735.1 Solirubrobacteraceae bacterium
CTCGACCGCGCTCGCCCGCGTGAGGCGCGCGCAGAGCCGCCGCCGGGCGCGCAGCCCCCAGACGACCGTGCGCAGCGAGCTGACTCGGCTGTTGCGCCAGCATGCGATCGCGCCGGCCACCTACGCCGCGGACAACGCGAGCTTCAACTCGGCCCTGGCCGCCGAGCGGCATCTGACGGGGACGCGGCGAGCCGAGCTGACCGCTGTCACCCAGACCCTGCATCAGATCGCCGCGGCCCGGGGCTTTGTCCCCTCGCGCCTGCCCGCCCTGTTTGCGACCCTGGACCGCAACCGGCAGTGGTGGACGAGCGGCCCCCTGCTGGCCAGCGGCCAGCGAGTGGAGTTCGCGGGCTCCCAGCTGGTCTGGGAGTACTACCCGGGTCAGGGGCTCCAGATCCAGGTCCTGGGCAACTTCGGGAAGGTCAACGGGCTGTATGAGTCGGGCGTTGCCAACTACGGGGCCATGCAGCAGCTTCTGGGCGAGCTGATCCCGCTGGCCGTCCGCCGGGGCGGCGGCCTGGCCTGGGAGTACTACTTCCATTTCGACGGCGGCAGCCCACCGTGGACGAGCGCGATGTCGCAGGCCACCGGCCTGCAGGCGCTGTCAAACGCCTACCTGGCCACCCACAACCCGTACTACCTCCAGGTCGCCGCCTCCGCCCTGCCCTTGTTCAACGCTCCCCCTCCAGCCGGCGTGCAGATCCGCACCCCGCTGGGCGCGCGCTACCTCCAGTACACGTTCGCGCCCACCGTTTCGATCATCAACGCGTTTCTGCAGACCCTGGTCGGACTCGATACCTACGCCCGCGTGAGCGGCAACCAAACCGCCGCCCAGCTATTCGCGGCCGGCAACGCCGAGGCGGTGGCCGAGGTGCCGAGCTTCGATACCGGTGCCTGGTCGCTCTACCAGCCGGGGCTCGAGGACGATCTCAGCTACCACGAGCTGGTCACCGGCTTTTTGCTCCAGCTGTGCCAGATGACCGGGGCGCCCGTGTACTGCACAACCGCGCAGCACTTCCAGGCCTACTTGAAGATTCCCCCCGTCCTGCAGCAGCTGACCGGCACCGCGCGCAAGGGGCACTCGATCACCCTGGGCTTCAGGCTCTCCAAGGTCTCGCACGTTGGCGTGACGATCACCCAGGGCAATACGACCAAGTTCCTCACCAGCGCGAACTTCCCCTACGGAAGGCAGTCGTTCACGATTCCCGCGTTGCGCTCGCCCGGCACCTACGGCGTGCGACTCACGGCTACTGACTTGGCCGGCAACTACGCCGCGGTCACCGGGACGCTCCAGATAACCCGCTAGCACCTAGACTCGGCTCGCCATGAGGCCGCGGACGATCCTCTACACGGGCAAAGGAGGCGTCGGCAAGACGTCGGTGGCTGCCTGCACCGCCCGCCGCTGTGCCGCGGCCGGCCTGAACACCCTGGTCATCTCCACCGATCCCGCACACAGCCTGTCCGAGTCACTGGCGGCCGAGCTGGCCGGCGAGCCAGTCCAGGTCGCCGACCACCTATGGGGTCAGGAGGTCAAAGCCCAGGAGGAGATGGAACGCCACTGGTCCGGCGTCCAGGAGTGGCTCGGCGACATGTTCATAGAGCGCGGCGTGGACCGGATCTCGGCCGAGGAGCTGACCGTGCCGCCGGGTATGGACGAGCTCTTCTCGCTGTTGCGGCTACAGGCCCACAACGAATCCGGGCACTTTGACGCGATCATCGTCGACTGCGCTCCGACCGGCGAGACCCTGCGCCTGCTGTCCTTTCCCGATGTCGCGCGCTGGTGGATTGACAAGGTCTTTCCCTACGAGAAGCAAATCCTCGCCGCCGCCCGTCCGCTCGCGCGCTCACTGCTTGACATCTCGTTGCCCAGTCCGGCCGTCTTCGCCGACATGGAGCGTCTCTCGCAGAACCTGATCGCCATGAACGAGATCCTCCGCGACCGCAAGCGCTGCACGATCCGCCTGGTCATGAACCCCGACAAGATGGTGATCGGGGAGGCCATGCGCACCTTCACCTACCTGAACCTGTACGGGTATCTGACCGACGCGGTGATCGTCAACCGGCTCTTCCCGGCCGGCGTGGGGGACTACTTCGCGGCCTGGCGGCGCGTGCAGGAGGAGCACCTCGAGCTCGTGCACTCGGCGTTCGCGCCGGTGCCCGTCCTCACCGCCGCCTACTTCGAGCAGGAGGTCGTGGGCCCGGAGATGCTCGATCGACTCGCCAACCAGCTGTTCGAAGGTCTCGAGCCGGGCGCCGTCCTCTACGACGCGATCACCCAGGAGCTACGGGTCGACGAGGACGGGGCACGGCTGAAGCTCGCCCTGCCGTTCGCCGACAAGGGCGACATCACGCTGAAGAAGATCGGCCTGGAGCTGATCGTGGGGGTCAGCGGGCAAAAGCGTACGATTAGCCTCCCGCCCGCGCTGGCCGCCTTCAGCCCGACGGGGGCAACCTTCCAAGACGGCGCGCTGGAGGTGCGATTTGATGGATGACGACGTGCTCAGCCGCCTTGAACAGCGCCTGGACCGGGCCTCCGACGCCGCCGAGCGCCTGATCTCCGAGGCCGCGGCAGCGGCGATTCGCAAGCCGCCCCCGGCCGGTTGGCAGCAGCCGGAGCCCGAGCCGGATCAGCAGCGGGCGGGAACGGGCGAGATCGAGCTTCTGTTGCAGGCGATCTACGCCCTGCGCGATCGGATCCCACCCGATCTCCAGCATCGGCTGGGCGTGGCGCTCCGCGAGGTCCTACTCGCCCTGCGGGCGTTGATCGACTGGTACCTGGAGCGCAGCCAACGCCCGAACCGGACCTCATCAGAGGTTCAGGACATTCCCATCCTGTAGCCCGGCACCCCCCGGAGGACTCGATTCCTCCACGTTGGTCTAGGGCGAACTGGCGCTTGGTCGCAGGGATCGGTGGTACGCCGGCCGAGGATACGCGTGTGGAAGAACGCGTCCTACGGCATGCCTCGCCGGTCCTGCCCTTCGCAAGTCGGGAGCCTGTCCGGCCGGTCAACTGGCACCGCCTGGGAAGACGAGTATTTCTCGGCGGCGCCTTCATCGCTGCCGCCGTCCAGCTCGACCACTCGGCGCACAGCACCGAGTACGGCCTTGACTTCCTCGGCGGGACGTGGCATGCGGGCAAGGCCCTGCTAGCGGGCCTGTCCCCTTATCCACCGCCCGAGACGGGACCGGCCCTGTTGCACGCCTCCAGCGGCTTCATGACTCCGCCCCCCTTGGCTCTGATCGGTATCCCGTTCTCGCTTCTGCCCTTTTGGGCGGCGGTGACGATGTTCAACCTCCTGTGCGCCGGCGCCCTTGTCGCGGCGCTGCGCACGCTGGGGGTCACGGACCGGCGGCTCTATCTGCTGGCCCTGTGCTCATTTCCGTTCGTGTCGAGCCTCGCCCTCGGACAGCCGGACGGGCTATTTGCGCTTGCCGCCGCGTGCGCCTGGCGCTGGCGTGACGACCCGTGGCGCGGGGGCGTCGCAGCCGGCGCGCTGATCGCGGCGAAGTTGCTGGCCTGGCCGCTGGTCATCTGGTTGCTCGTCACCCGTAGGCATCGCCAAGCCGGCGTGACGGCCGGATCGGCAATGGCAATGCTCGTGGGAAGCTGGGCGTTGATCGGCTTCAAGGGCATGGCTGCCTATCCACGGCTCCTGGCCGACGACACGACTACGTATGTGTACAAGTCGCACTCGCTCGCGTCCGGATTCATGCATCTTGGCCTCTCCTCCCACACCGCCGTCGCTCTCACCCTGGTTTCTGCCGCCGCGATCGCCGCCGCCGTTGTCAGGATCGCCCGCGGCAGCGACGCCGGCTGGTTCACGGCGGCATTGCTCGGCGGGGTGCTGGTGTCTCCGATCGTTTGGGACCACTACCTGGTCCTCGCGTTCATCTGCCTGGCGGCGATCCGCCGCTTGCGAGATCCGGTCAGCTGGGTGCTGGTCGCGGCCTTGTGGGCCTGCCCGGTCGAGAATCCCGCCACGCTGTGGCAGGCCTGGCTGGTGCCGGTGATCGCGTGCGCACTTGCCCTGCGTGCCGGGTACCTCAGCCGTTGCCCCAGGCTCGCCCCTCCCCCTGGCCTAGTGGGAAGCTCCCCCGGCCCGGCGCCTACAATCGAGTCGTGGCCCGCAGCTGGATCCTGACCGGATCTCCGGAGTACCGCGCGGCAACCCGAGCTCACCGCCTTAGCAGCGTGGTCTGGGGGGTGCGGGCGTGACCGGCCCCGAGAACGGCGCTCGCCGACCCTCACGGTCGCCGGCCGGGCGCGTTGTCCACGCCTGGCGCGAGCTGCCGCCCGAACGGCGGCTGGCCGCCGCAGCTGCGCTCGGCCTGTTCGTGACCCTGTTTCTTCCGTGGTATCAGGAGACGGTCATCACCACCGGCGTCGGGAGCAAGTTCGCCCTGCCCAGCGCCTCGCTCACCGGCTGGGCGGCGTTCTCGTTCGTCGAGGCTGCGGTCCTTGTGGTGGCGGTCTCGGTGCTGATCCTGCTCTTCATCCGCGCGGAGGGCCGCGCCTTTCACGTGCCCGGCGGCGACGGCGGCGTCATCTTCGCGGCCGGCCTGTGGACCGCCGTCCTGATCCTGTGGCGGATGTTCGACAAGTCAAGCACCACGGGACACGGCCAATACGTGACCACCTCGGGGATCGAGTGGGGAATCTTCATCGCCCTGGGGATCGCCGCCCTGCTCGCCTACGCCGGCTCTCGGATCAAGCTCGCCCACGAGCCCGAGCCGCCGCTTCCCGGCGAGCACCTGGGGCCGGCACGGGCAGCGCCACCGGCCAGCGGCAGGGGGAGCGGAGGCCAGCGCGGGCGTGCTCCCCGGCCCGTGCGGGCCGGTGACTCACCCCGCCGGGAGGCGGACAAGGACGCGGGTTGGGTGACGCCCGACCCGAGCACCGGGGAGACAGTCGTTCACCCGGCCGCCGAGCCGGCCACCCGCCGGAGCGAGGGCCGTCCCGGTGCCGAGCCCGAGACTCGCCGACTCGAGGACCCGCCGGCCAAGCGCCCGCGCCGGACGCGGCCCGGGGGCGAAACGGGCCAGCGGAGCCTCAACTTCTCAGATCTTGACGAGATCGAGTTCGACGAGCCGCCTGAGGCGCCGACCGTCCGCCAGCCGCCGGGGCCACGGCAGCGCTAGGGGCCCTAGCGACCGCTCTCGGCGTAGATGAGGAAGTAGGCACTGGCCAGGCCGATGAGGGCGATTCCGGTCAGGATCAGCCACGGGGCCCGAATCATGTGACCCACGGCTCCGACCAGGAAGCCGAAGGCGAGGACGATGATCAGCGCCGTCAATTGGGCGTGCTGGGAGGCGAGGAGAAGGACCACGGGGGCCGCGAACCCTATATTGGGGCCAGCCCGTGTCCGAGCCAGATCAGCAACCGCAGTCGATCGAGGACGTCACCGCCGGCCTGCGGGCGGCCGGATACCTCCCCGGCGCCAGCACGGCGATCGTCTCCTTTCTGGCCACCAAGCTCGGCAAGCCGATCCTCGTCGAGGGGCCGGCCGGCGTCGGCAAGACCGAGCTGGCCAAGGCGCTGTCGCGCTATCTGGGGCGCAGCCTCGTGCGCCTGCAGTGCTACGAGGGCCTGGACGAGGCCAAGGCGCTGTACGAATGGAACTACCGCAAGCAGCTGCTGCGCATCCAGGCGGAGGCCGGTGAGGCGGGGTGGCAGGACGTGCAGGAAGACATCTTCGGCGAGGAGTTCCTGCTCGCCCGTCCGCTGATGACGGCGATCGCCTCACCTGAGCCGGTGGTGCTGCTGATCGACGAGATCGACAAGACCGACCAGGAGTTCGAGGCGATGCTGCTCGAGCTCCTCTCGGACTTCCAGATCTCGATCCCGGAACTGGGGCGAATCGAGGCGCGCACCCAGCCGGTGGTGCTGCTGACCTCAAACAACACCCGCGAGCTGACCGAGGCGCTAAAACGCCGCTGCCTGTATCTGTGGCTCGATTACCCCGAGCTCGAGCACGAGCTCGAGATCGTGCGCCTGCACTCGCCGGAGCTGGATGAGACAGTGGCCCGCAAGCTGGTGGAGATCGTCCAGCAGGTCCGCGAGCTGGACCTCAAGAAGCCACCCAGCATCGCCGAGTCGATTGACTGGGCGCGAGCCCTGATCCTGCTCGGCGCCACCGAGATCGACGGCGACACCTTCCGCGAGACGATGAGCGTGATCGTCAAGCACCGCACCGATCTGGACACGGTGGCGGCCCGGGTGGGCGTCAAGCTCGACCGCCCCGCCGGCGAGAGCTCACCTACGGCCGCGTAAGCGGCCCGGCTCCACTCGCCCGGTGGCCGAGACTCCTCCCCCCGACAAGCTCTACGCCCGGATCCCCGAGCGCCGGCCGGGTGGCTTCAGCGGCCAACTGCTGGCCTTTGCCGAGGAGCTGCGTGCGGAGGGGATGGCGCTCGGCACCTCGGAGCTGCTCGACGCCTTCGCCGCCCTGGACGAGGTGCCGTGGACCGAGCAGGCCGATTTCCGCGCCGCGCTCTCGGCCACCCTGGCCAAGTCGCCCGACGACGGCCGGATCTTCGAGCTCGTGTTCGAGCGTTTCTTCTTTCGCGCCACCGAGGCCGAGGCCGCCCGCCAGAACATCAGCGAGAGTCCGTCGCGCGAAAGCGGGTTCGACGTCGACCTCGAAGCTCTGCGCCAGCAGATCGCCGCCGCCCTGCAGGACGGCTCGGAGGCCGCGCTGCGTGACCTCGCCCGGCTTGCCATTGCCGCCTTTGGCAAGGGCGACGGCTCGGGGGTGCTCGGCGTCGATGTGCAGCGGATCCGGCGGGCACTGGGGTTGCGCTCCGAGCCCCAGCCTGACCTGCCCGCCGACGATCCCAGGCGCGAGGGCGTGCCGCGCGAGCAGCTGCGGCGTTTCGAGCAGCAGCTGCGTCGTGAGCTCGAGCGGGGCCTGATCGAACGTACGGCGAGCTTGCCACCCAAGCGGCCTCTGACCGAGCTTGACCGCGCGCTCCCGACCGGGCCGATCTCGGACCTGGCCGCCGTGCACCGCGTTGTCGCTCAGCTCAAGCGGAGGCTGGCCACGCAGGGACATGAGCTCAAGGGCCGCAAGCGCCACGCCCACGTCGACGTCCGCCGCACGATGCGCGCCTCCCTGCAGACCGGAGGCGTCCCGGTCGAGCTCAAGTACCGTCCGCGCCGCCCCCGGCGCCCGGAGCTGTTCGTGCTCTGCGACGTCTCGACCAGCGTGACCAGCGCGAGCACCTTCTTCCTCTCGGTTCTGCACGCGCTGCACGATTCGTTTCGCAAGCTGCGATCGTTCGTTTTCATCGAGCGGATCTCCGAGGTGACCGAGGTGTTCGAGCGCGAGCGCGACTTCCGGGCCGCGAGCGAGGCCGTCTCCAAGGACGCCGGGGTGGCCGACATCTCCGGCTACACCGACTACGGGCGGGTCTGGACCGAGTTCCTGGCCCTGATCGAGGACGAGCTGCACCCCCGGGCGACAGTGATCGTGCTCGGGGACGCGCGTACCAACGGGCGGCCGCCGCGCGACGATGTCTTCGCCGCCATCACCGCGCGCGCCGGGCGCACGTTCTGGTTGAACCCCGAGCCCCGTCTGTACTGGAACTATGGTGACTCGGTGATCGGCGCCTACGAGCAGTACTGCCACGCCTTCGAGTGCTGGCGGACAGATCAGCTCGAGGAGTTCGTCAAGGCGCTCGCCCAGCCAATCGTGGCCGGCTACTGATCGACGAAGCGGGTGGTCAGCGTGCGTGTGTCGCCGTTGGCGTCGCGCAGCACCCACCGAGCCATGTAGGTGCCCGGGGTCAAGGCGGGGACTCTGACGCCCTGGTTGGTGTCGACGTTGCCGGCATGAAAGACGGCCTGGCGTGACCCGGCCGGAGTGATTGTCAGTGCCACGGGTGCGCCCCCGGCGGCGATCGCCCCGTGAGCGCCCGGCAGCCCAGATTGGGCCGAGGCCACGAAGGAGCCATACAGGGTCTCGTCCTGGATCGGCGCCGTGGACACGATCAACGGAACCTGGGTGATCGTCTGACCGCCGCTGAAATCGTCGGTCTGCGCGATGTCGGTGGTCGAGAGGCCATGGGCGTGCCCGCTGGCCGGACAGATCGTGCCCCCCCCACTGGGCCCCGAGCCGATCCCGCTGCTGGTCGGGGTACGGTGCAGCGGCGGCCCATAGAAGTCACCGGGCTGGCAGGTACCACCCGAGATCACTGTCTCCCCGCCGGTCATGTCGACCCTGAGCCGAGCGATGTGCAGAGTTGTCAGGCGGCGGCCGGCCGCGTTGACCAGCGAGGCGGCCTGGCCCCCATGCAGCCGCAATCCGCCCACGAAGATGCTCCCGGCCGCCCCGGCGCGCGCGCGACGGCCCGCCAGCCGGTAGCGGGCCCGGGGGACCAGGCCGGCGCAGGTGACAGCCTGGATGCGCAGATACGCGGTGCAGGTCGGAAAGCCGGTCGCGAACGGCGCCGAGACGGGACCGGTCGCGGCTACCGCGCCTGGCTCGCCGAGGGCGACGGTGAGCTTGACCAGGGCCCCGTTGGGCTCAAGCGGAGAGACGGCGCGGTTGTCGACGCTGGTCAGCGTGATCGGCGTCCGGAGGTTGATGGGGGGCGTCGGGATCACGGCCGTGTCGCTCTCCGTGCTGCACAGCTGGGCCGCAGGCGGGGTCAGCGTGGCGCCGACGCGGAGCGAGAGCACCCCGACCTGCGAGCACGGCCCGATTTGCACGGAATGGGCGCGGACGGCAAAGAAGTGGTCGAGGGCAAACCAGCCCGTGTAGCCGGACTGGGCGAAGGGGTTGCCGCCGTCCCCGGTGGCGATCAGCTCGGGCGCCGGACTGCCCTTCCCGAAGCCGTAGGAGATGGCCAGACCGTCGCGATCGTCACCGACCGCGTGGGGCACGCCGTGCGCGTCTCGGAGCTGCACGGGGCCCCACGAGCCGTCGGGCCGGGACGTCGTGCTGGCGATCGCCACCGGCCCGAGACCGCGAATCAGTCCGATCGACACCGGGACACGCATGGCCACGCCGAGACTGCCGCTGACCCAGGAGCTGAACTGATGCAGCGAGATCGAGTGCAGGGGCAGGGCCGAGCCGGTGGCGGTCGAGCTCTGCACACAGCCCGTGGCGGCGTTTGACCACATGTCCTGGAGCAGGTACTGGTGGCCGTTGACGAGCTGGTTGTACGGCGAGCCGTCCGGCGCGTAGCCGAGCGGCGTGCCCTGCTGGGGCCCGAGCTCGCACTTGTCCCCGGTCTCGAACCCGTTGGGGTCCATCCAACCCGTTCCGTACGGGTCGGTGATCGCCTCATGGGCTTCGTGAGCCACCGTGTTGAGCGTGGCCTCGGCCTCGGGGTTGCCCTGCGGATCAGAGCCGGGCGGTGGCGTGAGCTCGACCAGCGGATCGGGAATCGGTGCGTAGACGGTTGTGCCGTGGCCGAGATTGAACAGCGAGTGGTAGCCGGCGAAGGCGTTGGTCGCGCACGCGCCGACCTGCAGGCACGTGTCGACGTCGGGCGGCAGGAGCACGAACCAGATGTCGTGAAGGCCGCGGGCCGCCGGAGCGTGGGCGGCGACGACACGGTCGATCTCCTGCTGGAGCTGGAGGTCGGTCACGCAGGTGACGACGCTTGAGGGTGACGCGCATTGTCGCGAGTGAGCCGGGTAGGGATCACTGACGTCGATTGAATCGACGGCTGGGTCATAGGTGATCTGGGTGCTGCCCACGCCCTGGGCGTCGTGGTACTGAAGGAGCGTCGAGAAGATGTTGCTGGGGCTGCTCGAGTCATGGGCGACATCGACCAGGAACTGCTTGGTCATCGCCTCATAGCCCGGCACGCCGGGGCTGGGCGAGCCGTCGAAGTGATATCCGGGGGGCGCCCAGAAGATCGTGTGCACGGTCACGTTGCGCATCACCTGACCGCCGTGGTAGACGACCGGGATGTTGGTGCCCGAGGCGATCTCCGGGCTGCCCAGCCGCGGCAGGATCCCCATCGCCGAGCCGATCCGCGGCCGGAACGTCGACCGCGTAGCGTGGCGGACGGCGGCGGGCGCGAGCGCGGCACCGAGGGCAAGCGCACCGAATGAGACAGCCGCCAAGAGCGTCGCCGCGAGAGCACGACGGAGCAGTCGAGGGCGACGCATCGCGCGCACCTTATCGCAGGGCGGCCCGGAGCCGGCCTAGGCGTTAACATCTCCACGCATTGCAAAACCCAGGGGGGCTGGCGGGAAGCCGGCTGAGATAGCGCCGCTCGTGGACTCGCGCTCAGAGTCCACACCTGGCGCTGACCCTTCGAACCTGTGGGGTAATGCCCGCGGAGGGAGCGAGTGATTCGATGATCGAGGCTCCGTCGTTGGAGCCTCGCGAGCGAGACGGAGGAGACGGTGTCCGCGTCGAGCTCGTGAGTCGTACCTTTGCCGGTCCCCGCGGGCCGGTGCCCGCCCTGGCCGGCATGTCCCTGCGCGCCTCGCCACGGGAACTTGTCGCCGTGGTCGGACCGAGCGGGTCGGGCAAGACGACCCTGCTCGAGCTGATCTGCGGGCTGCAGCAGCCCGACGGGGGCGAAGTCGACTGCGCCCCGGCCGCCCTGATGCCCCAGCGCGATCTGCTCCTGCCCTGGCTCGGCGCCCTCGACAACGCGGCGCTGGCCCTGCGCGCCCGGGGC
>JBAVWI010000211.1:0-25007 GCA_049697735.1 Solirubrobacteraceae bacterium
CCCGAGCGGCGACCAGGGCATCGGTGGTCGTGGCCAGCGCCGCCGCGGCGCTGGCGGCGGTGAACAGCGTCAGCCCAACCGCGAACATCCGCCGGCGACCGAACCGATCGCCGAGGGCAGCTCCGGTGAGCAGCAGCACGGCGAAGGTCAGCGTGTAGGCATTGACCGTCCACTCGAGCGACTGGAGCGAGGCGCCCAGGCTGCGGCGGATCGAGGGCAATGCGGTCGTGACGACCAGGTTGTCGAGCGTGGTCATGAACAGGCCGATCGAGACGATCGCGAGCGTCCAGGGCAGGCTGGGCCTGGGCGCGGAGCGCGTCCGGAAACGGGAGATGCTGAAAAACATCTGCTGCACCTTTCTGTGTGATTACTCACTCACTAGACGGACAAAAAAAGAGAGCCCCGACTACGGGCATAGGTCGGCGTCGGCGCTGCTCAGAACCTCGGCCCAGTGCTCCTGCAAGCCGTCGATCTGCATCGCGGCGATCACGTTGCAGAGCATCCCCCGGGCAAAGAACGACTGGATCTCGAGCGGCTCTGCGCCAGACTCGCGCTCCACCATTTCGAACAGCATTCTGAACCCGCGGCGCAGCGCGTCGCGCACCTCGGGCTCACTCGCTGCCGCATGGCCCTGAAGCTGGGTCAAGAGCAGCTCGGGATCCTGCAGCAGGTCGGTGTAGGCCTCCCCCATCGCCTCGAGCGCCGGCCGCCCATCGCGCCGAGCCCGGGCCGCGGCCCCCACGAACGTGTCGTGGATACGACGGTAGCTTCGCTCCAGCACCGCCACGAACAGCTCGGTCTTAGTGGGGAACAGGCGAAACAGGTACGCCTGTGAGATGCCGGCGGCCCGCGCGATCTCCGTCGTCGGCGTGCCGTAAAGACCGCGCTCGCCGACGACCTTCATCGCCGCCCTGAGCACGTCCTCACGGCGCTCCTCAGCCGTCGAGAGCGTCCGGGCCGACGTTGTTGCGGGCGGTGCCATAGGTGTGAGTATGCACTCACTCACAGATCCTGTCAAGCCCGGTGCGCTCGTGCTACCGCCGGCTCCCCGGCTGCAGCTGCAGAACGGGCACCGGCGAACTTGGACGCTGGTCGGGGCGGGATCGTCCCCCGGCAGGGAGTGTGAGCGATCATCTCCACAGCAATGGAGCTCACAGACGTCAGTCGTGCCCGACGGTCCAAGGACCTCGTGGTTCTGGAGGGCTTTCACGCGATCAAGCACGCGATCCGGTTCGGGGGCGAGATTCTCGGGGCGTGGGCCGCAGACCCGGGTGAGGTTCAGCACCTGCTAGAGCGATTTGCCCCTGACGTGCGTATCCCGTTCGAGGTCGTGGACATTGAGGCGCTCAAGAATGTGGTGCCCCGCGGCCAGGTCGTCGCCGTGGCTCGGCGTCCGGTGCAGCCCGATCCGGACACGGTCCTCGCTGGTCGCGGTCACGTCGTAGTGCTGGAGGACCCGAGACACCTGGGCAACCTGGGGGCAGTGGTTCGGGTGGCTGCCGCTGCCGGCGCCGCAGGCGTGATGACAACCGGACGTCAAAACCCATGGCATCCGGATGCTCTGCGCGCGAGCGCCGGCCTGCATTTCGGGCTCCCGGTCCATCACATCCGCGCCGTGAGGGCCCAGGGCCGCGAGCTGGTGGCTCTCGATCCAGCTGGGGAGCCGCTTGTGCCCGAGGAGTTTCCCGCCGCGGCGGTACTAGCGTTTGGCGCTGAGCGCGACGGGCTGAGCGACGAGCTCCTGGCCCAGGCACAGCGGCGCGTTGCGCTGCCGATGAGACCGGGGGTCTCGTCTCTCAACTTGGCTACGGCGGTTGCCGCCACGTTGTACGCACTCAAGTTCACAGCATCCTGAAGATCGCTGTCATCGCGCGACGCAGATTTGCGCTCGCGAGGCGTTTGGTCGCGGACTGCGACTCGGACGCGCGCGTAGTGGGTAGGCACTTACCTGATGGCGAACTCGCCGCTAAATGCCCTCGCCGCACGGCTTGAGTCAGTCCAAGCGCTGGACGGTCCGGCGCAGCTTGCCGCCCGCACAGTCCGAGGGCTGATTCCCGAGGGCGTTCCGAAGGACGTGCTGAGCGGTGCTTGGCTCGGTCACGCTCTGCATCCGATCATGACCGACATTCCGGTCGGCGCGTGGACGAGCGCGGTCGTTCTGGACTGGACGGGCGGGAAACAGAGTCGGGCGGCCTCGGATCGGCTGATCCTGACCGGTGTGCTCGCTGCAGGCGCGACCATCGCGACCGGTTGGTCAGACTGGGCAGACGCCGAGCAGGGAAACGCTGCTGTGCGTCGTTCTGGCCTTGTCCACGCCGCCACGAACGCTACGGCAACCGCGCTCATGATCGGCTCCTACATCGCGCGCAAGCGAGGCGCCCGCAGACGAGGCGAGCTGCTATCGCTCGCCGGCTCGGCTGCGCTGGGTGCCGGCGGCTGGCTAGGCGGCCATCTGAGCTACACGCTCGGCGCAGGGGTCCCGCCCGGGGCGCCAGCGCGTGGGATCCAGGCTACGGCGACCTCTGGATTCGCCTAATCGCGCCGGCACGACCGGAGGTCAGGCTGCAGCAACGCGCTGGAGTTAATTCAACGTGGGAGAATGGCTCACGTGGCTGAGCACTACCAGCGTCCCGGCTGGTTCACGACCAACGTCTTCAATCGGGTCGTTGCCGTACTAACGCGACTGGGTGTGAGCGTGTACGGGTCGCGCGTGCTTGAGGTCAAGGGGCGCAAGTCTGGCGCGTGGCGACAGACCCCGGTGAATCTTCTGCGCTACGAGGGCGCCGAATTTCTGGTCGCGCCTCGTGGTCACACGCAATGGGTCAAGAACCTTCGCGCTAGCGGTCAGGGGAGGCTGCGTGTCGGCAGGCGCACTCAGTCGTTCCACGCGGCTGAGCTCGCCGACGACGAAAAGCCACCGCTGCTCCGGGCCTACTTGAAGAAGTGGAAGTTCGAGGTCGGTGTCTTTTTCGCCGGTGTTGGACCGGACTCTTCAGACGAGGAATTGCGCCGCATCGCACCCGATCATCCGGTCTTCCGCGTGACCGCCCCCTGATCGCACGCCGCCTGAGGTGACTGTTTGCGACTGTCGCCTCGGGGGACAACCTGCAGGAGCGGGGCGGCTGGCCTGAGCGCCCCGCTACTCCCAGCGACTCCGTCGTCGCCGAAGCGCGCACGAGTTCCGAGCCGGCCGGTGGACCAAAGCGCTAGTCAGCTGCATTCGCGTCGCCTCCCGTCGGATCGCCAAGAGCCCGTTCAAGCGGCGCTGACCGCGGCGCTCGCGGTCAACACTTTGAGGTCGTCGGCTGGACCGCATGGAGAGCGGTCACACAGATAAGCTGATCGTGAACGTCTCAACGGACGACGCCAGAGAGGCCGGCCCGGAGTCCTGCGCCAACAATGAACTGGGATCTGCGACACCGGAAGTCATCGCTGGTGATCCGGCTGCTGCTGGCCGGTTGGATCACCATCGTCATCGTTGTGCTGTGCGCCACGGGACGTTGGTGGGGCCTGGTGTTCGTAATCCCCTTGGTCTTTGATTTGTACCTGCTTCGCCGGATCTTGGTGGCCGGCTCAGGCCAGTAGCTCGCCGTCAGCGGAGTTCGGGGTCCGCAAACATCCACCGGCTGGTTGCGTGCCGCCGAAGCTGCGGGTACGGTCGAGCCTGTGCGGCGCAGTGACCGAGAGATCCTCGACGAGATCATTCGCGTGCGCGGAACCTTCGGACACCGCGAGCATCTCGAGCTCGCGTGGACTTACCTGCACTTGCATCCCATCGACGAGGCCGCCGACGTCATGACAGCAGCGATTCGGCACGTCGCTCGACGCCACGGAGCCGCAGACAAGTACCACGAGACGCTCACCCGATCGTGGCTTCACTTCGTCGCGGTCCACCAACAACGGTGGGGGTCCGCGAGCTTTGAGGCATTCCTCGAGCGAAACCCTGACTTGCTCAACCGCAAGCTCGTGGAGCACTTCTATTCTCATGAGCTGATCTGGAGCGAATCCGCACGAGCCACGTGGACGGCTCCGGACCTCCGGCGGCTGCCCGCGCTGGCCTAGCGTCACCCTCTAATCGAGACCACGCCACAGCCCGGCCGCAACGTCCTACCAACGGCATCCCGCTGTCAACTATCAGCAGGAACACGCTCAACGCCCCGACAGTGATGTCCGACATCGGGGGACGAGCGGTTGACGACCACCCATTATCAAGCGAGGGCCATCCCATGCCTGACGACCAGCAGCTGCTCAACCTAATCGCGGACAACAGCCAGGGCATTCTCGCCGCCGTGAACCGCGCCGGCTATCCGCATTTGACAAACGTCCTCTACGTGTGGAATCCGGCCGAGCGAACGGCAAGAGTCTCAACCACCGCTGATCGCGTGAAAGCTCAGATCCTGAGGCGTGATCCGCGTGCGGCGCTGCACGTCCCGGGATCCCATTTCTGGTCCTATGTCGTGGCGGAGTGTGACGCGAGCGTCTCGGACGTCGCGACGTCGCCCGGCGATGAGACATGTCGCGAGTTACTCGAAGTCCACTCGGCGTTCTACGACAAGGCGCCGGACGAGGCAGCGTTCTTTGCGCAGATGATCGAGGCCCAACGTCTGATCGTGCGACTTGATGTCAAGCGGCTCTACGGCGTGCTTCTCGACCAGCCGCCCGGAAACCTGACTGATTGGCGGTCCTACTCGTCGCGGACGGCGCGCGGGGAGCGGTGCTGCCCACATTCACAAGAACCTTTTCGGCTCGTCTCACGCTGTTCTTAGCGCGTCAGCGCATCGTGAAACCAACCCCGGTAACCCACGATCAAGAGACGACGGAAGGGATCAGTTCATGTTCGCCAAGAGACTCACGAGGTCCATCGCCATCGGCGCTTCGGCCATCGCGATCGGGGGGGGTGCCTACGGTGTCGTCAGCGCGACCGCCAGCAGTGGCTCGGGCACCCCGACGACAGCTACAACAGCCACGCCCGCCGCGGTCACATCGGGGCAACCCGTGTCCGCCAGCAGGGGATCCAACGCTCGGTCGGGACCGGCCGCAGGCGGATCATCCGGCACGGTACGAAGCGTGTCGACGTCGAGCTTCACAATATTGACGTCAGCGGGTCAGAAGGTGACCATCAACGAGGCGTCCTCTACGACCTACCAGAACGGGACAAGCGCCATCTCGGCGAGTGCCATCACAAAGGGCGAGAGCGTCCTCGTGCTGGGGACGACCAACGGAACGACCATCACAGCGAGTCAGGTCATCGTGCAACCGGCTGGCAGCGGCGGGTCTGCGGCTTCCTCGGCGGCAGGGGTGGTCCCCTTCCAGCGCGGTGCAACGTCCACGTCAAAGCAGGCCGGTCAGATCCCAGCGAACTACAGTCAGGGATCGGGGACGATCGTCAGCGGAACGACAGCCAATAAAGCAACTGAAGCCGCGTTGGCCGCCTACCCCGGCGGCGTGGTCGACCGTGTTGTGCAGCTGAGCAATGGCGAGTACGAGGTCCACAACATCGGCGTCAGCTGGCCGCACCACGTCTTCGTCAACCAGAATTTCAAGGTCGTCGGCGCCAATTAGCAACCACGCTTGAGCCGATTTGGCTCGACACGGCTGTCTCCCACCGCGTCTTGCAATCCGCGAGGCGCGGTGGGAGTTAACGGGCGATCTCCACCGCGCACCCCGCTTCCTCGATCTCCGACACCACCGCCGGATCTGCCGTGTGGTCGGTAATCAGAGTGCTGACCTCCTCGATGTCGCAGACCTTGGCCAATTCAACCTCGCCGAGCTTGGAGCCATCGGCCACGATCACGCGACGGCGGGCAGCGAGCAGCATCGCCCGCTTGACCTCGGCCTCGGGGAGGTTGATGTTGGTGATGCCGCTGCTCGCGTCGACGCCGTTGCAACCGATGAAGCCGACGGAGGCATGCAGACCGCTCAACAGCACGGTCGCTAGGGGGTTCACGAGCGAGTGCTGCAGGGGTCGTAGGGTGCCGCCGGTCACCACGACGGTGATCCGGGGGTGAGCGGGCTCGAGCTCCAGCGCCACGTTCAGGGCGGTGGTGAACACTGTCACATCGCGTAGATCGTGACGCTTGAGCAGTGCCCGGGCCACGGCGGTTGTCGTGGTCCCAACGTCGAGCAGGACGGTCTCCCCGGAGGCTACCTTGCTGGCCGCCAGCGTGCCGATGCCCGCCTTCTCGGTGGCCAGGTTCAGCTCTGAGGCCTCGAAGGGCTGCTCGCTGGGAACCACGCTGGGAGGCACCGCTCCACCGCGGATCCGGTGCAACTCGCCGCGGGCCTCGAGGGACTGCAGGTCGGTACGGATCGTGACCGTCGAGACGTGAAATCGCATCGCCAGGTCTGCCACCCGGACAAAGCCGCGCTCCCTAACCAGTCCCGCGATGCGCTCCTGGCGCAGCTCTGGCGGGATATCAGCATCGATCAGCTGCCCCGAGTCCAAGCCCACCACGTGAGCCTAACCGGTCCCAGGCGCCCTCGAGGGACGGCGCCGGGTGGCGCCGTCCCCAGATCTCAAGCGCATTCAGGTGCAGGTCAGCGTGGGGCTGGCCCAGTCGCCGTGGTCGTTTCCGTTGCCGTCGCCGGCATCGCCGACGACCAGGTCGAGCACCTGAGCCCCGGTCACGGGGACGTTGATCGAGGCCGATGGCGAGGCGCCGGTCAGCGTGGGCGTGGTGACCAGGGTCTTGCCGTCGGCAAGCACGCTGAACGTGACGCTGCCGCCGTTACCGACCTCGTCGTCGACGCCGACCGTGGCCGTGAACGTGCTGCAGTGACCGCCCAGATAGACCTGGACATCGCTGACCGAGTTAGTGCCGAGCCCCTTGGCGTACTTGACTCCGTTCAGAGTGATCGTCTGTCCATCCCGGGCCTGATTGCCACCGACGCTCATGTCTCGCTCAACCGGTCCCCACCCATTCGTCGCCGACAGGAAGGGCAGATCGCTCACAGCGTCGGTTCCGCTCGGCGGCGGCGGCGGGATCGCGCGGATGATGCGCTCATCACCATTCGAGCGTCTCCGGCCGGATTGGGTGTAGTGGACTGTCGTGATCAGCGGCCAGACGCTCGCGGTGCCGCCCGCTGGAGCGGTGATGGGCCAGCTGAAGGTGACCGCCTGGCCCGAGCCGATGCGGGATACCGTGGCCGGGGTGACCGCTCCTACGGTCCAGCCCGAGGGGGCGTCCAGGGTGGCGCTGACCGAGGATGCCGGCGGTTCGGAGCTGGGAACGCTGACCGTTGCCGTCGCCGTGAACTGCTGGCTCGGGTGAACTGCATCGGGCACGTCGAGCGACACGCGGGTGCTGGGGGGCTTCGGCATCGCGTACTTGGTTGCGTCGTAGCCCGGGCTTTGGTTCTGGCTGACCTGCAGCGAGGACGTGTAGCTGCCGTAGTTGGTCAGCGCCACCTTGCCGAGGCCCCCGGTTTTGGCGTCCAAATTCCAGACCGCGATGGCGATCGAATTGTGGCCGTGGGGGTTGAGGATGCCGTTGGGCACAGGGAAGCTGTGCTGGGGCCCGACGTAGTTGACGTAATTGCCGACCTCCCATCCGTTGACGAAGATCATCGCGCGATACTGGCGGCTCGGATCGTCGGTGATGGTGAGACCGAGCGACGTGTCCTGC
This sequence comes from Solirubrobacteraceae bacterium, assembly GCA_049697735.1. GTDB lineage: Bacteria > Actinomycetota > Thermoleophilia > Solirubrobacterales > Solirubrobacteraceae > Palsa-465. The sequence continues at coordinate 7,626 of JBAVWI010000211.1, forward strand.
TGACGCGGCAGGTTCAGAGCCACCTCGGTGCGGTACCACGAGACGCCGGGGTTGGGGTCACTGTAGGGGAGGCTCACGCGAGCCCAGGAGGAGTCCGGGAAGCCCGGCAGGGACCACCCTGCTCGCTCGCCGTAGAGCCCGCCTGTGGATAGCGGCCCGCGGACCGGGTCGATCTGGCTCTCGCCCCCGCGAACCCCCTGCAGCCGCCAGGTGAGTGAGGTCAGCGGCCCTCCGATCAGCGACGCGCCGATCAGCCCGCGGGCGGCCTTGTTGCCGTTGGATCCGCTGTAGGCCTCCTCGTGCCCCATGTTTACCGTGAGCACCGAGATGACGTTGTCCCCGGTAGCGCGAACCGCCCCGGCCGGGAAGGTGAAGTCGCCGGTGCCTGTGGTCGAGCTTCCCAGGAAGGTTCCGTTCAGCCAGACGGAGAAGGCCTGCGCGCCCCCGCCGGAGGCGGAGTCGAGGTGGATCCCGGTCTCCTTGCCGGTGGAGCGGAACCGGCCCCGGTACCACGTGTTTCCAGTGTGGAAACCGTAGTCGTCGGCGAACAGGATCGGCAGCGACCCGGGCGCCGTAGAGCTGTTGGACGACATCTTGTCGGCCACCGCCCAGCTTGAGTCGTTGAAGCCGGGACTGGCCTCGGGCGCTTCCTTGGCGTGCCTCCAATGGGTCAGCGCGGGCAGTCTGATCGCCTGGGCGACGGGGATGCTCCCGGCCAGACTGCCGGTCGCCGTGACCTGGGTGGAGACGTCACGGCCATTCCAGGTCACCCGGCGGGCGCCGGTGAAGACCTCGAGCTGGCCAGTCTGGCCGTTGTCTCCGGTCAGGTTGACGGTGGCGCCGCTCGCCGAAGCGCCACGCAGCAGGTGCGTGCCCCGGATCAGGACCGGCCCGCCGGAGGTGTCCTGGCGCCAGAACGTCTCCGCGGTGGGCTTGTCAGCCAGCAGCAGCAGCAGCGGATGAGCCCCCGTACCTTGCACGAGAACCCGGATCAAACCGCTGTGGCTGTAATTGAGGCGAAGGTCGCCCGTAGCCGCGTCCCAGGTCGTCTTCACGTCTCCCCCGGTCACGCTCACCTGGGGTCGCGAGCCGTAGCGGAGAACCGTCTCGCCGTCGGTCCCCGGGTCGCCGTAGAGGACGGCGACGTCGCGGCCACCGATCGTCGCGTTGGTCATGATCTCCGAGGTCGAGTACTGCATCTGGTTGGTGCCCAGCTTGTAGTTGGCCACGATGATGTGGGAGTCACGACCGTTCAGGGTGATGGCCGTCCCGGGCTCCTGAGGCACCAGCGGATAGGTCGGGGTGGCCTGGGCCGCCGTTGGTACGTCGATCGCGTCGATGGAGACGAAGTTGTCGGTCGAGGCGCTGCTGTGGGTACCGTCGACTACGATCTTGAGCGCGTGCGCCCCGTCGGTCAGGCCCGACTTCTCAAACAGCACGGCTTGGCTCTGGCTGCCGGAGGCGTCGACGGTGGCCTGCTTGACCCCGTCGAGGTACACATCCGCGTAGCCGTGATTGTTGGTGCGCGAGCCGATCCAGCGCACCGCGGTGCCGTTGAACGTCACACTCATCGAGTCACCCGCGGTGTTGGAAAACGATTCTGTGTTGTCGTAGTCAGCGCCCGTATAGCTCTGGTTGGTGACGTGTGACCAGCTACCGGTGTACTGCAGGGCGGGATCGGTGTCGTCGTAGGTGTAGCTCGCCGGGCCCGGCTTGGCGTTGAAGTCCAACGATATGTGGGTCTTGTCGACGTTCGTCGAGGTCGAATCGCTGTGGCGCAGGACGTGGAACTGGGTGCCCGTGTCAGTGTTCATTCGCGCCGTGTCGACGATCGCCGGGTTGTCCGGGGCGATGGCCCGGATCGGATCCGTTTTGAGCAGTGGTGTGACCGCCTGCGTGAAGTAGCCGATCAGCTTGTCCTCGTAGTACTTCGGGTCCAGCTGCCGGGTCTCCCGGATCGCGGCTCCGTAGTCATACGAGGTGTAGTTCTGGGGGATCGACAGCCAGCCCCAGTTGGTGCCACCGTAGGTCATGTAGAAGCTCTGGGCGGTGGCGCCCACGGCAAGGTTCTGCTTGTAGAAGACGTTGGCGAATTGATCGTTGATCAGCTTCGCGCACTGGTCATAGCCGGGACCGCCCCAGGGATCGAAGGCCCCGCCCTGGAACTCGGCCGTGTAGAGCGGCTTGCCAGCGACGTGGTCATAGCTGATGTCCGGGACGCCGTTCCACCGGCTGGGATTGCTGCAGTTGAAGCCCTGCGGGTAGGAGTCCGCGCCGTCCACGTCGAGCGCGGCCGCGCCCGAGTTAAAGGTCCCGTTGTTATTGCCGGTCAGGGGAACGGTGATGCCGTCGGATCGGGCCTTGTCCTCGAGGTGCTGCATGTAGGCCCGCCCCGTGGCGCTGCCGTCGTAGAACTCGTTCTCGACCTGGTAGGCGATCACCGTGCCGGTACCGTTGGTGAGCTGGTGGCGGGCGATGATGCGATCGATCTGGGTCTGCCACTCATCCGAGTACTTCAGGTATCGCGGGTCGCTGGTGCGCGTGTTGCCCGGAGTCGTCGAGAGCCACCCGGGGAAGCCGCCGCCGTCCACCTCGGCGTTGATGTACGGGCCGGGCCGGGCGATCACGTACAGACCCGCCTTGGCCGCCATGGCGAGCACCTCATCAACGTTGCGAACACCGCCGAAGTCGTAGACGCCGGGTCGAGGCGAGTGATAGCCCCAGTCGAAGTACAACGAGGTCGCGTTGAAGCCAGCCGCCTTCATCTTCTGGAAGATGTCCAGCCACAGGCTCGGGCTGGGCAGACGGAAATAGTGGAACTCGCCAGACCAGATGTAGATCCGCTGACCGTCGACCTTGAACGAGTAGCCGTCGAAGCTGACCGTATGTGCACTGGCCTCGCGGACACGACCGGCGGCGCCGACCGGTGCTGGGGACAGCAGCAGGCCGCCGGCGAGGACGGTGAGAAGAACCAACAGTCGTCGTCCTTGGCGGGGACCAGGAACGCGGCTTCCGATCAGCTGCCAGAAGAACCGCACGACCACGAAAAACACGCGATTACCAAGCATCCTCATCTCCTCCCGCAATCACCCCACCCGCCGGTTTCCTGCCCAGCCCTCCCAGGACCTTCGGCGCTGGAGATCTCCTCTCTCTTTTCACCTACTTTCTCAAGCTTATCAAAGCTTGCGTTGCTAGGTCGTAAGGGCCCCGAATTCCCCGATTTGCTTACGTTTCCGAAAGCTGGCCAGCCAAGGCCCGCCGGAGACGATCGATTAGGGCGACTCGCTGGCTGATCGTCCCTCTGGCAACGGTGGCTGGCACGCTCGGCGCCCCGATACTTCAAACGACTCCTCGAAGGTTGCGAACCGCTCATCTTGCGGGCGGCTGATCAGTCCGCCGGTGCGTTGGTGCTCCCGTACCACCTGCCGGATCAGCCGAACCCCCATCGGGAACAGCTCCTCGCGCCATAGATCGCTTGCGCTCCAGCCCGGCGCCACATGACACCAGTCCTGAAGCACGATCGGGCCGGTGTCCCAGCCGTCGTCGAGCAAGTACACCGTGCCTCCGGCGATCGGATCGCCCATCTCGATCGTCCAGCGCACCGAGTCCATCCCGCGGTGCCGCGGTAGCAGCGAGGGATGGTAGGAGGCGATCGGTCCACCGATCGCCGCTCGTAGGCTTGCCGAGATGAACCGGGTGTTGTGCGCGGCCAACACCAAGTCGGCTTCGGTCAGAGCTGGATTTGACGTACTCAGTTCGCCGGCAGGAACGCCTTTGCCCAGCGCCCAGGACTCAAGCTTGTCGCCGGGGGGTGGAAGGACACTGACGTCGTGCCCGTCGTCCAGCAGGTCAGTGGCTACGGCCACCGCGAGGCTACTGCTTCCTATCAAGGCCACGCGCACGCTTGTCCACCTCGATTTCGGGTTCTCAGGTCATCGTCTCACGCGAGACGCCGCGCTCGTAGCGTCATGTTGTATCGCTACAGGCGACTTCATGAAGCGACCAGGCTCGGGCGCTCAGATCAGCCGAGGTGTTCCTCAAAGCGCTCGATTTCCCCTTCGTCGCCGACCACCCAGACGGTTTCGCCGGTGACGAATGCCTCCTCGGCTGAGGAGCCCAGCGCCGCCGCGGCGAGCAGGGTGCCACCGAGGCGGTAGACATCACGCACCGCGCCGATCCGAAACAGGGCTCGGGTCTCGTCCAGCATGTGACCGCTGCCGGCGCGCAGCACGGTCCGCAGGTCCTCACGGATTGCCAGCGCCGCCATCGCGGTCGAGACGTTCTCCACCTCGTCGGATGTAACCGCCGCGATCGCGCGAGCCCGCGGCAGTGACAGCCGGCGCAACACGGCGCGGCTGTTACCCCGCCCGATCACGACGGGCACGCCGTACTGCTTGGCGCGCCTGATGTTGTCAGCGTCAGGGGCTGCCTCGACTGCCACCACCGGAACGTTGAGAAGGCGCAGCATCAGGCACAGTCGCAGCCCCACCTGGCCGAGGCCGACAACCACGACATGGTGCCTACGCGGCATCGCGCGCGGACCCAGGATCGCCACCAGCCGCCGGTCCAGCAACCGCTCGATGAGGCCGGCAGTAAAGACGGCGGTGAAGGCCAGCGCGGCCAGCATCGTGCCCGCTGTGTACAGCTTCAGCCACCCCGGGCCACGGTCGACCGCGGCGCTCGGACCAACGGTGACGATCGCCTTCGTCGCCGAGTACACGGCGTCAACCACGGACTGGTGCAACGCTAAAGAGACAACGATGGTGTCAGCGACGAGAATCAGGAGAAAACCCACCAGGCCAGCCAGGAGCGTCTTCGCGCTCAGCTCGAAGGGGTGCCGAAGAGAGCTCAGATTTTCGAACAGGCGCTCGCCGAGACGGGGTCGGTGCACCTCCAGGGGCGCGAGTACCGGTCTATCCGCACCGGGTCGAATCCCGAGGACTCGGCGGCCCGCCCGGCGAACCGAGAGAAGATCATCGGCCAGACATGCGGCGGCCAGTGAAGGCGCCACGACGTCCGCCATCGACATTACGCGGACGTTCGCCACGGCGCGACGCAGCTGCTCGCCCAGATCCCGGTTGTAGATCGTCACGATCAGGCGCACACCAGGCCGTAAGCCTTCGATCACCAGCGCCAGGCGCAGCGCAACACGATCATCGCGACTGATCACCAGTACGGCGTCGACGTCGTTGCTCATCGAGCGCCGGATCTGGTGATCGGTGGGCTCCCTCAAATCGGTCACCTCCGCACCCACGCCATCAAGGACGCGACGGGCAACCTCCACCAGACGCCCGTGGCCGATGACCAAAACACGTTGCTGGGCTCCGCGGTCATCGGCCGATAGCTCACCCATCCCCGCCGAGTATCGGTCACCCACCGGTCGACAGGAGCGCGCTCTTGCCGCGCTTGGCGCCCGCGGAAGGTCACCGGCCGGCGGGCATAATGAGCCGGCAGCGGCCAGACCACTCTCAAGATTGGCGGCCCGGCGCCCGCCTAATGCGTCGCTGTGCTGTTCACGATCCTGCGTAGGGTCGGCACGGCTCGTTGCGCAGGCTCGGGCACGGCGGCAAGCCGGTGGGCACGCTCACTCCGGGCACCACGGGGAGGATGACGCTTGACGGCATTGCGCTCGAGTGGGCAATCGACTCTGTCGCGGTGCCGGCTGGCTCGGTCTGGCCGAACGACCAGATCGGCTGAGTTCCGTTGGGCGCGGCGATCGTGACCCGGATCCTCGAGCCGGCCCGGTAGGCGTGCCCTTCGAAGTAGAGCGGGATGTCGACCTCGGTGAACTGTCCCGCCGGCATCGGCTGGACGTCGGATGCGAGGAAGCTGGGGATGGGGTCGAGCACGGTGCTGGTCTGCTTGAACATGTTGTTCGCGTCCGTGGAGAGCTTGCGCTCGCTCGCTCGGATCCAGCCGTTCTGGACGAACGTCTCGTTGCCGTCCGGCCGAACCTCGCTGATCGTCGCCTGGAGATCGACGTCCGGGCTCGACGACTGCACCCAGACGTCGACCGCGCCCCCGCCGATAACGGTCGTGTCCGTCGTGAGTGGCGCCGAGGCGTAGGAAACAGCCGAGCCTGCCGGCGGTTGCTGCCAGTTCCACTGCCATTGAGACGCGTTGCCCCAAAGGCCGCCCCCGCCGGTGTTGCCGGTGTAATCGGTTGGCGGCAGCGCATTTGCGTTTGAGGTGTAGGAGTCGGTGCCCGCGCTCGCGGGTGGCTGGTCGTTGAGGACCCCGTTGGGGCCGAGGTACCAGTGGCGGGCAGTCGTCCCCGGGATCGGGAACGTCGAGAACGACTGCTCGAACGCTGGGTACGGGTCGCCGGGCGTAGTGCTCCCGGTCGGCGACGTTCCGGCGCCGTTGTCGAACAGCACCCGGACCTCCGGGAGCGCCTCGAAGGCGGCCAGCGCAGACTGATAGGTCGGCTGGGCCTGGATTGGGTCCGGCGGCAGCGTGACGACGTCGGTGGGGGGAAGTCCCAGTGCCGACTGATAGATGAGCGGGGCGGCGGCACGGGTCACCGCCTGGTTGACGATCGGCGCTTGATGGGCCACGAACAGCTCTAAGAAGTCATACCAGCGGTTGTAGGTGGACGGGTCCAGCGAGTCGACGTGGGCGCCGTTGGTGAACGTGAACCACTTGCGGTTCGTACCCGTGAAGTGCTGGACCAGCTCGGGGCAATGGCCACCGGTCTGCTCGTCCTGCCATTGGCAGGCCATGAACGTCGGCACCTTGATCTGGTTGACAAACGAGATTGGGTCGAGCGGGTCGGCCACCGACGGGAGGTAGTGCGAATTGGCCTGAATCTTCGCCATCAGGTTGGTCGCCTCCCCATGGAGGACCTGGTTGGCCGCGCAGGTCTGATCACCCTGTTGGACGCGCTGGTACGCCCACGGCTGACCGCCGTTGGGCCCTGCCGGTTCGGCCTCCTGCTGGCGCTCCTGGGCCCAGGGGACCGCGAAACCGGTGTTGAGGATCCCGCCGGGGTAGAGGGTGGATGCCGTCGCATCGATCGTGGAAAGAGGCGAGATCGCCTCCAGGGCGGGCGGTGCGAGCTGGGCTGTGAACAGCTGGCTGATCGCGCCGTAGGAGATGCCCATCATGCCCACCTTGTGGTTGAGAACCCAGGGCTGATTGGCGATCGTCTGGATTACGTCGTATCCATCCAGGTTCTGTAGCGCTTCAAAGAAGTCGTAGGCACCGCCCGAGCAGCCGGTTCCACGCATGTTCACGTCGACAACGGCAAAACCCATCAGGTTGGCGAGCTCGGCGATGCCGTTCACCGGGCCGGCCGGGTCCGCATAGCCATAGCCTGAGTATTCGATCAGTGTGGGATACGGGGGGACGTAGCTCGGGGTTGGCACGCCCGGCTGCGGAAGGGGCGGAAACTGGAGGCTGGATGGAGGACCGGGCGTACCCGCCGGGCTGCTCGGCGGGTGTACATCGATCGCCAGCTGGGTGCCGTCGCGCGTCGTGAGATACGTGTAGCCGTTGGCGGGGATCGACTGCTTGTAGATGCCGGGATCCCAGGGCGCGGCAGCAACCGAGTGGACCGTGATCGGAGCCGACTCCACGCCATTGGAGTCCTGGCGCACCCGGTAACCATGGCCCGGCGGCACGTTGCGGAACAACAGACCGCCGAGGGAGTCCGCGTTCTGGGTAGCAAGCGTTGTCCCCGTCGAGGTGAGGAGCGACATCTGCGCATCCGCCGCGACGCCCGTGACATAGACCTGCTCCGCGCTGCCGTTCGCGCTGAACGGGGCCGCCGCCGAAGCCCGCGCGGCTGCCGTCAAGCCGACGAGCAGCATGGCTACCAACAAGACCCCCATTCGGCGCGATCTAGACACCGGAATTCCACGCCACGACTGCTCTCGCGCGAGTCTCACGCGAACAAAATACATCGCACGCGACGGGCGCGCCAGTTCCTGACCAAGATGGCCCGAGCTGCCAAACTCATCGGCGACCGGTTCGCATCACCCTGCGCCCAGAGGCGCGCGCGGTCGATACGGTGCCAAGAACTATGGCTCTCACGTGGCGCCGAAGGGACATCGTGTCGAGCCGCGGCAGGCTGGCCGTGGCGGCGGTCTGTGCTCTCCTCCTCGGCGCGGCCGGAGCGTTGACAGCGGTGCTCTTCGACAGTGGCTCTTCTGCGCGCAGTTCGAAGCAGACCACGGTGTCCATCGCAGCCGGGCGTCGGCCCACGGGTCGTGCGAAAGCTGTCGCCGCGCATCGACGATCATCGCGGCCTGCCAAGCACGTCAACGTCCTCGCCACGCCGCCACCTTCGGCAGCGCACTGCCGGAACACTCCCCCGCCGGTCCCCGAGTCCCCCATCAGCCATCGTCAGTGGCTGAGCGGAGTGACCATCACCGAGTACTACCCCGCCCCCGAGCGATGGTTCGCCGGTCGCCGGATCGCCGCTCCCGGTCTGCCCGGCCGCTATGCCTCCGACTTCCTGTACTCCGCTCGCGGCCTGGCGATGGAAGGAGACGGCGTCGATCGCCACGGACGCCGAGTCCACATTGCCCAGCTCGGCTCGACAGGGTGGGTCAACGCCGCCGGCCGGCCCACGGTCCCGGTCTGCCTGGGCAAGTGGTCAAACGGATTTCCCGTATGGCTGATCGGAGGGTGGAGAAATCACGCCGGAGCGGTGACGTTTCCGCTGGCCTCAGGCGGGTGGTCTAACGGCCGCGGCGCCCGCGTCCTCCCGTATGGCGGGGTGACCTTCGGCCCCGAGCCGTCATTGCCGCTGCGCTACTACCACAGCATCGCCGTCGATCCACGGCTGATCCCGCTCGGCAGCCATGTCTACGTGCCGGCCTACCGCCACCTCGGCGGCGGGTGGTTCATCGCCCAGGACACCGGCGGAGCGATCCGTGGGCGGCATATCGACGTCTACCGTTCGCCGCCCGCCAACGCCAACGACCTCGGCCGCTACATGACTGGCCAGCGGATCATGGTGATCCCGCCGCACTGACCGTGGCATCTGCTGACGCTCGTCGTCGACGAAGAACTGTCCTGATGACGCTAGCCGCCTGCGGCGTGGTGCTCGCGACGGCAGCCGGCATCGCCTTGACGAGCCGGAGCCCAACTCCCGGCGCCGTGAGCTCAACTCCCGGCGGCGGGCCGTATCAGCACCTGCGCTTGAACGCGGGCGGCGATATCTACCACTACGCGGTGTACGTCCCGCCGGGTTACCGCGCTTCCTACCCGGTTGCGCTCGTGGTGGTGCTTCATGGCTGCACGATGACCGCCGAGCAGCAGGCGGCCGCCAGCGGCTACGACGCGATTGCACGGCGGCATCGATTCGTTGTCCTCTATCCGGACGTCGACCCGCTTGACGAAGCTAATGGGCGCTGCTGGAAAGGCATCTGGGCCCCGAGCAGCGAACGCCGCGGCTCCGGCGATGCCGGGGCGATTGCCGACATGACACGGGCAGTGATGAGGCGTTGGCAGATCGATCCCACCCGCGTCTACGCGATTGGGATCTCAGCCGGCGCGTTCGAGGTATCGATCCTTGGTGCCGCATATCCGGATCTGTACGCCGCCCTGGGCGTCCACTCCGGAGCCCCGTATATGGGAGGCCAAACGGCCTGCGCGGCAGGTCCGTTGTCGCCCAACACCAACGCGCTGGCCCGCGCCGCGCTTTCTGCCATGGGCTCACACGCCCGCGTGATGCCGGTCATCGTCTTTCACGGCGACAGAGACAACACCGTCCCCTACGCGTGCGGCCAGCAGACGGTCAGGCAGTGGCTGCGTACCAACGAGCTGATCCTCCAGCACCAACGCCGCGCCGCGCTCCCGTCTACTCCCACTTTCTCCCAACATCGCGTCCCAGGCGGGGACGCTTATACGGTCGCCGCCTACGACGTCTTGCCTGGCTGCCCCGTGGCCCAGCTGTGGACAATCCACGGTATGGGCCACTTCTGGTCCGGCGGCTCAGCCGATCCCGCCTCGGCCCGATACAGCGATCCACGAGGGCCGAGCGCCTCCGCGGCCGCATGGTCTTTCTTCTCCCGCTGGCGGCTCTCCGGACCGGTAACGCCGTGCGCTCGGCGAGGACACTGAAATGGAAAATATCGGCCTGATGAGAGTAGGCTCGGCCCATGTCTCACAACGCTATTCGTTTGAGTCCGGCGGAGGCTGAGCAATTGCTTCGACAAAACGCAGAGATGCGCAGCCTGCTCGCCGAGCATCAATGGAGCGGCTTGGCCCCTTTGAAGTCGCGGGGAGTGTGTCCTGAGTGCTGCGGCTCGAGCCGCAACGGTCATCGGGAGGGATGCGCTCTCAAAGCGGCTCTAGACGCGGCGGATCTGGCCTGATCCCGTTTCTCGTCGCTGAGCGCGACGGCGCCGCCGGGTTGATCGTCCGCTAGGCACCAGCCTGTGGGTGTCGCTAAGCACGATTCGAGAAGTTCATGAGCGTCGTCATGTACGTCAAGCCCGGCTGCCCGTATTGCCGCGCCGCCCGCGAGCATCTGGCAGCCGAGGGCGAGACTGTGCAAGAACGCGACGCGACAAAGAGTGCAGCGTGGAGAGCCGAGCTCATGGGCTACACCAACGATCGAGGCATCGTCCCCACCATCATCTGGAGCGATGGCCGGAGGCAAGTCGGATTCCCGCCTGGTCGCGGCTGACACGTGCACTAGCGGTCGGTCGCCCGCTGAGCCCTCGGGGAGAACGCGGACGCCGGATAGCCTTGGCTCAATGGAGAGCGTCAGCGTCACGATCTACACGGACCCCGGCTGCCCGTTCGGGTTCAACGCCCAGCGCCAGGAGGCGCAGCTGCTGTGGCACTACGGGGAGAATCTCGACATCAGGCGAACGATGATCGTGCTGTCGGAGGAGAGCTCATCGTTCGAGGAGCGCGGACTGAGCCGAGACATGATCGCGGGTAACGCGAAGCGGCTTCGCTCCCAGTACGGGATGCCGATGCTGACCGAGTCGCCGGATCGGCTTCCGGCGACGATTGAGGCTTGCCGGGCGTACGTTGGCGCTCGGATCCACGCCTCTGCGCGCGCCGACCTGCTGCTTCGCTGCCTGCGTCGGCGCGCTTTCTCCGAGGGGCAGCCACTCGATGAACTCGACACGATCCACGCGGCAGGCACGGACGCAGGGGTTGCGCCGGAGGCGATCGATGGCTGGCTGGCTGACGAGCAGGTCGAGAGACACCCGCGTGAGGACATGGCCGCCACCAGGGCTCCGCTGCCAGAGGCTCTGGCTCTCGCCCATCGGCTCTCGCGCAGCAACGGCGGCCTGCGCTACTCGACCGCCTCGGCAGTCTTCGCGCGCGGTGATCGGCGCGTGGTGATGCCGGGGTTTCAGCCGTTCGCGGTGTACGAGGTGGCGGTCGCAAATGTGGCCCCGGAAATCGAGCGTCGGCCTCCGCCCAAGGCGCCCGAGGAGGTTCTGGCCTGGGCGCCGTATCCGCTCGCCACCGCCGAGGTGGCCGAGCTGCGAGACATCGGACTCGACCAGGCCCGGGAGGAGCTCGAGCGGTCGGGCGCAAAGCTCGCCGAAGCAGCGGGCGACGGTTACTGGTCCAGAGGCTGAGGCCCGGCCTCATCTTCATTACCGGAAGAGACGTGGCCGCGGGTGGTTACAGGTCTCGCCGTTCGAAACCCACTATGGCTACAAACGCAACCGAGGCGAGATAGAAGGCTGCCCAGATGTCGAAGGCGGCGCTGCCCGCATGCGGGGACCCGAATGGCCCGAGGTTGACCACTACTCGTGCCAAGCCGGTCTGATGTGATCCGAGTGCGTGCAACGCCGCTTGATAGAGGCCTTCGAACGGTAGGGCTATCGCGATGTCGTTGCCGATTGTTTGAACTGTGTGGGCGCCGAGGGTTGCCCCGATGCTTGCCAGCAGTCCCGATACCAAGCCAGCGCCGTAGAGCATGAACATCGCGATGCCGTTCGCGGTAGCCGACAAAAAGACCGAGCCCAGCAGGGATATCGCCACCAGGATGATTACCGCGGCTGCGAGCGCGAGTCCAGGCCCGACGGCGTTGTCTGGCCAGTGGCCGCCGGCTTGGTGAACGATCAGGAGGACCGCGGCGTACAGAGCGAGGACGTAGGCGACGCACACGGCGCCTGCGCCAACGAATCGGCCGAGGAGAAACTCCGGGCGTCCAAGCGGACGGACGACAAGCGGTTGCAGCAGGCCTCGTTCAGCGTCACCCCGAACGGCTCCGAGGGTGAGAAAGACAGCAAGCACCGTGGCGAGAAACAGCGATGCGAACACTCCGAGGCTGAGCAGCGTCACCGACGTGATCGACGTGACGCTCCCAGGACCAATCAGGCTGCCACTCCCGAACATGAACGGTGCCGGCCCAGCAAACGCCTTGACGCTCGCCACGATGAACAGCCCGAGGAACAGCAGCGTGAGCAGGAACACGACCACGAACACCCGGCGGCGGACGCTTTCCTGCATCACATGGCGGGCGATGATGAGGCTCGCGGTCAATTGAGGTCCACCGCCCGCAGATATGCGTCCTCGAGCGACGAGCGAACCACCGTCACCGCGTAGATGTCGACCCCGGCGCCGACGAGGTCGGCGACGATTCGTGGGACGTCCTCTCGGCGCGCGTCCGGGAAGCGCTTCGCGCCGGTCCCGGTTTGGATCTCCACGCCTCCGGCCTGCGTCAGCTCGTGGGGCCGTCCGTCGGCAACGACCTTTCCATCGGCGAGGATCACGACGCGGTCGCACACCCGCTCCACCTCGCCGAGCAGGTGCGAGTTGAGCAATACCGCGATGCCGCGATCGCGTAGTTGCAGCAGCAGCGCGCGAATCGCGCGTCGACCGGCGGGATCGAGCGCGCTGGTGGGCTCATCGAGCAGCAGCAGCTTCGGCTCGCCGACAAGTGCCTGGGCGATGCCGAGCCGCTGCTGCATTCCCTTGGACATTTTCTCGACACGGCGCTGCGCCACGTCGCCGAGACCCACGAGCTCGAGCAATTCGTCACGCTCGATCTGCCCGCGCGGCGATCCAGATAGTCGCTGGTGCAGCGCGAGAACCTCTGAGGCGGTGCACCAACCGGGAAAGCGGAACAGCTCGGCGAGGTAACCGAGCCTCCGGCGGGCCTCGCGGCTATAGGCGGGAGCGCCGCAGACCGCGACGCTGCCGGTTGTCTCTTGCACCAGGCCGCAGGCGATCTTGACAAGTGTCGACTTTCCGGCGCCGTTGGAGCCAACCAGGCCGACGAGCTCGCCCGCCGCCACCGACAGATCGACTCCCTCGAGCGCGACCACCGATCCGTAGCGCTTGCCAAGCCCCGAGGCCAGAAACGCCGGCGCCTCACTCATGTCTGCTGAGTTCAGCGCTCGCCGCGCGGGCGGCATCGGTCCGTGCCTCGACCGGCGGGGTCATGCGTCGCGCAACCTAAACAGTGCGCCGCCGGCGAGCAGGGCTGCGGCGGCCCATGCGGCAAGCACGCCAAGGCCTGCCCAGGGTGCAATCGGGAGGTTGCGCAGGTGGGTGGTGGCCTGGATCGCGAGGCCCGCGGTCATCGGGGCGATTTGCTCCAGGTGGCGCTTGAGACTCGGGTCGCTGACGAGTGCGGCGATGATAGGGAACACATACAGCAGACCGAGCACGGTCCCGATCGCGACCGCGGATTCGCGCACCGCGGTGGCCACGCCGAGGCTGAGCAGGGCGATCAGGGCGAGGTACAGGACCGAGCCCGCGGCAGCGCGCAGCGTCGGCCCATCGCTCAGGGACAGCAGCGCGTAGCCGTGGGTGGCGGTGAACCCCTTACCGGGCAGGATCAGACGCCCGGCGAGCACGCTACCGAGTACCGCCACCGCTCCCGCGGTCAGTATCAGCGCGGTGAGGACGGCTGCCTTGGCGGCAAGCAGGGTCGGCCGGCGCGGGACTGCGGTCAGGGTGATGCGGATCATGCCCGTGCTGTATTCGCCTGAGATCGACTGCACGGCGAAGATGGCGACGATCGCCTGGCCGGCGTAGATGCCGGCGAGGCTCAGCCTGGCGAGGTCCTGGCTGGGGCCGGTGGAGGAGTAGCTGACCGCAAGCGCCACGATCGCGCTCAGGGCCACCATCAGAACAACCGCGCCAGCCAGTAACCAGCCGGTGGCGGTTACGGTCCTGAGCTTGGTCCACTCGGCGTGCAGTGCGCGACTCATGCGTCTCGGGTGCGCAGACCGCGGTGTGCGACTAGGAGAGCTACGAGCGCGTAGGCAGCGAGTACGGCCAGACCGATCCCGGGCGCCCACGGGTAGAAACCTTCCGAGGGCGTGTACAGGTAGTTGACCTGGTGATATTGCGGAAGCGTTTGCTCAATGGCGAAGCCGGCGGCCGGGGTTAGTCGCATCACCCATTCCGATGCGCCCGTCGGCAGAGCTGAGAAGGTCGCCAGGATGTACGGCAGCACGATCAGCACGATCACGGTGGTGACAGCACCCGCGCCGCGACGCAGCGCCGTTCCCAGCGCGAGAGCAAGCACGGCGGCGAGCGCGACCAACGCCCCGGTGCCCAGGATCACGCGCAGCTCGGTGAGCGTGCTCTCCGGGTAGACGTAGTTGCCGTTGGCGCGCAGCAGGTGATTCCCCAACGGGATGGACAGCGCCGCGGCGGCCGCGGCGGCCACGAACGCGACCGCGGCGATCACGATCGCCTTGGCGATCAGAACCTGGCCTCTGCGCGGGCTGGCCGCGAAGGTGGTGTGGATCAGCCCCCGCCGGTACTCGGCAGTGATGAACATAGTGCCGAGCACGATCAGCACGAGCAACCCAACGAACACGCCGGTCAGCGCCGTCTGATCGGTGTAGCCGACCTGACCTCCGACCGCAGGCGCGATATCCCCGGACCCGGTGACCGTGAAGCCGCCGCCAGATCGGTGGTAGCCGACCGAGGTCAGAGTCGGCGGCAACACGGTGCTGCCAACGTTCTGAGCGCTCCACCCGCCGGGCGACCATCCACCCTGAAGGCCGACCTGGTCAAACGTCGCGGTCGCGCCGGTCGCCTTGCCGTCACTGCCCGGCACTAGGGCTGACGGCACCGGCGCGGTCTCGGGAGAAGTGACGAACAGACCGGCCTGCACGACTTGCGGCAACCGAGGGAGGTGTTCGGAGCCGACCTTGGTCCAACGCACTCCGTCGGCTGACGCGTAGCCGGTGAGCGTCGTGCCCGAGCGGGTCAGCCGCAGCCAGCGCGGGGAGTGGGTCGAAGCGACTGGGCCAGCGGTGTCCTGCGTGTAGTCGTATTGCATCCGCGTCCCGTGAGCGCCGGTGAGCATCATCGCCGCGTAAGGGGAACCGGGCCTGGTGGTCGGGGTGAGGATCAGGCCGGCCTTCGCCCACGGTTGCACCGGACCCGACACGCCGCCGAGATCGGCGACGCTGACAGCATTGCCGTTCCCGGCTTGGGTGCGGCCGCTCAGCGAGTTCACGCGAGCGGTGATGCTGCCGTCACCGTTCAGCGTGCGGCGAACGAAGTAGTAGCTGTCGGTCACCGCCTCCCCACCAGGCCCGATCGGGACGCGCGGTTGGGCGACCTGGCACGACTGCGAGGAAGGACCGGTCCCGACGCAGTCGACGGTCTGGTGGCGGAACGTGCCCAGGTATGCGAACAGGACGATCAGGAGCGCCGCAGCGACCGCAGTGAGTACCCAGCCCCGGACGGTGCGGAACTTCGTCCACTCCGCGTGCAGCAACTGCCTGAAGCGATCACGGGGGGCCGGCAGATCCGAGCGGTACGGTGCGGTGGTGGCGGTCATCGTGCCGCCTCGGCGGTAGGCGGTCCCGGCTCAGGCTGGGTCGCGCTGAACTCGACGGCATCGCGGGTGAGCTCCATGTAGGCCTCCTCGAGCGTCGAGTGATGAACTGACACCTCGGAGAACGCGACTGCGTTCTCGCCCAGGAGCTCGACGATCTGCTCGGAGCTCAGCCCGGAGATCGTCAGCGTGTCAGGTCCGGTGGCGGCGACGGTGGCGCCGGCTCTGGCGAGCACGGCCATCGCCTCAGTCCTGGCGTTGGTGCGGACGGTGACCCGACCGGCGGAGGCGGCCGCGATCAGGTCGGCGACGCTGGTGTCGGCGATGAGCTTGCCGCGCCCGATCACGACGAGATGGCTGGCGGCATCCTGCAGTTCGCTCATCAGGTGGCTCGAGACCAGCACCGCGCGGCCCTCGGCTGCCAGCGAACGCAAGCAGCCGCGCATCCACACGATCCCCTCGGGATCCATACCGTTGAATGGCTCATCGAGAATCAGAACCGGCGGATCGCCGAGCATCGCGGCGGCGAGCCCGAGCCGCTGGCGCATCCCCAGCGAGAAGCCGCCCGCCTTGCGTCGCACCACCGATTCAAGGCCGGCCTGCTCGATCACCTGGTCCACGCGTCCGGCCGAAAGGCCCTGGGAGTGAGCCAGCCACAAAAGATGATCGCGCGCGCGTCGGCTCGGCTGCAACGCCCCGGCATCGAGCAGCGAGCCGACGTGACGCAGCGGGTGTCGCAGGCTCGCGTATGGGCGTCCGCCGATCAGGGCGCTGCCCTGATCGACCGCGTCGAGCCCGAGGATGGCTCGCATCGTCGTCGACTTGCCGGCGCCGTTGGGGCCCACAAACCCGGTCACACTCCCGGGCGAGACGGTGAAGGACAGGCCGTCCAGGGCGACTGCCTGACCGAACCGCTTGTGCAAATCGCTGACTTCGATGGTTGCTTGCATACCCCGGAACGCTACGGTGGTGGGGGCGGCTTGTCGTCGGGCCCGCGAGCGATCTTTGCCGTGGCTCGCGCGAGTTACCGCTACCGCCGCGGTCCCTCTTGCGGGGGACGCCGGGATCACTGTCGCGAGGGACGCCGGCGTGGCTGTCAGCGGCGACAATGACGGGCGTGGTCGGAGGACACAGCTGGCTTCGTGGACGAGCGGAGTCGCGACGGCGGATCGTCGCTGGCGTAGGAGTGCCGGCGCTGACCGCTGGGTTGCTTGGCCTGCTCGCGGTGACCGAGTCGATCGGCCGCTCCGCGCTCAGCGGCGTGAGCACGCAACGCGCGGCCGTGCTGTGCATGGTCGCGCTCGCAACAACGCTCCCGCCCGCACTGATGGCAATCGAAGCCGCAGCGATCGCCGTCCTGTCGGCCACTGTGGTGTCACTGGCGTTGTTTCACACCCTTACTGTGGCCGCGCTCGTCGCTCAGCTGGCCGCCACGTACCGGCTGGCGCGAGAAGGATCACCACCAGCCCGCGCTCAATCGGCCGCCGCCGGCCTGGCTGCCATGTTCCTGGTGCTGGTGCTCACCAAACCCACTCCGAGTGATTCTGAGGCCGGCGTGCTCACCGTGCTGCTGGCCTCCCTCGCCCCGGCGGCCGCATTCGCGGGAATCGCCGCCCGAGCCCGCGGGGAGGCGCTCCGCAACGATGCCG
>JBAVWI010000212.1:0-10991 GCA_049697735.1 Solirubrobacteraceae bacterium
GCCGAGCGCCGGGACGCCCTGGCCGCCGCGGCCGAGCTCGTGCTCGCCGTGGAAGCTGCGGCCGTGGTCGAGCCCGCCGAGACAGTTGCCACCGTCAGCACCCTGACCGTGTCGCCGGGGGCACTGAGCGTGGTCCCGGGTCAGGTCACGCTCGGCATCGACGCCCGCTCGACCTCGGCCGCGCCCCTGGATCGCATCGAGGCGGCGGTCCGGGCCGAGGCTGCCTCGATCGCCGCGGCGCGCGGCGTGGCTGCCACCGTGCGCCTGGTGCGCGGCGGGTCCCCCACGCAGCTCAAAGCCGAGCTGGTCACCGCCGCCAGCGCCGCCGCGGATCGGCTCGGCGTCCCGGCGATCGAGACGTGGTCGGGGGCGGGACACGACGCCCAGCACCTCGCCGCGCTGATGCCCACCCTGCTGTTGTTCGTGCCGCTGCACGGGGGCGAGAGCCACACCCCGTCCGAGGGCGCCGACATGGACGAGATCCTGGCCGCGACCTCGATCGCCGCGGAAGTCCTGGGGGCACCGCAGCCCAGACCCCGTGCAGGTTGCCCTTAGGTACTATCGCGGCCTGGATGACAGACATCGCTTTTGTGGGCTTTGGCGAGCTCGCGTCGAGTCTGGCCGAGGGATTGGCGCCGTCCGGTCGCCATCGGCTCCGCGCGTACATCCGGGGCTGGCCTAGAGCGAGCCAGAGCTACGAGCGCCGCCTCGTCGCGTCCGGAACGGCCCCTTGGGGTTCGCTCGCGGAGGCGGTTGCCGAGGCCGACGTAGTGCTTGCCGCGGCTCCGGCGATGTCCTCCCTCGACTTGGCTCGCCAGGCAGCCGCGCACCTGAAGCGAGGCGCCCTGTACGCCGAGCTCGCCACGGCCTCGGGGATGGACAAAATGGCCGCCGCTGAAGCCCTCCAGCCGAGGGGCGTGGTGTACGCGGACGCAGCCGTCCTCGGAACTGTCGCTAGCGATGGCTTTCGCGTCCCTATCCTCGTCTCGGGGCCGGGGGCAGCGGCACTGCGCTCACTGCTGGAGCCGGAGGGATTCAGGATCACGGATCTCCCTGGCCCGGTGGGTCAGGCGGCGCTGGTCAAACTTCTGCGCAGCGCCTACCTCAAGGGGCGGGACGCTCTGATCGTTGAGACGCTGCTCGCCGCCCGACGCCACGGACTCCAGCAGGTCGTCGCGGAGACTCTCGAGAGACCCGGCGATCGCCTGTCGTTTGACGAGATCTCGACTCGCGTGCTCTGCTCAGTAGCCGTCCATGCCGGACGACGCGCTCACGAGCTCGAGCAGGTAGGCCAGGCGCTGCGAGAGGTGGGTATCGACCCGGCGCTTGCGCAGGCAGCGTCGCAAACGCTGCAACGAATTGCCGGCCTGGGACTGAGCGATGTGCTCGGAGACGACCGTCCGACGGATCGTGAGGCGGTGCTCGCAGCCATTGACGAGCTGGACAGAAACCTGAGCTGACGCCCGGCGGCGCTTGTCTAGGCGCGCGTCGGGGGGGTCGACTGGGGGGCCGAGACTTGAACGCCGGGACCCCAGCCATTCGGCATAGCGAGAACCCCGCCCTGGAGGTCCTGCACAGAACTCTGTCCACAGTACGCCATGGCCATCTCGAGCTGCAGGCGAAGGATCTCTATTACGCGGCGAACCCCCTCCGGGCCACCGACTGCCAACCCCCAGAGCCATGGACGCCCCACTCCGACCGCGCGCGCACCAAGTAGCAGGGCCTTCAACACGTCCGTTCCGCGCCTGACGCCAGAGTCGAGGTAGACCTCGGCCCGGCTGTCTACCGCGGCGACGATCTCAGGCAGAACCTCGATCGTGCTCGGGGTCGTGTCCAACATTCGACCGCCGTGGTTGGAAACGAAGATGCCGCTGGCGCCGGCCTCGACGGCGAGGGTCGCTTCCTCCCCGGTGACGATGCCCTTGAGGATGATCGGCAGGGATGTCACATCGCGCAGCCAGTGCAGGTCATCGAGCGAGAAGGGGTAACCGGGAACTCGGAGGTCCGGCAGTGACTCCTCGTGCAGCCGGAAGTGCACCCGATCGTAGGGGGGCAAAAACCAGTTGCGACGATCGCGCTCCCTGGGATTCTGAACCGGTATGTCCACCGTGACGCAGAGCGCGAGATAGCCGGCGGCGTGGGCTCGACGCGCCAGCTCCTCGGTCGTCGTTCGGTTGCGATGGTATAGCTGCAGCCACAACGGGCCCCCAGCCGCCGCGGCAATCCGCTCGATACGTTCACCGCTCGCGGCAGGAACTATCGTCAACGTGTTGGCCAGCGCCGCCCCGGCAGAGGTAGCGATCACGCCGTCAGGATGAACATTGTCCTGATAGGCGGCAGGTGAAAGCAGCACCGGAAGGGTGATCGGCGTGCCGAGCACGCTGGTGGAGAGTTCGGGCGCGGTGACCGGTTGCAGGAAGCGGGGGCGCAGCATCAGCTCGGCAAACGCCCTGGAGTTGCGGGCCACCGTGACCTCGTCGGCGGCACCTGCGGCGATGTAGTCCCAGATATGGCGCGGCAGCCGGCGCTCAGCAGCGGACTCGCAGTCCGAGAGCGTGATCAGCTCGTCTAGCACGACTGCTCGAACAGACGGTTCGCTGAACCTCTAGGAGTCGCGGCCGGCATCCTTGCGTCCGGCGACCACGTAATGCCAGCCGCTGCCCCGCAGCCGGGGGTGTCCACGGGCCGCGCGCTCGAGACGCTCGTGCAGCCAGGTGCCGGCCCAGTCCGGGAGCACTCGCCTGCCCATCACCGTGAAGGGTCCGTAGCCCACAGTGGCGCGACGGACGACGTTGATGCCCTCGCTGGCCAGCAGCCCGTCCACCTCGCGGGGCGCGTGACGGTAGGCGGGAGCGCCTTCGCCCGGGGGGGGCGGAGGACTAAACATCCGTTTGACCGGACGCAGCGGGCTCAGGAGCGGGATCTCGCGCGGCTCGACGAGGCGGTTGAGCCGGTAGTGGTTATCCGCCGAGAGGATGATCCAGCCGCCAGGCGCGAGCACGCGGGCAAACTCGGCGACAGCTCTTCCCGGGTCATGGAGCCACGGCAGCAAGCCGAGCGCGACGATCAGGGCGAACTCTCCGTCGCCGAACGGAAGCTGATGGACGTCAGCGGCTGTGAAGCGGATCGAGAGTCCCTGTGCGGCGGCGCGCTCAGACGCGGCCTGCACCATCTGGGAGCTTGAGTCGGTGCCGGAAACCGACAATCCGCGACGGGCTAGCTCGACGCTCATCAGGCCTGCGCCGCACCCCGCATCGAGCGCTGCGGCGCCCGGCGCAAGACCCAGCTCAGCCGCCCAGGCGGCAGCGGTCTCCATCCGCCGCTGATAGACGAGACCTTGGAGCTCCTGTCGGCCGTAGATTGCCCCCCAGTAGTCGACATTGGCATCGAAGAAGCTGTCGACCCCGCGCTGTAGATCCGAGCTTGGAGCTGTCACCGGCATCTCGGCGCTCCGGATGTGTTGCCGCGCGTCACATAGCCCAGGCCGCTACGAGTGGTCGTGGAGACTGGCTTGCCGCCCCGCCAGTCGATCTCGAGGAACTTGCGGGTATCGCGCAGCGGTGGGAGAAAAGCGACCGCGCGGCGGGTCGCGGTGGAGATGACGTCACCGGTATCGCCAACGTAGACGTAGCAGCCGCTGCGGCTGTGCAGGAGCCAGCCCTCGCGCAGGCAGTCCGCGGTGCAGCCCTGCTCCGAGCCGGTGAACGGATGTGGGAGAGGGATGTCAGCCACCTGCCGCGGCGCCCGGGAGGGAAGGCCCGATACGTCGAAGACATGGACATAGCTGTTGGGCCAGTCGACCACCCATAGCTCCCGTTGGTTGGGCGAGAGGCTGATCCCGTGACTCGGAGCCGTCGGCGACCCCGCGTTCGGGTGATAGGCAAAGCGGGGGCCAAAGCCGACGGTGTAGAGGACCCGCCCGGTTTTGAGGCTCGAGACCTGGAAGCCTGTATACCCGGTGGCAGTTGTATAGGCGAGGGTTTCGGCGCCATTGATCGTGAACGGCCTGACGCTGCCGCGAAGGGGGCCGACCTGCTTGACCACGCGATCAGTCCTGGAACTCGCGACGTCAAGGTAGGGGTAGTCTCGACCGCCGAGGTACACCGTGCGCCCGCTTAGCCCGACGATCGTGTTGTGGGGCCCCCGGCCGCCATCAATGCTGCCGATAATCGCACCCGAACTGGCATCGATAACGCTCCAGATCCCATCCGAGGACAGTTCGCCGTCAGGCATGTAGATGCGCGAGCCGGAAGCGTTGATCGCCATGCTGTCGACACCGAGCGAATAGGTTCTGCGCCACAGCACACTGTCGCGCAGCAGGTCATAGGCGAGCAGCGAGCCATGCGTCCCGGGGCCGCCAAAGTCGCCGTAGGAGATGTACAGGGTGTGCGTGCCGGGACTGGCCGTGACGCCACGAACACCTGTGACCCCGGGAAGGTCCAGGTGGTTGATGAGACGATGGCCGTGATCGATGTCGTATACGAAGATGGCCGCGTCAGTGACGACATACAGGTAGTGGCTGATACCGCCGGTGTGCCGTGCCACATCTGCGGCCGGGGCGACCGGTTGGTGCTTGGTGGCGACCGATGAACGCCCAGCCGTCGCGGCTGCAGGGCGCGATTGGGCGGCAAACCCAGTGGAGATCAGAGCTCCCGCCGCCAGGATGACTGCGAGCACGCCGAGGCGACGCGCCGTCCGCGCGTTTAGCCGGTCCACTGACCGTTCCTAGCCGTCAGCAGACGCATGGCCTTCGGCAGCGCCTGTGCACCCATTCCGAAAAATGGTAGTGGATCATCGAGCGCCCACCACGCGGCCTCATCGACCCCCTTGAGGGAGCTCGCCCATGACCGCAGACCCAGAGCTCGCTCGCGCGTGAGCTTGATGCATGTGGCCACATCGCCAAGCTCGTCGATCCACTTTCGGCCATCGGTCATCGTGGAGTCCGGTACCGGACGGCCAGTCAGATCGAGGTGCATCGCGCGCAGCACGTCGATGCCATTGTCGGCGACAAACATCCTGAAGCTGCTCCCCAGTCGCGGGTTGACGTCGAACAGCTTGTACGCGCCGTCTCGGCGATCGTAGTGAAAGCCGATGTCGACGATCCCGCGATAATCGAGCTCGCGGAGCAGCCGGCGTCCAAGCGCCTCAACCGTTTCGTTGGCAGCGGAGACCCCAAGTGTGGTCTGGCCGGTACGGGGGCCTTGCTGGCGCAGTCTGCGTCCAGTGAAGGCGCACAAGCACTCGCCCCGATCAGCGGCGTAGCCGTTGTATGTCCAGACCGCGTCCGATCCCCCGGGTATGTACTCCTGGAGCATCACCTGCGGCGTCGCGTCGGACTCCATGCGGTCGTATGCCGCCACCAGCTGCTCCCATGTGTGGGCGATAAAAACGCTTGGAGCGGAGCTGTCGCGAGGCGCGAACCAGCGTTCGGACCGCTTCATCACCACCGGATAGCCGAGCTCGGAGGCCTGCTCGCGTAGCTCCTTCTCGTTGGCCGGAAAAGCGCAGCTGGGAGTGGGAATGTCAAGCTCTTGGCACACTCGCCATAGTTCACGCTTCGAGGCCAGCCGTCGCTGAATGCCGGCCGGGGCGAGCGGGAGCGCGTAGTAGTTGGCCAAGCGATCCTGGTGATCGCTTACGACGACGGCGGCGAGATCGTCGATCGGCACCAGAATCGCGCGCCCCAGGCGCGGTCGCATCTCGATGAGCGCGTCCACCCACTCGTCCTCAGGGGCGCTCGGCGAAAGCGCGAGGCTTCCCGAGGCATATCGCGACTGGGTGGCGGGTTCGCGGGCGTTGCGGCGCACGGAGAAAACACGAATGCCCAGCCGGCCGGCGCTACGAGCCACCGCTAGCGCGCAACGTTGAAAGTCATCGACGTCGCGGCGCAGGACGACGATCGCCGTGGACGTGTCAACGTCGAGCCGGGACATCGGCCTGCTGACTCGCGGCATCGACCTGTCTCGTCGGGGCATCGGCCTGTCGACCAGCGTCACGGCCGCTCGCTCAGCACGAGCTCGCCGTTTCGCATCTCGTACACGGAGTCAAGGTCTTCCACGTGCTCGAGGATGAATTCCGCGTCGTGAAACTGCCCGGTGTCAGCCAGATAACGAACGCTCTGGCTATCCATGAGAGCGGCATCGGGCGCATCTGCCCAATGCTTGATGATCTCCTCCACCAGAGCATCGCGGGGCTCGAAGCCGGCCTTGACAAGGGCGCCTGCGATCCGGCCGCAGCACAGGCGATCCTCCTCCCGGAACTGGATTCGATGCTCACCGGCAACCAACAGCACGTGCTCATGGGCTGCGATCAGCCGCTCCGCTTGGGCTCGAGCATTACGGAGGCAGGCGGCATAAGTGCGGCCACGCGCCGCGGCGGCCGCCAACAGGCCCGTCCCCGAGCTCGAGAGGAGGATCACGGGCCGGTCGAGATCAATTCGGCGATCCATCTCCGTGGGACTGTTCTGGAGATGAAAGCCATAGGGCATGTTGCCGCCGAGCTCGCCAACCAGAAGCGGGTTGTCGAGCCGACCTGCGAGAGGCACGGCCTCTTCGATCGACGGTACCGGGAAGCAGCGGCGGCCCGCATGGACCGCCGTCACGGCAGTCGTGGTCGCCCGTATCACGTCGATCCCCACGATTGTCCAGCCCTCTTGCACCATGCTGAAACTGGGATAGCGGGCAATCCCGACGGTTCGGTTAGTACTCATCGGGAAGCTCGTGCCCACCGCGACTTGACCGACGGCCAGTCACGGCGTATTCGCAGACATGCCCACGCCGCCAGATCCATTGTTGCCGTCACAGACTCCTATTCGCCCCAACGTTCCGGTCCTCCTTGACCAGTTCCCAATGGTCGTGGTCGCTGGTTGCCGTACGATAGCTGGTCGTACAAAGGACCGGGACGGGCGCTTGGGGTAGACGTCGGACGGGCCGCATTTCCGCAGCCCGTAACAGTCTGAATTCTGGCTGGCAGACCAACCTTCGCAAACGCTGGCCAAAGCTGTACACTCTCTCCGGAACTGCACGGAATGCATGGAGGGAGAGTCCTCCTCATGCCGCACGGGGTTGCCATAGGGGGCGATGAGCGGTCCGCCAGGGCACCGGATGAAGATACGTTGGGGGTCTGACATGAGGCGTGTGCGAGTAGGCCTGCGGGCGATCGCCGGGGTAGCTCTGGTGGGTGCGTGCGTGTGGGCGTCGAGCGCGACGGCGACTTGGATGCAGAGGTCGCATCCGGTTGGCGCTGGTGGTCGGGTGCGTAGCGGTCCGGTTGGTGCCGGGGTGCTGTTGCCGGCGCCTGCGGTCGAAAGATCGCGTTATCAGCCCGGGGTGGTGCTGGTCGGTCTGCGTCCGGGGGTGCCGAGCTCTGTGTTGCCGGGGTTGCTGCGTGCGGTGTCGGCCAGCCGGCATCATCGGCTTGGTTTCATCGGGTCGAGGACCAGGGCAGCTCGCAGCTTGCAGCGGCGGATTGGCACTGCGTTCGTGCTTCGGGTTCCGCGGGGCACGGTGCGCGGGGCGGTGGCGTGGCTGCGGCGCCAGCGGCGGTTTGTCCGTTATGCCGAGCCGAATTACCTGATGCAGCCGGCCGCGGTTACCAACGTGCCCAATGATCCGTCGTTTGCGCTGCAGTGGGGGTCTTTGAACAGCGGACAGTCGGTCAACGGCACCTCGGGTACGGCCGGCGCCGACGACGGAGCGGCTCGCGCCTGGGCGCACAGCACGGGCAGCCGCTCGGTCGTGATCGGCCAGGTGGATACCGGCGTTGATTACAACCATCCTGACCTGGCGGCCAACATCTGGTCTAACCCGGGTGGGATCGGGGGCTGCCCAGCCGGGACGCATGGCTACAACGTGCTGGCCTCGAGCTGTGATCCGATGGATACCGACACCAGCTACAACGGCCACGGAACCCATGTCGCCGGGATCATGGGCGCGGTCGGTAACAACAGCAGAGGCGTCGCGGGGATGAACTGGTCGACGACGATCCTGCCGGTCAGGTGGGTGAGTGACAACAACGGGGCGAATTCGACCAGCGACCTGATCTCGGGTCTGGACTGGCTGCTCAAAGCCGAGCAGGCCGGCGTCAACATCCGGGTGGTCAACGATTCAAACGTGTTCATCGGCACCGCCTCCTCCCAGGCCCTCTCAGATGAGATCGACTCTCTGGGCGCCAACAACATCCTGTTCGTGACCGCCGCCGGCAACACCGGGCAGAACAACGACACCCCTGCCTACACCCGCTATCCCTGCGGCTATAACCGGCCGACCGAGATCTGCGTCACCGCCACCAACCAGAACGACCAGCTGCCCAGCTGGGCCAACTACGGCCTCAACACCGTCGACCTCGCCGCTCCCGGCGACAACATCTACTCGACGATGCGCAACGGCGCCTACGGCTATATCAGCGGCACGTCAATGGCCTCACCCCAGGTGGCAGGAGCCGCGGCGCTGATCCTGTCCGTACAGAACTTCTCGACCACCGCCCTCAAAGCCGACATCCTCAATAACGTCAGACCAGTCGGCGCCCTGTCAGGATTCGTACGCACCGGCGGCATCCTCGACGTCTGCAAAGCCATGCCCGGCTGCTCGGGCTCACCCCCGCCGTCGGTGCCGGTCAATACGGCGGCGCCGGTGATCTCGGGGACGGCGCAGGCCGGTCAGACGCTGACCTCCAGCACCGGCCAGTGGACCAATTCACCGACCAGCTACACGTACGCGTGGTCGCGGTGTGATTCAGGCGGCGCCAACTGCGTCGGGGTGGGCACCAACTCCTCAAGCTACGTGGTGCAGAGCAACGATGTCGGCTCCACCCTCCGCGTCGCGGTAACGGCGTCAAACGGCGCAAGCTCCACCCCCGCCTCGTCCTCGCCGACCGCAACCGTGACGGCATCGCCGACAACCACGTTTGGCACCACAACGATCGGCGGCACCTACGACGCGTTCGCTCCAGACCGAAAGCGAGTCAACGCCTACTCGCTCTCCCAGGCAGGATCGGTATCGAAGCTGAGCGTATATCTGCAGGCCGGGTACGCATCTGGCAACGCCGATATCAAGGGAGTGATCTACGCCGACTCGAACGGGTCACCGGGCGCGTTGATCGCGACCAGCAGCCAGTTGGTGTTTCCCAGCAACGGCGCGGCCGGCTGGTATGACCTGCCGTTCGCCTCCCCGCCAAGCCTCGCACCAGGCCGCTACTGGATCGGCGTGTTCACCGGCGGGCCCACCCACACAGCCGGGTACCGCTACACAACCGTGAGCAACAGCCGCGCTCTCAACAGCAACCTCTACACCTCCGGACCCAGCAACCCGTTCGGTTCGGCCACCATCGACAGCCAAGAAATGTCCCTGTACGCCACATACACCGCCGGGTAGCATTGACCGCAGCAGCAGGGCACAGGACCGCCAGCCGGTTGCCCGGCGCCAAGGTGACTTCTGGGTCAAGCCCGCACAGGCCCACGTTGCAGGATTCAAGGAGTTGACCGCCGCGCCTATACAAGCGACTGGGCAAGCGACAGAGCCGGGCTTCGAGCGGTACCTGCGAGAAATTGGGGTAATGGAGCTCCCCCCCGCTACGTCTCCGTTTGACCCCGGCGTGGCTCCAGCCGTGTTGGAGAGCCACTTGGCTCAAAGCGCTCACTTGATGCACAGCCTCAAGGTCTCAATGGCCTGCTGGATGATCGCGACACCGGCTGCCACACGAAGCAAAATCGCAGCTATACGTGGGGCCGGAGTGACGGTGCAGGCCGGCGGCGGCCCATACGAGGTTGCCGTTGCGCAGGGGCAACTCCCGGCCTACCTGGACCTCTGTGCTGACGTAGGCTTCGACGCGATCGAATGCGGCAGTGGATTCACCGACGCTGACGTGAACCCCACTGAGATCGTGAACGCGGCTGCGGCACGCGGCCTGGCCGTCTCCTACGAGCTCGGCAAGAAGCATGGTGGGGAGTTCGATCCACATGTCCTCACCGAGCTAATCGATGAGGGACAGCGCTGGCTCGACGCCGGGGCACGCATCCTGATCGTAGAAGCCCGGGAGAGCGCCGCCGGGGTGGGCCTGTTCGGCGCCGGCGGGCGACTCAATGAGACCCTTGCCGACCGGTTGGTCACCAGTTTCGGACTCCACATGTTGATCTTTGAAGCCCCGACCAAGCCCAGCCAGTTTTCGCTGCTTGACCATTTCGGCCCACGCGTGCAACTCGCCAACGTTCGCCTCGACGAGGTACTACGGGTCGAGATCTATCGGCGGGGCCTGCATTCCGATGCGTTCTCGAAGCCCAATCTCCGCCCGCGTGCCGCCGAGAGCGCGGCTTCCCCCGAATAGCCGGGTGACCGATGACCGCCCCAGCCTGCATGACCTCGGTCAACGGGGGTGCGGTTCGATAAGGTGACTACCCGTTACTGGGGTCCGGGGCATCCGGATATGGTCAGCAGGTACAGTCCGACGATCGCGAGGAGAAGCGGTGCAACTATGTTGAAGCGTGTGTTATCTGGGGCAGGGGTCGTCTTCACGATGGCGGCATTGGCCGCTTGCGGGAGCTCCTCGTCCTCGTCCTCGTCCTCATCGTCCTCATCGGCCGGAGGATCCAGTTCGAGCTCAAGCGCCTCGGGTGGTGCGGCACTGCCCGGCAAGGGCAAACCGCCGATCACGATGGGCGACAAGAACTTCACCGAGGAGTTCATCCTCGGTGACCTCTATGCCCAGGCGCTCAGGGCCAAGGGTTTCACGGTGAACCTGAAACCGAACATCGGCAGCTCCGAGCTGACCGACAAAGCTCTGACGTCCGGGCAGATTCAGATGTACCCGGAATACACCGGAGTGATCCTCAGCGTGCTCGCCATGCAGACCCGGCGACCGGCGAGCGAGGACGCGGCCTACGCGGCGGCCCAGAAGTTCGAGCAGAAGCGGGGATACACGCTGCTGAACAAGACGCCGTTCTTTGACGCCGATGCGATGGCCACCCTGAAGCCGTTCGCGCAGAAGAACCACCTCGT
>JBAVWI010000213.1:0-4996 GCA_049697735.1 Solirubrobacteraceae bacterium
CGTCCGGTCTTCTCTCGCCCACTGATGGGGCAGGTCGCCAGGGCGAGGGCAAACATGGATCCAGCCGTCATCCGCGAGGCGATCAAGGCGATGCAGGAGGCCGAGGCCGTGTTTGAGACAGCGGTCGAGTCGAGCGACAACGCCCCACCCGACCCAGGCTTCCCGCAGCGAATCCGCGCCGTCGCAGAGGCGAGCCTCCAACGGGCCGAGGCACTGAGTAAGGCGGATTTGATTCCCGGGTTCAGGTGGACGCCAGTCTCGGACCCCGATCCCGTCGTTCGCTCACACGAGCTACGACCGGGCGCGAACCGTCCCGGTCTGCCGCATAAGTGGCAGAGCTACGACATGGCCGTCGAGCGGCTCTCCATCGCCGTCCAGGGAAACGTCATCAGCCTCGTGGCCGACGAGTTCCGGGAGATCGGATGGGTGCTCAACGAGATCGCCGACGACTTTGAGCCGAGAGCTCCCGAGCACAAGGAACCATCGGGTGCCGGCGATGGGCCCGAGGAGCATCGGCGGCGGCAATGAGCGCGGTGTCGCGGTCCGCGAAGTGGTCCGCATTTCCTGGACTGGGGCGGACTCATTTGCGGACCACGGGCGACCGTCGTTCCCTGGGCTCGCGCGGTGATCGCGAGGATCCCGCCGTTTGGCAACTCGCTCTGGCCGGCTGTGGCTGCTTGGACGCAAGGGATCAAACGCGCTTGGAGTGCGAGAGCTGATCCAGATGGCCGGCATGTCGGCTGCGCCGAGTGGCAGGCATACTGTCGCAAGTGGGAGTCGTGGACTTCCAAGCAGTGCGGCGAGTACATGCCAGGAGCGTTCTTCTTCATCTGCTACGCACCCCACTTCTGGGCGCCAGCGCGTCCAAGCGATGAGCTGCGCTAGTCCGTCATGCCGGGACGGCTAAGCCAGGCACGGGACGCGGATTGACCCCGGACGCCAGCCCCGCGCTGCGGCAGGAGATGGTCTTGATGCTCGGCGCTACTGAGTCAGGAGGGACGGCCAGGTACGCGTACCTAAACCGCCAAGGAGAGCCGCTAGGTCCGGTGGCGCGCGTAGACGGCGGCCCGTTTGAGGGCATAGTCGACTTCCACGCCCGCCGAGCAATTCAACGCTCGGTACTCCAGGTCGGAGGTCTCGCATCGCGCCTCACGAAGCGCTGGATGGGCACACAGCCCTTTTACGCGTTGTACGACGGGCCATCAATGTCAGCTTGCTTGGCTGGAAGGTGGCAAGAGCCCTACCCGCGCTGGCCGTCGTCCTTGCCGCGACAGCCTGACGGACTCACGTTTCTAGATCTGGTCCGGCCCGAGGCGGTTGTCAGCGTAAGCGAGTCTGGTACGGGCACCGTGCGCGAAGCCAAAACGACTCACTACAGACTGGAACTTGACGTCGATCAGATCCAGTGGCCAGAAATTGACCGCAGCGCCGATGCAGCCAAGGATCAGGCTTTGGCCTCCCGTATCGCGGTTAGGACGCTTCCAGACGTCAGACCGACTGGGCGCCTACACGCAGAGGCATGGCTCGATGATGCCGGACGGTTGCGGAGGTTTAGCTACGCTCCCGGCCAGCATGGTCGACAGTCGCGGTGGATAACGACAGACATATGGGACTTTGGCGGGCCTCCGACGATCATGGATTGGACAGCGCAGGCTGTTATCGATCCCGTGACCATGGCGTTTCCCGACAGTGAACGTGACGCCATGGAGCTGCGGTTGCGCCCGCCGCAATGACGCCTGATCGCGAGCCTGGCCACATTGGTGTTGCTTTCTGCGTCAGCCACCGCACATCAGAGAGGCGAGACCGGCCGAACGCCCGCGGGCCGTGCAGAGCCACCGTCACCGACGCTCGCAGGGACAAGGTCGGCCGGCAGTGTTCGCTCAGCGTTGGTCTAAGACACTCGTTGCCGTCGGAGAACGACGGCCCGAAGCGGCCGTCAAATCTGTGCGGTCGTGGATCTCTGATGCGACGGGGCGGCCGCTCGGACGAAAGCGTTGCTTCTAGCAATTCAACCTTCTGCAGGCGACTGTCGCTGGAGCCCTTGCGGGTAAGGTCAGGCGGATGGCAATCGAGGTTAGTCGTGAGGTCCTTGCAGGCATGCTCCGTCAGCACGGCGAGGATGCTTTGGCAGAGCGCGCGCTGTCGTTGTCAGATGACCAGTTAGCTCGGATCGGGACGCTTGGCGCCTACTACGCCTGGTCTGAGGACACAACGGTGCTTGGAGGCGGCATGGGCGGTGCCCGAGCACTGTCGCTGGCCACCATCGACGTGCTGGAGGACACGGGGCGCGATCTGCGCTACAGCCGCTCGGAGTGGGAGCGCGAGGAAAGCCCGGTCGAGCGGTTCGCAGAAGACGATGCCGTGAGAGATCGCGAGCTTCGGCGTCATGCCGCGGAGCGACAGATACCTGCTGACAAGAGCAAGGTCACGCTTGACACGGTTGATCCTCCGGCGTGGGGGCCTGCGCCGCCGGACGCTACGGCTCCGGTCAAGCAATGTCATGAGTTGCGGAGCAAACCGCTCGTGGACTTCACGGTTGAAGACCTACGCGTCATGATCGGACAGCAAGTCGGTCTCAACCGTCTCGTCGGGCTCGCACACAAGCGACTACAAGCGGACCCGCTGGTGCAAGGCGACTACTACCCCGGAGATCTGCTGGCCAGCGTGCTTGGAGTGGACGGCGCGTTCTGGGAGCGTTCGCCAGATCTCGACGTGGAGTTCGGCAAGCTGACGAAGGACCTTCGCGGACGAACCGAGCTCGAGCCAGGATTGCGGGAGCTCATCGACACGTTCATCCGAGACCATTCAGCTCGGCGCCGGACGTTCCGAAACGATCCTGAGCGGGCGATCGCTTTGATCGAGCAGCAGGAACGCAACTCGTCCTGAGGCCTAGGCTTTCGAAGTGCTCGCGTGGCGTTTAGTTGGTAGAGGTAGAGAATCCCGCAGATCCTGGCACTGGATGGGAAGGGCGGGGTGCTCGCCATCAACAGGGTCATGCCGAGAGGTAGAACCCAGCTGTCGGTGTGGTTGTCGAGCAGCACTCTCGGCGGCGCCTGCGCGGTGTCCGCTGAGCGTGGTGCTGAGACGGTGCCCGCGAGCTTTGGCTGTCCGTTAGTCGATCGTCCAGCGAACTGGGGCTCAAAGATCGGCGAGGATACGAGCCCGCTGCTCCGCGTATTCGGCGTCATCGATCATCTTGTCGGCGCGTAGATCGTCGAGTTGCGTCAGACGTTGTCGCACACTCTCGGGTCGATCCTCCGGGAGTCCCTCGACGCGAGTGCCTGGAAACCGGGTCATGAAGGCGCGAACGGTTGCGACGATCTCCGGGACTGGTCCCGTTGCTGCGAGAAGGACGTTAACTACAGCCATGGCCGTGGCGAGATCTTTGCGCTCCATCGGGGGCTGGTAGTCGGCGGAGACCCCGGCGTCCTCCAAGGCTTGTGCCAGAGCTCCAACGAAACGAGATGGTCCGACATACGTGAGCTGAACGGTTGTCATCGAGCCCGTCCCATCTTGCCATGCGGCGCACGGGGCGCTCTCGGTTCACTTTATTCGCGCCTGATGTTGCTGCGAATGCGTCTCGGTGAGCCTTGGTCGACGAGACGCCACGCCGCCGGCGTGAGGCGCACTTCATCAGTTACGGAAGGTCCTTTTGGTCGATTGCTTTGAAGCGCCGCCTTCGTCAGCGTGACCGCCTTCGACGCCACGCCTCTCGATCTCGCGCCGTCTCGGGTATCGGACACCCACCCGACGCGATGGGAAGGCTGCGGCCTGCCTGGCTCGGCGGCGCCATCTGCCGAGCGCGTAGGCAGTTGCGTAGACGAGATAGACCCCCGCGAAGATCGCCACGGCGACCCATAAGCGTGACGACCTACCCGCGTAAGACGAGAGCCATACTGCTAGCCCAACAGCAATGAGCAGCTGGTAGAGCACCCCGAAGATGGTCGATCGCTGCGGCACACCGGCACAATAACTGCGCCAGACGGCTTCAACAACGAAAGACGAGCGATCACACCGATAGCCGGGACGGCGGGTCGAATGAGCGTGGCTATCAGACAGCACTCGTGTACTAGGGGTTCAGTGATACCAGGGGCGCTTGATCAGCCCGAGGGTCTCCCAGCCTCGGTCGGTGATCATCCACCAGGTGTCGCCGTCGGGAAGCTCTCCCGCGTCAGGAACGTCCCCCTCAGGTGTGCGCGTCACCAGACCACGCCGCTCAAGCTCTAGATAGCCCGCCTCCACGACCTGCCGGTCGCCTCCGGTTGCTGGATCCTCCACAACGATCGAGGTTGATTCGGCCCCGTCAAGCAGCGACTCGAGCAGCGTCTGGTCAAGCGCGCTCAGGTCGCATCGGGTAGCGACCGACGCCCAGTCAACGCCCGGTTTGTTGAGTCCCTGCCATCCGGCCGGGGGCGTTATTCCGGTGGCCCCAAACCGGTTGAAGTTGCCAACCGGGGCCAGAACGTCAGAAAGAATGGCCGTGGCTGCCTCTGGCGTCAGCGCCTCCACGAGAAAGTAGTAGCGCGTCAAACGTGGTCCTCCAAGGCCGCCTTCCCATTCGACGTGCGGCAAGTCCGCAAACGCCGGCGGATCGACGTAGCCGGTTGCTTTGCAGTGCGCCCTGAAGAGAGGCATGCGGACATCTCAGCACGCTCGAGGAGCTCTTGTCGAACGCTGCTTAGCGAGACCTGCTGGCGTCCCAATGAGCGTTGGGCAGTGAGACTCCGGGCCCGACGCTGCACCGGCCACCGTCTTGTGCGACACGCCGCGTCGCGGCGACAGGGCCGAGAGGTACCATCGTTCGCATGAGTTCGCCTCGCCCCAACGGAGCTATCACGCTTGTCGAGGTGAACAACCCGCGGGTACTAGAGGCCCTCGCCCGGATTGACGCGATGAGCGACGGCGAGATCCGCGAGCTTGTCGACGGTGAACCGCCGATCATCGTCGAGGCCGGCGAGGGCATCATCGCGGACCGCCGGGCCGAGCAGGCGGGCTC
>JBAVWI010000214.1:0-3320 GCA_049697735.1 Solirubrobacteraceae bacterium
AGTGCACGGCGTCAAAGCGCTGCGCCGCCAGCCGCGGGAGGAGACGGCGGCCGAAGTCGGCCTCGTGGCGGTACTGATCGCGAAAGCGGCGACGCAGGCGGACGGTGGTGACCCCGCGCTCGACGGCGGTGCCAGCCTCCCAGGCGGCCGAGTAGTGCACTATCTCGTGACCGCGGCGGCGCAGCGCGGCCGCCAGCTCGGGCAGGAAGCGCTCGGCGCCGCGCCGCACCTCGGGCCAGCAGAAGGCGTGGGTGAGAGCAATCCGCACGGGCGCGCAGACTAGTGGAGCACCTGCCCCCGGCCACCCCTACAGTGGCCGCGATGCCGAGTGTGAGCGTGATCGTCCCGGCCCGCGACGCCTCGGCGACCCTGCCCCGGACCCTGGGCGCGCTTGCCGGCCAGGACTACTCGGGCGAGTATGAGGTGATCATCGTCGATGACGGCTCCCGCGACACCACCGCGGAGCTCGCCCGCGGGGCCGGTCCGCCCGTGATCGTGGTCCAGCAGCCTCAGCTCGGGCCCGCGGCCGCCCGTAACCGCGGCGCCGCGACGGCGCGCGCACCGCGGCTGGCCTTCTGTGACGCCGACGTGTTCCCCGCGCCAGGCTGGCTGACGGCCGGGGTGGGGGCTCTCGACAGTGCCGATCTCGTCCAGGGGAGAGTCCAGCCCGACCCGGAGGCCCCCCGGGGACCATTTGACCGCACGCTCTGGATCGACGCCGACGTCGGCCTGTGGGAGACCGCGAACCTGTTCGTGACCCGGAGGGCATTCGAGCGGGCCGGAGGCTTTATCGAGTGGATCCGTCCCCGCCGCGGCAAGGCCCTGGCTGAGGACGTGTGGTTCGGCTACCGCGCGCTGCGCGCCGGGGCCCGACCGGCCTTCTGCGCCGAAGCTCTGGCCAATCACGCTGTCTTTGCCCGCCGCTGGCCCGACTACGCCGGCGAGCGCGCCCGACTGCGCTTCTTTCCCGCCATGGCCGCCCGAATGCCCGAGCTGCGCCGGGCCTTCCTGCACCGGCGACTGTTCCTGAACCCGCGCACCGCCCAGCTGGACGCGGCCCTGCTCGCGCTGGCCTGGGCCACCCACCGTCGGCGCCCCGGAGCGCTGCTGGCTGCGCTGCCCTACGCCCGCAGCCTGCGCCGGGCGGCGGTGGCGCGGGCCGCCGATTCGGATCCGCCCGTGGATGCGGCGCTTGTGGCGGCGGCCGATCTGGCGGCCGACCTGATCGGGATGGCCGCGCTGCTCTACGGCAGTCTGCGATACCGCGCGGCGGTCCTCTAGCCGGGCAGCGGGCGGCTAGTCTCCGCGCGTGGCCCAGCCCCTGATCGTCCAGTTCGTCGCCGAGCTCATCGCCCGGCTCGAGCTCCCCGAGCCGGTCGTCGAGTTCGGCTCCCTCCAGGTCGAACCGGGACAGCCCAACGACCTGCGGCGCCTGTTCTCCGGCCGTGATTTCACCGGCACCGATCTGCGCCCCGGACCTGGGGTGGACCGGGTGGAGGACCTGCGTGGACTCGGGTTCTCCGACCAGCAGGTCGGTACCGCCCTGTGCCTTGACACGCTCGAGCACTGCGCCGATCCGCTGGCCGCGTGCCGTGAGCTTCACCGGGTGCTGGCCCCGGGCGGCGTGTGCGTCCTGAGCTCGGTGATGCTCTTCCCGGTGCACGGCTATCCGCACGACTACTGGCGTTTCACGCCTGAGGGAATGCGTCTTCTGCTGCAGCCGTTCGAGGATGCCTGGGCCGTCGGCATCGGTCACCCCGAACTGCCGATGCAGGTGGTGGCAATGGCTGCCAAGACTGGCCGGCTCGGACTCCGCCCCGAGGCGTTCGCAACCTTGAACGAGGCTCAGCGCCAGTGGGACCGGGCCGAGGGCAAGGTCCGCTTCGGCGTCCTGCACGTGCCCCTCAAACAGCTCGCCCGCACGCTCGCCGCCGAGCTGCCCCGAGCTGTCGCGCAGCGGGCCGCAGATCGGATCAGGAGCCGGTCCTGACGCCGGCAAGTAGGTACTGGAAGACGAAGAAGGGCGCCAGTGGCGTGCCATGCAACCGCCGCCCCGCCGCCTCGCTGCCCGGGTCGCCGAGTCGCAGCCGGTACCGGGGCGTGACGGTGGTGACGTGAAGCCCCGCCTGTTCCATCAGCCCCCGCGCATCGGCGAGGGTGAACCAGCGCAGGTGCGAACGGTCATATACGCCGTCGTCGTCCCGAGGCCAGGTACCCCACCAGCCCAGGGCCCGGAACGTCGTCCAGTGCCGGACGTTGGGGACGCTCACGATCACCGAACCCCCGGGACGCACGGTCCCGGCCAGCCGCTCGAACACCGACCAAGGGTCCCGCAGGTGCTCGAGCACATCGGCGGCGATCAGGCAGTCAAACCCCGACAGCGCCTCCGCCACGGGATCGAGGGTTTCGAGGTCGGCGACGAGAACGCGATCCAGACGCGCGGCCGCGTCGCGGGCGTAGTCGGGATCGAGTTCTACTCCGACCACCTGACACGACTGGCGGGCCTTGAGCGCCGCACCCAGGGCGCCCGAGGAGCAGCCCAGGTCGAGAATCCGGCCCGCGTCGCGGGGCACCAGCGCCCGCACTTCGGGGCGGGGGTTCTCGTACGCCGCGGCCCGGGCCCGGCGCAACTCGGCGCTCGTCCTCTCCACCCTGCGATTATCGCGCCGGGACGGCGATGACGAAGCAGCTGCGGGTCGCCGTGCCCGCTCACCTCTTCGACCTCGCCCCCGCGAGCGGCCACGGCAAGGTGTGGTCTCGGGTCCTGCACGAGCTCGGCCAGGTGGTCGAGATCGTCCCTTTGCCCGTTCGCCGGGCATGGCGGCGGCGCCTGCGGGCCGACGTCGTGCTGTGCAGCGGCCACGACGACTTCCCGCGCACCGAGGCTCCCGTGGTCGCCCAGGTCCACGAGGCGGGCTGGCACCAGCCAGAACTGCGGGCAGTCCTTGACCCAGCCTTTCTGGCCCACATCGCTGCGCGCACCGAGCGCGCAGTCCGTGCTGCTGCCGGCGTGATCGTGCCATCCGAGCAGGCCCGCGCCGATTTGCTGCGCGCCTACCGGATCGATGCTCAGCGAGTGCGCGCCGTTCCGCACGGGGTCGACCCGGGCTTCACGCCCGCCGCGCCGGGCGGACGCGCCATGGTCGCGCGGGCGCTGGGGGGCGGTGAGCGCCCCTACATTCTCTACGCCGCCAGCCTTCATCCCCGCAAGAACCTGACCGCCCTGCGGGAGGCCATGGCGTTGCTGGTCGCCGCCGGCCGGCCGCACGCGCTGGCGGTCGCGGGCGGACCTGCGCCCGACCGCGCCGACTCATCACAGC
>JBAVWI010000215.1:0-8570 GCA_049697735.1 Solirubrobacteraceae bacterium
TGCCAATAGCGGCCGGGGTGTGCTGCTGACGTTCCGCGAGAAGGTGCCGGGGATCGAGCCCTTCGGCGTGCTTCGCCATCCCGAGTTGACCGTGACCGTCGCCGAGATTGATGCTTTCGTTCAGCTGGTCCGTGCGAGGTCCGGGCTCGTCTCATGAAATCCGGCCGCCGCTGGCGGACAGGCGGGACATAACTCAAAGCTCCTCCGGCAGCCCGCCGCCACACAAGCTCGAGGATGTCGCTGGAGCCGCGCAGCGCCGCAAGGACTGTCGGGTGCGAGTGCCCGAACACCTCCGGGTAGTCCCGCTCGCCC
The DNA here is from genome assembly GCA_049697735.1 of Solirubrobacteraceae bacterium. Classification (GTDB taxonomy): domain Bacteria; phylum Actinomycetota; class Thermoleophilia; order Solirubrobacterales; family Solirubrobacteraceae; genus Palsa-465. Next base: position 313 of record JBAVWI010000215.1, read on the forward strand.
AACTCGGGGCGCACCGGCCAGGACAGGCGCTCCTCGGCCAGAGAGAACTGTACGTTCACCGCCCGGTTTGTTGCCGCGGGGGTCAAGGCGATGCCAGTCATCGTTGAGGTAAACCGCGACCAATCCGTGCACCTCATGTCGGTTAGGTCGTTGGCCAGCCGCTGATGCACAGGCCAGCGGGGATGTTCTGCGCACGCAGCAGCGCTGCGAGGAGGTGGGTCTTGGCGTAGCAGAGCCCCACCCGCTCACGCAGCGCCTCGGACGCAGTCACCGTCACGCGCTGGTCGCCGATCCCAGGAATGCCGGATCTGGTCGCGCACGTACTCAAAGGCGGAACGCGAGAACGCGATCTCGTCGCCGCCCGCCATCCGCCACAGGTCAGCGGCAAGCTCGGCCACCGCAGGCGCCGCGAAGTCGACGACATCGTCTGCGATCACGCAATCGTGCGGCGCGCTCGCGGTCAACGAAGCTCGACCGCCAATCACCGACTCCCCCTCGTCCGAGCGTCGACGGTCTCACCGCTCAGTTCGATGCTCATGCTCCCCATGTTCGCCGATCAAGCAAGCCGGTAACCCGGGGCCCGGCCGCCCAGCCATCGATCGGCGATAAGCCGATCTCATTATCGGCCGATACCGTCGGCGAGCATCCGTTCCATCAACGCTGCTACAGCGGCCCTCACCGGCGACGCACGCTGTTCGGCCGATTTATGCCGTCACGGCCTGACGTCGGTGCCGCCGCCGGTCGGAGCGCCTTAGGGCCGCCTGGCGCGCCGTACGGCGCGGGCTTGTGCCTACGGCGAGCTCGAGCCTTCGGCGCCGAGCAGGATCTCATCCTCCCCCGCCGCCGGGTTGCGCACGACCTCCTCGTCCCAGTCGAGCCCGGCCAGCCTCAGGGTGTCGTTGATGAGTGAGTCGGCGGGGATCACGAGTCGCAGCTGCTGACCGTGGGTGTGCAGGCCGCTGCGTAGGCGATGAATCAGGTGGATCCCGGCGCTGTCGACGTACCCAACCTCCGACAGGTCGAGCACCAGTCCGAGCGTCTCGTTGCGGGTGGCTGCGTTCAGCTCATCTCGCAGCCGTCCGGCATTGGACATGTCGACATCTCCACGCAGACGAGCCACGACGACCAGCCCCTTCGTCTCGATGGTTAGGTCGGCGAGTCTCACGAGTGGCTTAGGTCTCGGCACATGACGATCTCTGTGCCCTGATCGGTGGATCTGGCTTCAAAGGAATCCATCGCGGCCTCGATGATCTTCAGTCCTCGACCGCGATGCGAGCTCCGGGGCGGCCGCCAGTTGCCGCGGTCGCTCACGCTGATCCGGATGGTCTCACCGATCCGCTCGGCACGCACGTGGATGCTCCCACCGCTCGGACCGTAGGCGTGCTCGATCGCGTTGGCGCAGGCCTCGCTCACCGCGATCGTGATCTCACTCGCCACCGCGAGCTCAAGTTCCTGGCTGCGCTCCCACCGGCCGAGCATTCGTCGCAACCCCGACAACAGTGACGGGTCGGCGGCCAACTCGATGTCCAGGACATCGGCAATCGGGTCCGGGCCCACGGCGATGACGGCCACGTCGTCGCGCGGCCCCCGCTGCGGAACGAGCCGGTCCATGGCCAGCAGGCACGCATCCTCGGCGGTGGTCGCGCCGGTGACAGCGTCGAGCAGTTGCTCCAAGCTATGGTCCAGGGACACCCGAGGACGTTCGATCAAACCGTCGGTGTAGAGCAGCATCGTCTCGCCGGCTCTGAACGGGAGCTCTTGCTCAGGACAGCTCTTGTAGGCGAACGCCCCGAGCGGCGGTGCGATCGTCAGCTTCATCAGTCGCGCCCCACCATCGGAGCCGATCACCACCGGCGGAAGGTGCCCGGCGCTGGCAAGGTGCACCATCTCCGCATCGGGGTCGACGATGGCAAACGCGGCGGTGGCCATGGCCTCCGGTCCGATGCTAACGGCGAACTGGTTGACCAGCTCCAGCGCCCGTCCCGGAGTGTGGCCGATAAGTGCATAGGCGTGCAGCGCGGTTCGCAACTGGCCCATCATGGCCGCTGCCTGCAACCCGTGCCCCACGACGTCGCCGATGGCCACGCCCACCCGGCCTCCGGGTAGCTCGATCATGTCGTACCAGTCGCCGCCGACCTCCTCGCGGGCGGGCAGATAGCGGGCCGCGACGCTTATCCCGAGGACCACGTCGAGCCGGCGGGGCAGAAGGCTGCGCTGCAGCAGCATTGCATGGCGGTGTTCGCGTTCCAGCTCCTCGAGAAGGCGGCCCCGCTCGATCGCCGGTGCCGCGCGTGCCGCGGCGAGTTCGAGCACCGACAGGTCGCGTACATCAAAGACCCGGGGCGCCAGCGAACCAACGTGCAGCACCCCAATCAGGTCACCTTCGACAATCAGCGGGACCCCTAGCAAGGAGCTGATCCCCTTTTCGCGCAGGATCGGGTTCATGATGTCGGCGTGGTCGACGTCGGCGATGTAAATCGCGACACGCTGCCGGGCGATGCGGCCGGCGAATCCCGCTCCCAGTGGGATCCGCACCCCTCGATCGACTTCCTCCTCGATGCCCTTCGCGGCCCGCGCAACCAATTCGTCAGTGCTGTGATCGAGCAACAGGATCGCAGCCGTGTCGACGTGAACCAGCTCACGGACCCGCACGAGCAGCTCGTCCAGCAGGCGGTCGAACCCGAGCTCTGAAAGTGCCGGGTCGCTGATCCGCGCCAGGGCGCGAATCTGACCTACCGGCGCCAGCGCGGATGCATCAAGCTCCAGCGCCACTTGGCCCTCGCCCAGCTCACGGCTGATGTCCGGGCGGCTCATGAGCGTGCGTCGGTTCCCTTCTCGCTCCGGGAGTGGACGTCTGGCCCGACCGTTGTGAGGCCGGCGGGGGTAGCTGATCGATCGTCTGGCATGAGATGTCTCAGCCCTAAGGCCTCACGTCCCGTGGGCGGGAAGCACGCATGCCCCGTCGGCGAACGGTGACCGCTATGCGCGACCGAGTCTGCCGGACGTCGGAAATGATCTAAAAAGCCTATTGGATGGTGTAAGACAAATGGACCCGCACAGCAACCCGTACACCCCCGGAGCCGGTGCGCGCCCACCGCGTCTGGTCGGGCGGGACGCCGAGGTCAGCGATTTCGGGGTCGCGTTCAAGCGTCTGGGTGTAGGTCAGCCCGCCCTGAGCGGTCCGTCAGTCCCCGATTGCCTGTCGCGGACGTGTTCCTCCTCGTTCTATCGGCGGTGGCCATAGATCAGCCGGTGCTTGCTCGATGAACAAATGGATGTCCGGGTTCGCCGGCGGTCCGAACCCGTGGCGGGCATAGAGGCCATGCGCGTCGGCGGTCGCGAGTGCCCAGCGGCGGAGGCCTTGGAGCTCCGGATGGGCGAGGACACAGGAGACAAGGAACTTGCCCAGCCCGCGACCGCGGTGGGCTGTCTCGAGATAGACGTCGCCGAGGTAGGCGTACGTCGCGCGGTCGGTCACCACGCGCGCAAACCCCGCCTGCTGACCGGAGGGCGCATACAGGCCAAACGGCAGTGAGTTGACGATCGAGCGCTCAACGACGCCGCGCGGGATGCCTGTCGACCAATAGGCGGTGGAGAGGAATCGGTGGATGCGTTCGATGTCAAGGCGAACCGGATCGGTGGACACGACATATCCGTCCGGGGCAACCCACTCAGAGTGATTGTCCATTCCCGCATTCTTTCAGAGGCTGGTTATACGCCCGCGGTGCATCCAACCCCCTAGCGCGCCGAAAGCGCGGCCAGCGGGCCCGGCCGGGAGCGGCCCCGACCTCCCCGTGCGACGCGGCCGTGGGCGTGCTCGGGTCTCGCCGAGAGCAGGGCGTTGAAGATCGGCTTCGGATACGTCCTTGTGCCTAGGCAAGGTTTGGCACGTTGGTCTCGGATTTGACGAATTGCGGGAGCTGACGGACCACCTGGTCGCACCTGATTTCCTGAGATCGCGCCCGGGAGCGTTCTGGGAGATGCGCGACGCGCTGTTCGCCGTCCAGGGCCGGCTTGAGGACGCGCACCTTTTGGACACGCGCCGAGCGCCTGGCGCCCGGACGTCGAGCGCTGTGAGGCGGACCGACGCTCGGACGCGGCGTGTGATCGCGTCCGAGACGACTTCGGGGGTGGGCTGAAGTCATGGGTGGCGACGATGCCGACGCTCTTCGCCGCGGGCGAGCGGCACACAAGCCGGCTCGACTTCGCCGCTCTCGAGCGCCTAAGTCAACAGCCCTCGTAGGCCGGCTCGCCGGCCTGGAGCGTCGCCGCGGCCGCGCGTTTCTCTGACTGCACGACCACCGCGGCGACCACGATCGCAGCGGCGACCAGACCGGCGGCGATCAGGAACGCCAGGTGGTACCCGCTGGTCAGCGCCTGCGCGTGCGCCACGCCGACGTGCGCCAGGTGTTTGCTGCGCGCGGTGGACACCGTCGCCAGGACCGCCAGGCCCAGCGCCCCGCCGACCTGCGCGGCGGTGTTGACCAGGCCCGAGGCCAGGCCGGCGTCAGTCGGTGTCGCGCCCGACATCGCCAGCCCCATCAGGGCGGGGAAGCAGAGGCCCACGCCGGTGCCGGTCAGCAGCAGCGCTGGCAGGACGTCGCGCAAGTAGGAGCCGTCGACCGGCGCCTGGGCGAACACGACCATGCCGGCGACCATCAAGCCCAGCCCCGGGAACTGCATCGTGCGCGCGCCGAATCGCTGGATCAGCTTCTCTGAGTAGCGCAGCGACAGCGTGCCCATCGCGATCGTCACCGGCAGGAACGCCAGGCCGATCTGCAGCGCGTCGTAGCCGAGCACCCGCTGTAGGTAGAGCGAGCCGAGGAAGAACATCCCGAACATCCCGGCCACGGTCAGCACCTGGATGAGGTTCGCGCCGGTCACGTTGCGCGAGTGGAAGATCCGCAGCGGCATCAGCGGCGTGGCGGCTTTCGCCTCTCGGGCAACGAACCCGGCCAGCAGGGCGATCGAGACGGCGCCGAGAATCAGCGTCGTCGACGCGCCCCAGCCGTCCTCGGCCGCGGGCTTGACGATCGCGTAGACGCCGACCATCAGCGCGCCCGTGATGAGCGCGGCGCCCGGCAGGTCGGCGCCCTTGCTCAGGCCGATGCCCTCGTCGGCTACCAGCAGCCGGCGGCCGAACATTCCCGTCGCGATGCCGATCGGGATGTTGATGAAGAAGATCCAGTGCCAGTCAATAGCCTGGGTGAGCACGCCGCCGGCGAGCAGGCCGACAGAGCCACCCGCCGAGGCGACGAACGCGTAGACCCCGATCGCCTTAGCCTGCTCCCGGGGCTCGGGAAATATCGTCACGATCATTCCGAGGATGACGGCCGAGGTCATCGCACCGCCGATGCCCTGCACGAACCGCGCCGCGACCAGCCACACCTCGCTCTGCGCCAGGCCGCACAGCGCCGAGGCGCCGGTGAACAGCGCGAGCCCGGCCAGGAAGATGGTCCGGCGACCAAGCAGGTCACCAAGACGCCCGGCGAGCAGCAGCAGCCCTCCGAACGAGATCAGGTACCCGTTGACGACCCACGCGAGGCTGGAGGTCGAGAACTTAAGATCGTCCTGGATGGACGGAAGAGCAACGTTCACGACGGTGACGTCGAGGACGATCATCAGCATCCCCACGCAGAGGACGTAGAGAGTGATCCAGCGGGAGCGGTCGGCGGCCATGTCGGTCCTTTCCTTCGGCATTTGAACTTTCAGACCGGAGTCGGAGCCAGACCTCCACGCTCGACATGTCGAGAAAGAGAAATCGGCTCCGATCTCACCGCGAACCCCTCAAAGGAGCGATGTCGTGAAATACATGCTGCTGATCCACCACAACCCCAACTTCATGGACAACCCACCGGAGCCGATGGACAAGATCGGGGCCGAGGTCGGGCGCCTGATCGCCGAGCTGACGGCCTCGGGCGAATGGGTCGGAGGCGAAGGCCTCGCCGACGCCTCGCAGGCAAAGGTCGTGCATGTGCGCGACGGCGTCCCGGCCGTGACCGACGGGCCCTACCTCGAGGCCAAGGAACATCTGGCCGGCTACTGCGTGATCGACTGCGATTCGCTGGACCGCGCGCTCGAGGTCGCGGCTATGTGGCCCGACGCGCGCTGGATGGGAATCGAGGTACGGCCGGTGATGAGCCCCGGCGGAGAGGAGATGTGAGCATCGAGGAGCAGCTCCGTGGGCTGGCGCCGCGCGTCCTCGGGACGCTCGTGCGCCGCTACGGAGGGTTCGACGCGTGCGAGGACGCCGTGCAGGAGGCGCTCCTCGACGCGACGCTGCAATGGCCACGCGACGGCGTGCCGGCCAATCCGCGCGGCTGGCTCCTCACCGCCGCGCACCGGCGGCTGATCGACGAGTTGCGCAGCGCGAGTGCACGGCGCCGCCGGGAGGAGGGCCTGGCGCGCGAGCCGCTGCGGGGCGAGGCGGCCGACCAGGACGACACGCTGGAGCTCCTCTTCATGTGCTGTCACGAATCGCTGACGCCAGCCTCACAGGTCGCGCTGACGCTGCGCGCCGTCGGCGGCCTGACCACCGCAGAGATCGCGAGTGCGTTCCTGGTTCCGGAGAGCACGATGGCGCAGCGCATCAGCCGGGCGAAGGCGACGATCCGCGCCGCGGGCGCTCGGTTCGCGCCTCCCGCGCCCGAGGCGCTGCCCGTCGTCCTCCACGTGCTGTACCTCATCTTCAACGAGGGTTACATGGCGAGCTCCGGCGCGCACGTGGCCCGCGTCGAGCTGAGTGCCGAGGCGATCCGTCTGTCACGCGAGGTCCAACGCCGGCTCCCGGACGACGGCGAGGTGGCGGGGCTGCTTGCGCTGATGCTCCTGACCGACGCCCGCCGTCCGGCGCGCGTCCGCGCAGACGGAAGCCTCGTCCCGTTGGCCGAGCAGGACCGCTCGCTTTGGGATCGCCCCAAGATCGCCGAGGGCGTCGCGCTGGTCGAGGAGTCGCTGGCGAGCAAGCGAGGTGGCCCCTACCAACTTCAGGCCGCGATCGCCGCGATCCACGACGAGGCGCCAAGCGCGCGCGAGACCGACTGGCGGCAGGTCCTTGCCGTCTACGAGGTCCTCGAGCACATCTCGCCGGGACCGATGGTCACGCTCAACCGAGCCGTCGCGGTCGCGATGGTCCACGGTGCGCGCGCGGGACTGGAGTTGCTGGAGACGCTCGACGAGCCACTGCGCGACCATCACCGTCTGGCGGCCGTGCGCGCCCACCTCCTCGAGATGGCCGGCGACGAGGTCGGCGCCCGCGCGGCATACGAGCGCGCCGCTCGCCTCACCACGAGCATTCCAGAGCGACGCTATCTCGAGGCGCGAATGGCTGCTCTCTAGCGGTCGGATCTAGGCAGGCCCCGCTTTGGCGCCAGGACGCGCATGCGGCAACCAGCCGGGCCGGTGTCCCTTCGCGCGGAAAGCATGCATCGCGGACGATCGATTCGTGCCTTCCGCCGTGGATCAGTACTTTCGCGTCGCTTGCGATCGGCCGCCGCCGGCGGCTGGTACTTCCGCGATGCCGCGGCCATGTCCGCACAAGAGCGGGCAGCGTCTGACTGAAGACGGAGAACGATTGCGCGGAGATAACGGAAGGGTCCTCAGGACAGCGAGCTCTCGGCCGAGTGCAGGGCTCCAGCTTCGGAGGAGAGTCATTCAGAGCCCGTACTGCAGCAGAAGCAGCCTCCACGTCAGCGGCGAGCCGAGTCGACAGGGCTAGGTCAAGGTCAGCAATCGGAGCCGGGACAAAGGCCCTGAACTTGCTCGGGCGCCGCTGCGCAGCCGTCTGCGCACCGGCGATGCCGGGATAGTCCTGGACGACATAATTGCCACGAGCGCGTCCCATTGGAACCTTCGGTTAGTTTTGACCTAACCGAAGGCTAGGGCGTACCCTTCGGTTGCGTCGGATTTCGCCGAAGGTTCGGCCTAAGACGGCGGTGGTCGCCTCTGGCTGCGAGGGCCCGCTGCGGCCGCGTTGTCAATTCGGGCTAGTAGCTTTTCGAGCTTGTCGAGCGACTCCGTCCACCCGGCTGTCGCGCCGTCTTGGGTCGCGTCGGTGTGGGGGGTTTGGGTGACGGTCATGAGCGTGTCCTCGCCGTCGGCCTCAAACACGGCCCGAGTGATCATTGGGTGCACGAGGCCGATGTCTGGCATCGGGTCGGACGCGAGCACGAGTAGTTCCGGCTCGGAGAGTTCGACGATTTGAAAGCGCACCGGGTAGACGGCTCCGCCTGTCCGTTCGACCATCGAGAAGTCGATCC
>JBAVWI010000216.1:0-19161 GCA_049697735.1 Solirubrobacteraceae bacterium
GCGCCGGCGCGCCCGCCACCGCTTCCGCCTCGTGCAGACCGTCTGGGAGACGCTGCCGATGCTCGTCGCCTACCGCAACCACCACGCCCGTCGCTTTCGTGAGCGCGTGCTCGCCGAGACTGACCTGTTCCTGCCTGCCACCGAGCGCGCCGCCTTGGCGCTCGGGCTCGAGGGCGTCTCAACCGATCGGATAAGCGTTTGTCCCCCCGGCATCGACGTCGAGCGCTTTGCTCCCCGGGCCCAGGCCGAGACGATGGCGAGTGGGCGCCCGGCCGCCGAGCACACGCTCGTCTCGCCAGGCCGGCTTGTGTGGGAGAAGGGCCACCAGGACGTCATTCGCGCGCTCGCCCTGCTTCACCGCGGCCAGGTGCGCACGCCCTCTGGTGCGGTCGTCCGACCGCGCCTGATGATCGTAGGCGCGGGCCCGGAGGAGGCACGTCTGCGCGCCCACGCTGACGATCTTGGCCTCGGCGACGCCGTGGAGATCGGAGGCGTCCCCTACGAGGAGATGCCGACCGTGTTCGCCCGGGCCTCGGCGATGGTGCTCGCTAGCCACGCCGTGGCCAACGCCGCGCTGCACCCATTCGACATTCCCCGCGCCTTCTGGGAGGAACAGTTCGGCCTGGTCCTCGCGGAGGCGATGGCGGCCGGCCTCGGCATCCTCACGACGACCAGCGGCGCGATCCCCGAGGTCGTCCGTGGCGCACCCGTGGACCTGGTCGCCCCCGGCGACTGGCCGGCGATGGCCCGGGCGCTGGCGGCAGGGCCGCTCAGCCGACCAGCCGGCGCCCGGGTGCAGTACCCAGCGGAGATCGTTCATCGCTACTCGACCTCGGCCGCGGCGGAACGGCTGACCGCCGCCTACGACCGGCTGCTCGCCGCCGCCTGAAGCACCGCCAGCGTCCGCTCCGCGAACTGCTGCCAAGAGAACTCGCCGGCCCGGCGCCGTCCCGCACAGCTGAGGCGCTCCCGGAGGGCCGGATCGCCGAGCACGCGATCCAGCCCAGCGGCGATGCTCGCCACCTGGTGGGGGTCCACGTACTCGGCGGCCTGGCCCCCGACCTCCGGCAGCGAGGAGAGGCTCGAGGTGAGGACCGGGGCACCCGCCGCCATCGCCTCGAGCACCGGCAGGCCGAACCCCTCGCCCAGCGAGGGGTAACAGAACACCGCGCAGCGCCGGTAGAGCTCAGCCAGTGCAGCGTCCGACACGTGACCGAGGGTGAGGCATCGATCCCCGAGCGAGCGCAGGGCGGCCACCGTGGGCCCCGTCGACCAGCCGCTCGCCCCGACCACGACCAGCCGGTGCGCGGCCTGGAGGTTGGGATCCAGGGCGCCGTAGGCCGCGACCAGGCGGGGCAGGTTCTTGCGGGGCTCGAGCGTGCCCACAGCGAGCACGAAGCCCGGCTCGGGGAGCGCCTCGAGCTCCACCGCAGCCGGGGCCGACAGCGCCGGAGCCACCCCCAGTGGGGCGACGGTGATCCGGCCGGCAGCCGCGGGAAAGTGTGTCGTAAGCGCCTCCGAGGTGGCCTGCGAGATGCAGACGAAGGCGCGGGCGCGGCGAACTGCCGTCCCGAGGGTCAAGCGTTCGATGACCGCCGAGCGCCGGCTCGGGGCCATCGCGGGGTCGAAGGTGACCAGGTCATAGACGATGGCCACGGCGGGAACGCGGGTCAGGATCACGCTCAGATACGAGTTGGTGGCCAGGAACACGTCGCACTCGCGGCCGGCGCGCAGCGCCGTGAGGGCGTGCCAGAGCGGGTCACGGGCGCCGATCAGCCGCCAGGAGAAGCGGTCGCCGAGCGGCTCGTCCCAGGCCGTACGCGCATAGCAGACGTAGCGGTGAGGATCCTCGGCCGCGGCGAGCCCGCGCAGAAGCTCGCGGACCACGCGCCCGCGTCCCGCCTTGACCTCGCTGGCGGCGCGGGCGTCGATGCCAATCGTGAGCGCGGGGGGCGGTGGGCTCGGGACGGATGCCATCGGCCGCCGAGGTTGTCACGTCTATCCGCGCACGGTCTGGCCGGGCGCTAGCCTGCCCGCGCGTGCACGTCGGCCTCAACCTCCTCTTCCTGGTCCCGGGCGCGACGGGCGGCATGGAGGTCTACGCCCGCGAGCTGATCCCGGAGCTGGTCGCGGCCGCACCCGAGGACCGCTTCACCGCCTTCGTCAGCCGCGAGGCGGCGGCCGCCGAAGGACCGTGGCGCGAGCTCGACGGCTGCGTCGTCGTCCCGGTCAGCTCGAGCAGCCGGCTGGCCCGGGTGCGCGGCGAGCAGCAGATGCTGGCCCCCCTGGCGCGCCGGGCCGGCGTGGACCTGGTGCACAGCCTGGCCAGCACCGCACCGGCCTGGGGCCGGTTCTGCCGCGTGACCACGATCCATGACCTCATCTACCGGCTGGTGCCCGAGGCTCACCCCGGCCTGCTCTCGCTGGGCATGCGCGTGCTCGTACCCCTGGCGGCACGCCGCTCGGATCGCATCATCGTTGACGCGGCCAGCACCCGCGACGATCTCCAGCGCCTGCTCGGTGTCGCCCCCGACCGGGTGGACGTCGTCCCGCTGGGGCTTGGCCGCAGCCCGCAAGCGGCGCCGCTGCCCGAGGCCGATCTGCGGCGACGGCTGGACGCCGGCGACCGGCCGATCGTGCTCAGCGTCTCGGCCAAGCTCGCCCACAAGAACCTGATCCGGCTGATCGGCGCGCTGGCCACTATTCCGGCCGCTGAGCGTCCCTTGCTGGTCCTGCCCGGTTACCCCACCCCGCACGAGCAGGAGCTCCGCGAGCGCGCCGTCGCGCTTGGCGTAGCGGCCGACGTGCGACTGCTGGCCTGGGTTTCCGGCGAGGAGCTCGAGGGCCTGTACGCCGCCGCCGCCGCTTTCGTCTTCCCCTCTCTGGCCGAAGGCTTCGGCCTGCCGGTGCTCGAGGCGATGGCGCGCGGAGTCCCCGTGGCATGTTCGGGGCGCGGCGCTCTGGCCGAGGTGGCCGGCGACGCCGCGCTGCTCTTCAACCCGTTGCAGGAGTCCGAGATCGCGCAGGCGATTCGCCGGTTGATCGACGACCGCGACGAGGCCGCCCGTCTGGTCACCGCGGGACGCGAGCGGGCGGCACGGTTCTCCTGGCAGGCGGCGGCGGCCGGAACCCTGGCCGCCTACCGGCGGGCCATGGATTCTCGGCCATAGACGTCGAGCGCGATCTCGAGCGACCGGCGCAAGGACATCCGTTCGGCGTGGCGTTGAAACCAGGCCGAGCTCGATTCCCGCAGCGTCGGTCCGGCGACGTGCACGGCCGTGATCGCGGCGGCGAGATCCTCCGGTGAGTCTGAGGCGGCGACGAACCCGTTCTCGCCCTCGCTGATCAGCTCGACGGCGGCATTGTCGGGCGCCGCGACGACCACGCTCGGGGTCCCGCACGCCGCCGCCTCGACGACAACCAACCCGTACCCCTCTCGCCGCGAGGGCAGGACCAGACACAGCGCGTGCGCGATCGTCTCCTGGACGACCTCGGTGGTCACAAACCCGGGGGCCTCGACGACCGCTGTCAGTCCCAGTTCGGCAACCCGGCGCTGCACCAGCTCGCGTTCAGGCCCGTCTCCGAGAATCACCCCCCGCAACTCGGGGAGACGCTCGCGGGCGGCGGCGATCGCCGGAACGAGCGCCGGCACGCGCTTCTCGGGAATGTGGCGGCCGGCAAACACCACCACTGGCTGGGCGGGGTGAACCGGACGGGGAGCGAGCGGACCGTCATACGCCCCGGCGAGCATCGTTATCTCCCCCCGCAGCCCCTCCTCGGAGAGACGCTGGGCGTAGAGCCGGGAGAAGCAGAACGCTCGCTGGGGCACCCGGGCACACAGCCGCTGAACAAGCCAGCCGACGTCCCCGGCGACACGACCCAGGTACTCGCGCCAGTAGCCGCGACTCCAGACCTCAAACCAGTCAACAGCGAGGCGGTATCCCCCCAGCGGCCTCGCCAGCGCCGCCGCGAGCAGCGAGAAATAGGGAAACGAGCAGGTGTGGACGACGTCGTAGCGGCGGCCGTGGCGCAGCAAGTGCGCGAGAATCCCGGCTCCGAAGACGAGCGGCGGCAGGATGCGGCGGTGGCCGGGTCCGGCGTAGAGCCGCATCCGGGGCCCGACGATCCGCACGTCGACGCCCTCAAGGCCCGGGTCCTGCCCGCGGTCCCACTGCCGGAGAGTCAGATAAGTGACATTGTGTCCCTCGGCCGCCAGGCGTTCGGCCAGGTTCCGGTACCAGCGCTCGGCTCCCCCCACCGTATGCGGGTAGAGACAGTCATAGACGAGACATATCCTCATTACGACGCCGGAGATTCACATATCCTCGGTCTTTGGGCCTCGCGGGAGATTTGGGCCCAGCGAGGCCCAGAGCCGCTCCGGCGCGTCGTCTGCGACGTTAAGACCCGTATGAGCACAGTCGAGCAACCCTCCTCCATCCTGAGCCAACCCCAGCGCGAGGCGCCGCTTGAGGTTTCGGTCGTCATCCCCTGCCTCAACGAGGCCGACTCGATCGAGGAGTGCGTGCGTAGCGCGTTGGCCGTGCTCGAGAGCAACGCCATCAGCGGCGAGATCATCGTCGCTGACAACGACTCCGAGGACGACAGCCCCCGCCTGGCGGCCGCCGCCGGAGCGATCGTCGTCCACGAGCCCGAGCGGGGTTACGGGAGCGCCTACCTGGCCGGCTTCGCGGTCGCCCGGGGCCGCTACATCCTGATGGCCGATGCCGACCTGACCTATGACTTTGAGGAGATCCCGCGCTTTCTGGCCGAGCTGAACGCCGGAGCCGACATGGTGATCGGCAACCGCATGAAGAACATCCAGCCCGGGGCCATGCCCTGGCATCACCGCTACATCGGCAATCCGCTGCTCTCGGGCTTGCTCAACTTGCTCTTCCGGACCGGCGTCGACGACGCCCACTGCGGGATGCGCGCCCTGCGCCGGGACCTGCTGCCGCGGCTTGACCTGCGCACAACGGGGATGGAGTTCGCCTCAGAGATGGTGATCCGGGCCGCCAAGGAGCACCTCGAGATCCGCCAGTTCGCGATCGAGTACCACCCCCGCGAAGGCGAGTCCAAGCTCTCGAGCTTCCGGGACGGCTGGCGACACCTGCGCTTCCTGCTCGTCCACTCCCCCAACCATCTGTTCATCTTCCCCGGCGCGGTGATGGCGCTGATCGGCTTTCTCGTCGAGCTCATCGTCCTGACCCAGATCGGGGTTTTCGGCCGTCAGTGGAGTATCCACGCCCTGATCGCGGGGGCCTTGCTGGCCATCGTCGGCACGCAGGTGGTTGCCCTGGGCATCTGCGCCCATGCCTACGGCACATATTTCATGGGCGAGCGCGACGGCTGGTTTGACCGCATGCGGGCCCGCTACAAACTCGAGCACGGGCTCCTGCTCGGGGGCGCCATCCTGCTCGCGGGACTGATCGTGGGCGCCGTGATCGTGATCGACTGGATCCAGCGCGGGTTCGGCGTCCTCTCCGAGGAACGCCTGGCCGTGCTCGCGGCGACGCTGATCATCGTCGGGATTCAGATCTTCTTCTCGTCGTTTTTGCTTTCCATCCTCGGGCTTCGCCGCAAGCGCTAGAGCGCTCGCGAAGACGCAGGCGCCCTCAAAGCCATGGTCGTGTCCTGGCTGCTGTTTCCGCTCGTGCTGCTCGTCGTATGTCTCGGCTGCGGCCTGGCCGTCCAGCGCCTGAGCGGCTGGGAACTGCCCGGGGGGATCCTGGCCTCGGTCGGCTTGGCGTCAGTGATGGTCATCGCCACGCTGACCACCGACAACGCGACTACCGCCACCTGGACGCTGCCGATCGTGCTGATCGTGGCCGCGGCCGGTTATGCCATGGGCTGGCGTGGACTGCGCGCACGGCGCCCGGACGGCTGGATGGTCGCCGCGGGAGCCGCCGTCTTCGCGGTCTGCGCGGCACCGGTTGTGCTCTCAGGGGACGCCAGCTTCCTGGGCTACTTCGTCCTCAACGACGGAGTGTTCCACTTCTCGCTCATCGATCAGCTGCTGCACCATGGCCACGACATCACCGGCCTCACGCCGTCCTCTTACCAGGCGGTGCTCAACAGCTATCTGTCGACTTCGTACCCGACCGGGAGCGACCTCCCGATCGGCGTCGTGCGCCCGCTGGTCGGTCAGGATGTGGCCTGGATCTTCCAGCCCTACATGGCGCTGGTGATGGCGCTGGGTGCGGTCGCTCTCTACGAGCTGTTGGGGACGACGGTCAAGTCGCGTCCGCTGCGCGCCACCGCCGCCGGCGTGGCCGCCCAGGCCGGGCTGCTGTACGCCTATTACCTCGAGGGCAGCATCAAGGAGGTCGCAACCACGTGGGTGATTACGCTCACCGTTGTCCTGGTGTGCGCGATGCTGCGAGGGGGAGTGCGCCTACGAGGATTGATCCCGCTGGCCGTGGTCACCGTCGCGGGTCTGGATCTGCTTGACCTGGCCATTGCCCCGTGGCTGGCCCCGCCACTGGCCGTGTTCGTCGTCGTCGCCGGATGGCACGCCCGTGACACCGTGCGCCGCATGCCGCCTCGGCGGCTGGCCGTTAGCGTCGGCGTCGCGGTGGTGCTACTGGCGGCGATCGCCACGCCGATCATCCAACGGGCTTCCACCTTTCTGCACGTGGCCACAGCGGTGCTCACCCAGAAGGGCGACCTCGGAAACCTGATCCATGAGCTGCCGAAATGGGAGACGTTCGGCATCTGGCCCGCCGGCGATTTTCGCCTCCCAGTCGTGGCCCACTACCGCCTCACCTACGCGTTGATCGGCGTCGGGGTGGCCAGCGCCGCATTGGGGACGATCTGGGCCCTTCGCCGGCGCCGGCTCGCCCCCTTGCTGCTGCTGGGCGGCAACGCCATCGCGGCCGCCTACCTGATCAGCAGGGCCAGCCCGTACGCAGGCGCCAAGGTCATGATGATCTTCTCTTTGACAGCCGTGGCCACGATGATGCTTGGCCCGGCTGCGCTGGCGGACGCCGGCCGACGGCTCGAAGCCTGGGGGCTGGCCGCGGTGATTGCCGCCGGCGTGCTGTGGACCAACGGCCTGGCCTTCCACGATGCGAGCCTCGCCCCCCGCCCCCGTCTGGCCGAGTTGTCGGCGATCGGGCAGCGCTTCAGCGGTCAGGGGCCCGCCTTCTACAACCTCTCCGATGAGTTCGCCGCCTATTTCCTGCGCCGGATCGCGCCGGTCGACCCGGCGCTCAGCCCGCCTGCGCCGCGTCCCGGGATCACCGCTCCCGCGGGCCGCGCTCCGTGGGACCCCGACGACCTGCCGCTGTCCTCGCTTGAGAGCTTTCGCCTGCTTGTGATCGGCAGCGGCGCCCTGGCCTCGCGGCCGCCCGCCAATTACCGGCTCGTCGACGCGGGCCGGTTCTACGACGTCTGGCGGCGGACCACGAGCCCCACGGTGATCGAGCACCTCGCGCTCGGGACGCCGGGCGCCGTGGCGGCGATCCCACCCTGTCGCGTCGTGTCGGCCATGGCGGCCAGAGCCGCTCACGAGCAGGCCCAGCTTGCCTATGTCGCCCGTCCCCCCGTCCCCACGTATGTCCCAAGCGCCGTGCCCTCACCGACAATCTCCGGACCGGTGACCATCATTCGGCCCGGCGTCTACCGCGTCGCGGTCCAAGGCGACATCAGCCCGAGGCTTGACGTCTCCGTCGATGGCCGCCCCGTGGGCACGATCGCCGACGAGCTGGGCCCGCCCGGGCAGGTCACCCCGATCGGGAGCCTCACCCTCGCCGCGGGCACCCATTCCGTCAAGCTCGCGCGTCCGGGGAGCATCCTTGCCCCTGGGGACGGAGGCGAGATAGCGCTCAGTGGGGTGCTGTTTGTGAGCGGCCCGGCAGCTCTGCCGGTCAGTGAGATCAACCCCTCGCAGGCGTCATCTCTCTGCGGTCAACAACTCGACTGGATCGAGATCGTTCGCTAGATGTAGAGCCGACTTACTCTTGGCGGTGCGGACTGGTCGCGGACTCGTCGTGCCGGGGTCCGGACGATGCCAGTCGGCGCTCCAGCTCGTCGATACGGCGGTCCTGCTCCTTGACCTTCGCCTCCAGTCCACGCAGCTCGACGGCGCCGCGCAACTCGGCCAAGACGCGTGCCAGTTCCCGGGCGGCGTCATGCCGGGCGTTGCCAAGGCTCTGACCCACCTCGCTCATGGCATCGGCGACCTGACGATTGATGTCCTGCTGATAGGCGGTGAACGGACGCATGGCCCGCAACGTCGCCTTGCGCACGAGCTGTCGCCCCCGGCGCCGGTTCGCCGCTTGACTGGGGCCCTGGCGGATCTTCCGCGGCAGTGTCGCCAGCGCCGGGGAACGCGCGTAGCTCGACCATGCGGGCGGGCGGGCACGCCCGGTGGCCCGGATCGACTCCAGGCGTTGGGATAAAACCTCACCGGCGGCAGCCGGCGAATGAGTCATGCGAATTTCGGCGGCCGCGCGTTCACCGAGGCGACCCGCCGCGGCTCGATCCTCGAACACCTGCCGCATCAAGGTCGCGGCGTGTTCGACGTCGGGCTGTGCCCAGCGGCCGGCGGACGGGTAGGGGTCCCGGCCCTCCCCGATGGGGACCAGCTCGGAGTCGACCAGGAGGCTGTTCGACGAGGTCATGAAGTCGAGGTTGCCGGAGTACCCGGTGGCGATGACCGGCTTGCCGTGCCACATGGCGTCGGCGAGGACCAACCCGAAACCCTCGGCGCGATGCAGGGACACGTAGCAGTCGCACAGCGCCGGGAGGTTGGCATTGTCGATGGGAGGCAGGTAGCGATCGAGTACGCGGATGTCGCCATGCTCAGCGACCGCCGCCCGCAGCCTCGTGTGGTACTCAGGCTCGCGGTCTTGGTTGATGCACTTGATCACCAGCTGCGCGCCCTCGCCAGGCGCAAAGGCGCGGCGAAAGGCCGCGATCAGATCCAACGGGTTCTTGCGCTCCGGCACGCTCAGATAGTCAAAGCTGAACAGGAACAGGAACGAATCCTCGTCGAGGCCGAGGTCGGCTCGGCTGCGGGTCTCGTCCAGTGCGGGCGCCACCGGCAGCCGGATGGTGTGCACGGGCACCGTGGCCAGGGGCTCGAGCGCCGCGGCGACGTGCGCGGTCGGCGCCCATACTTCCTCCAGCAACGAGAACGAACCTCGCCAGCGTTCGGGGAACGCGCTGACCTCCCAGAACCACAGGCCGATGGAGTAGCGATCGGCAAAGAACTCGATGCCGGCCTGGCGGGCAAACTCCGGAAGCATGTCGGCGTTCATGCAGATCAGGTTCACGGGGAACGGGGCATCGTCGGGTGACGCGGTCTCGTAGGCGTGGTTCTGGCGGCTGACGGGGATCGTCTGTCCGTGGACCGGCAGCACAGGGATCGCGGCCGCATCCAGCGCGGACACCATCTGCCGGGCCGCCTCGCCGGTTCCCGCCTCCGAGCGGAAGTATCCGACGACGTTGACGCCGAAGGGGTCACGATGCAGGGGACCGGAGCTGTCGCGCGGCTCGGTCGGGGTTGCCGCCGGGGCGCGGGCCACGAGCCCCGCGCGCACCTCCTCGGGAGGGGAGGCCGGCACGCTGTCCCCGGACGTCGAGGCCGGAGCCGGATTGCCGTCCCCGTTGCTGGCAACGAGTAGATGCGCCAGGTCGGGCTCTTCCCGGCGGCCGTACTCGTCCGCCCAGCGGAGAAGGCCGGCGCCGTCCACGCCACTGCGGGTGTTGTAGGCACTCCAGAGATCCGCCCGGCGCTCGTAGACTCGCGCCAGCACGCGGCTCACGCCCGTGGGCGCACCGGGAGCCTGCTCGCGCAGCCAGCGCTCGAAGGTCCGGGTGCCGTCGAGCGTGAACGGTGAAGGCAGGCCCTCGTCGTTCTCGGAGGCGAAGTCGTCGTAGAGGCTGCGCAGGGTGTTATCGAGCCGGGTTCCGTCTCCGAGGGCGGCGTAGCTGTAGGGCCAGTTGCGCGTCTCGCTGTATCCCTCGGACAGCACCGCGCTCGAGTATTCCCCCAGCAGCCGCTTGACCACGGGTTCGGCGCCGACATCAATCCGATCTTGATGGCGGCTGAGGACGAGCGGATGCTCGGGATCAAAGCCGCTGAAGTGAAAGAAGGCCAGCGGTCGCCCGTTCACCAGGTAACGCCCGTCCTCGCGAGTCAGTGCGCGGTCGTGGAGGTTCCAGTAGGCGACGTTGTACTCGGGCTCTCGCATGATCGCCACGTCAGAGAGAAACCCAGGCGCAAGGTCGAACCAACGCTGGTCCACAAAATAGCCCCACACCGGATCCACCCGGCAGTCGCGACGCAGGCGGTCCGCCCACCAGTGCAGAAGCTGGTGAACCTCCGGCCCCGGGGCGAGAGAGACGCAGCCCAGGTTGTAGATGCCGGCGATCATGATGTCCACCTGGCTAGGAGTCCGCCCGTCGGCGGGTATCGGCGCGGTGTTGTGCGGTATCAGCACGACCCGGTGGCGGTCGGCCAGTTGCACGAGGAGTTCCAAGGATCCGTGGATCTCGATGTCGGGATCGAGATAGGTCACCGGTTCTCCGGTCTTGTCCATGAGATGACGCAGCAGCCACGGCTTGACGGCCGTGGAGAGCTCGAGCACGGAGTAGCGCAGCGCCATCTCGGTGAAGGGCTGGCAACCGATGTCACCTGGAGTCAGGACTTCGAACGGCTCCCGGTCGGGATCGATGTAACCCGAGATGTCATCGATGATCAGGGTCGAGAGCCTGCTTCCGGGGTGACTCCGAGACAGAGACCTCGCCAGCACGCGGGCCTGCGCGACGTAATTCTTGGCGATGATCGTGCAGACGTTCAAGGTCGGTGCAAGCTAGCACCGCGTCCCGCGCTAGCTTGTCGGCGGTATGGCGTCCTGCGATTGGCTCGTGCCCGGCCCCTCTGAACGCTGCCCGATCGAGGATCGATGCTGAGGTTCTGCACGATCGTCACACCGCTGACCATCGCTCAGGCACGCGTGATGGCCACCTCGGCCCGACGCCACCATCCAGAGGTGCGTGTGTCCACGGAGGTCAGCAAAGGCGTGCCCCTGCGCGACGAGGAGCCCTTTGAAGTCCTCGCCGGGCCGGCGAGTCAGTCGATCCCGGAGCTCCTGACCCGCTGCCTGGACGAAGCCGACACCGTCGTCTATCTCGATCCTGCCATTTGTGTGTATGACGTACTCGAGCCCGTGCTGAGCGAGGCTCGGGATACTGGCGTTGCGCTCGTCAAACGAGCTGATCTGCTGCCCGACGACGGGTGCCGGCCGGACTCGGCTGATCTGCTCAGCGCGGGCTCTCTGGACCCGGGGCTAGTTGCGGTGCACGCCAACGAGTCGGGCCGGGCCTTCCTGCAGTGGTGGTCTGAGCGCCGGCAGGAGGCCGAACAGCGGGAGACGCCGGACAGCGCCGACGGCCGCTGGCTCGACCTGGCCGCCAAGCGCTTTCCCGGTTTGGCAGTCGTGGCCGACCCCGGCTGCGAGGTCAGCTACTGGAATCTCCATGAACGTCCGCTGACGCGCCATGGCGAGCAGGTGCTGGCCGCTGGGCGGCCGCTCCGCAGCCTCCAGTTCGCGGGTTTCCGCCCCGACCGGCCCTACTGGCTGAGTGAGGACGCCACGCGCGTTCGTGTGGTCGAGGATCCGGTGCTGGCCGAGTTGTGCGGCGAATACGCCGAGCGCTTGCGCGACGCCGGGTGGTCGCCGCCTCGGCGTCAGATCGCCGGCGTACGAAGGCTCGGCAACGGTCAACTCGTCGATCAATTCGTCGAGAACCTATGGACGCAGGCCCTGGCAGCGGGCGAGTATTTCGGAGACCCGCTGTCCGCCGAGGCGGCGGATGAGTTCGTGGCCTGGATGCGCGAGCCCGGTCAGCGCGGTGCCGAGAGCGGCGTCAACCGCTACCTGCTCGAGGTGTATCTCTCCCGGACCGACCTCCAGAAGGCCTTCCCGGATCTCGACGGGGACGACGGTGATCGGCTGGTGCAGTGGGGATGGTCGCAGGACGACGGGGAGTCTCTGGGTGGGCTGCTGCCGGCCGCGCCAGACGACCTCGTGCCTGCCGGAAGCGCCCGGATCGCGGTCAACGTGATCGGATATCTGGGTGAGACGCTCGGTCTGGCTGAAGCCGCCCGCTCCTACGTCACCGCCCTCTCGACAGCCGGTGTACCGGTCAGCACGAAGGCCATCACTCCCGATCTCCCGATCGATGAGGACCAGCGGTCCATCGCGCGATACGGATCGACCGGATGGCAGGATCTGAGCTCTCCCGTCGCACCAGCGTTCAACCTGGCCTGCCTCAACGGCGATCACCTGCACGAGCTGATCCGCACCCGTGGCGAAGGCGTCCTTGAGGCTCGACCGACGATCGGACAGTGGGGCTGGGAGACCGACGTGCTGCCAGCCAGCTGGGCCAAGGGAGTCCGGCATGTCGACGAAGTCTGGGTGTACTCGACCTTCATGGCCAAGAACCTGGGGCGTCTGCTGCCTGTCCCGGTCGTCGTCGTTCCTCCGGCGATCGTGACGCCCGACCCGGGGGAGGTCGAGCTCTCGATGGCTCGCGACGATCGCTTCACCTTCGTATTCATGCTCGACTTCTTCAGCACTCTGGAGCGAAAGAACCCGCTCGGGCTGATCGACGCCTTCACCCGCGCGTTCTCCCCCGACGAGGGGCCGCGATTGCTGATCAAGACAATCAACGCGCGCTTCCGGAAAGCGGCCGCGGACGAGCTGCGCTTCCGCGCCGGAGGCCGCGGCGACATCGAGTTTGTCGACGGCTACCTGAAGCCCGCAGAGAAGGCTGCTCTGTTGGCCCGCGCCGACTGCTATGTCTCGCTGCATCGCAGCGAAGGCTTCGGCCTGCCCCTAGCTGAGGCGATGGCCCAGGGGACTGCGGTGATCGCCACCGGCTACTCCGGAAACACCGACTTCACCACTCCGTTCAACAGTTATCTGGTGGACTGGACGCCGACAAGAGTGGGGCCGGATTCGGTTGTCTATCCCGCGGACGGAACCTGGGCCGAGCCCGACCTCGACCACGCCGCGGGCTTGATGCGCCGGGTATGGGAGCACCCCGACGAAGTACTCCAGCGGGTCACCCATGCCCGGTCCGACATCCAACGGTTGTATGCACCCAGCGTAGTCGGCGCAATCGCGCGGGCCCGCCTGGAGCGCTTGGCGGACGACAACACCCACAAGCCACGAGGCCGCGACGGGCTCAGCGACCCAGGCCTGGATCGCTTAGAGGAGGCTCTGGCCTTCGATCTGAGCGAAGGCGCCGGACCCGCTCCGAGCGGAGCGGCCGGAATGCTGCGCCGGACCGTTCTGCGTCTGATCCGTCCGTTCACCTTCCATGAGCGCGAGGTAGATCACGCGGTGCTGGCGGCCCTGAAGGATCTACGCGCAGCCCTCGCAGGTGAGCGCGAGCGCAATCGCTGGGCTCACCGGCGTCTGGGCCAGGTTGAGGCGACACTGGCCCGCCGGCCTTCGTCCGAGCCGACCGCCGGTGACAAGGCCGACTAGGTCTCAAGGCCGTCGAGCAGAGTAGCCACCACGGTGGGCCAGTTGACCGCCAGCGCGTCCTTAGCGCCAACTCGGCCCAGCCGACGCGCGAGCCGGGGGCTGGAAGCCAGACGATCTATGGCCGCTCCGAGGGCGGCGGGCTCGGGCTCAGTGACCAGTCCGCTCACCCCGTCTCGAACCAGCTCGGTCGGGCCGCCGGCGTCGGTCGTGGTGATCACCGGCTTGGCGCTGAGCATGGCCTCCAGCGTGACGTAGCCGAAGTCCTCCCGATCGGGCGCGAACACAACCGCCGTTGCCCCCGCATAGGCGTCCACGAGCTCGGCGTCGTTGAGGAAGCCGTCAAAGCTGATTCGTGGATCGCTGGCCGCCAGCTCACGCAGCTCCGCCTCAGCCGGCCCGGTGCCAGCGATCCTCAGCGCCAACGGTCGCGTGACGTGAGCCATCGCGCGGATCACCAGGTCGATGCGCTTGGGTGCGTCGAGCCGGCTAACCGTGAACACGTACCGGCCGCGCCCGGGGTGCAGCCCGCGCAGACCGGTCGGCGGGTGAGCGACCGGCACACGCTCGGGATCGGCGAAGTAGCCGGGCCGTAGCGCCACGGTCTTCGACATCGCCACCGAGCGCACGACGCTGCCGTCTCCACGGCCGATTCGATCCAGGCAGTGGACGACCTGGCGAATCAATGGACCTGGGAGAGCGAAGAGCTCGGGAGGGACGTCGTCGCGCGTACGCAGAGCCTCGAGGGATGCGAAGCACGCCGCCAACTGATCACGTCCGACGGGAACGGTGTCCAGCAGTTCCACAAGGCGCTTCACCTCAGGATGGTCAGTCGCGCAGCGATGCGGCAAGCCGGACGGATAGGTGTCGTAGAGCCCACGGAGGGGATGCAGCAGGTAGCAGATGTGCCGCGGATGGGCGACCATCCAGGCCGGGTACTTGCCGCTGATCACGACGTCGTAGCCGGAAACATCGAGCTCTGACCAGCGGCGATAGCTGTCGACTATCTCCCAGAAGTCACGCTCGGGGGTCGGCAGCTTGATCAGGTCCGCATGGTGCGGGGTGTGGCGGTTGAGGTGCTCGAGCAGCCCCCACCAGAGGTTCTCCGCCCCACCGATGGCGAGGGGGACCGGGCTCGGGGCGACGATCGCGATATCCATGGCGGCAGGATTCTGCCAGGAGGCCGCGTCCCGGCGAGACCGGCAGAATGAACCGGGTGAGGCCTCGCCTGGCGGTTGCGCTGACGTTCCCGGTGTCTCCGGCACTCGGCGGTGGCCAGGTCCGCGTACTCAATCTCTACCGCGAGCTGGCACGAACATTCGACGTCGAGTTGGTGTCGCTGGCTCCGTCGGGCCGGTCGGCGCGGCGGACCCAACTCGCGCCTGGACTGTGGGAAAGTCAGGTGCCCAAATCCGAGGAGCACGCCGAGGCGGAGAGCGACCTGGCCCGCCGGGCCCAGGTGGTCGTGACCGACGTCGCCATGCCCCGTCTGCACCGGCTCACGCCTGACTACATGGACGCGCTGCGGGCTGCCACGCAGCGCGCGACGGCGGTCATCGCCTCCCATCCCTACACATACCCGGTCATCCGCGAGGTCAGTGACGCGCCGTTGTGCTACGAGGCCCACAATGTCGAGGCGACGCTGAAGGCCGACTTGCTCCGCGGTAACGAGACCGCCCTGGCTCTGCTCGCCGAAGTGCGGGAAAACGAGCGGACGTGCTGCCAGGAGGCACATGTCGTCTGGACTTGCAGTGGCGAGGACCGAGCTGAGCTCATCAAGCTGTATGGGGTGAATCACGACGACGTGCTCGTTGTACCCAATGGCGTAGCCCTGGACGACTTCGTCTACTCGGCGCCCGCGACTCGGCTAGAGCTCAAGCGTCGCCTGCGAATGCAGGATCGGTTCACGGCCCTGTTCCTGGCCAGCTGGCATCAACCCAACGTGCTCGCGGCGCGTCGCCTCGTCGACGTCGCCCGGGACCAGCCGGCGGTGGATTTCTTGGTCGTCGGCAGTGTCGGGGCGGCCCTCGAGGAGCAGCTCCTGCCCAACAACGTCTCTCTGACCGGTGCCATCAGCGCGGAGTTGAAGCGAGCCGTCCTCGGCGTGGCCGACGTGGCTCTGAATCCGGTCACCACCGGGTCAGGGACCAACATCAAGATGCTTGATTACTTTGCCAGCGGAACGCCGGTCATCGCGAGCGGCTTTGGCGCCCGCGGCCTCGGCGTGCAGCCTGAGCAGCACTACGTGCGAGCCGAGCCCGACGAAATCGGCGCGGCTCTGACCCGTGTCCGGGCCTGGGAGCCTTCCCAGCTGGGTGCGCTCGTGCGGGCGGCTCGCTCCCATGTCGAGGAGACGCTGTCGTGGGCGGCGATCGCCGACGACCTGGCGATCGCCTTGCTGGAGCGGTTCGGAGTCGAGCTTGCCCGTCCTTCGCACGCGCATGCCCCGCGCGGCGACCGAGGGTGAGAGCTACATTGGCGCGGATGCGCTTGGATCGAGTCAAAGCCAGGATGCGCGCGAGACAGCACGCGCGCCCGATTGAGGCGGCTGAGCCGCCAGACGAGCTGGCGGCGATCGAGACTGCGCTCGCCGATCCGGTGGTCGGCCCAGAGATGCGGGCCCTGTGCTCGGTCGGGAGCAGGCGCGAAGCTCGAGACCGTCACGCGATGTCGGTGCTGATGGCGGCCACGCTGTCCCGGGATGCCCACACCGTCGACGTCGGAGCCCACAGCGGCGCCGTGCTGCGAGAGATCGTCCGGTGCGCCCCGGCCGGGAGGCACATCGCCTACGAGCCGATTCCCGAGCTCGCAGCCCAGCTGACAGCGGCCTTTCCGGCGGTGACGGTGCGCAACGCCGCCTTATCGGATGAGAACGGCGAGGCGAGCTTCGTCCAGGTCGACACGGCGCCTGAGTTCAGCGGCTTTCGGGAGCGCGCCTACCACGGCTTTGCCGAGGTGGCCAAGCACCAGATCTCCGTCAAGACCGAACGCCTCGACAACTCCCTGCCCGAGGGATTTGCGCCGGCCTTCATCAAGATCGATGTCGAGGGGGCCGAGCTACTCGTGCTCCGTGGGGCGCGGGAGACGATCCGGCGGTGGCGGCCGACCATCGTTTTCGAGCACGGGATCGGAGCCGCTGACCGTTACGAAACCGGACCGGCGGACATCTATGAATTGCTCGTCGACGACCTGGACATGCGGATCTTCGACCTCGACGGGGCCGGGCCCTACACGCGGCAGACGTTCGACGATGTATTCGCCGAGCCGCTGTGGAACTTCCTGGCCGTGGGCTGACACCCTCCCCGCCAGCCTTGATCTACGCTGTCCCGGGTGACCGATGGCGAGGGCCGGTACGACGAGCTGCGGGCCAAGATCGAGGCCGCGCCCGACCCGCCTGCGCGTGATCAGCGGAGGGGGCTGCGGGGCCTGGCCCGGTGGTTCTCGATCCAGGCGACACGGGTCGGCGCATGGCGCCAGCTCGAGATCAACCGGGGACTGGTGGCCGAGCTTCAGCGCACCCGGGAGTCCCACGCGGGGCTGGACGCGGCTGTAGCGGAGCTTCGGCAGGGACAGCGTGGTCAAGACGAACTTCGCGAGTGGCTGACCAACCTCCAGGGCGGTCACGAGGCGCTTAGCCACCAGGTGGCTCAGATCAGCGAGCGGCTCCCCAGCGATTCGCCGCTGCACGGTCGGGGCACGATCGAGCTGGAGACCTTTGACGCCGGGCTGGGCGGGAAAGTCCTCGGCTTCAGAGATCGCCCTCGGGCCGACGCCGGAGCCGGCGTGTATCTTGGTTTTGAGGACTACTTCCGGGGGCCGGAGGCAGAGATCAGCCAGCGCCAGCGCACCTATCTGCCGCTACTAACCGACCGAGAGCCGGTGCTGGACATCGGATGCGGGCGGGGCGAGCTCCTCGAGCTCCTTGCCCAGAGTGGAATCCGAGCCAGCGGGGTCGATGCGGACGCGGGAATGGTGGAGCACTGCCGGCGCAAGGGGCTGGAGGTGCAGCTCGCCGACGCCGGCCCGTACCTGCGCGAGCTCGGCGACGGGTCCCTGGGCGCGATCGTCGCCCTCCAGGTCATCGAGCACCTGCCCTACGAGCAGCTCGTTGATCTGCTCAGAACGAGCGTGACGAAGCTGAGGCCAGCCGGGCGACTCGTGCTGGAGACGGTCAATCCGCACTGTCCGCAGGCGCTGAAACATTTCTGGATCGATCCCACCCACCAGCATCCGCTGTATCCCGAGATCGTCCTCGCGCTGTGCGGACTGGTGGGCTTTGCCGGGGCGTTCATCTGGCACCCGCAGGGCGTCGGTGACCCGGAGCGCGATCGTCGCCGTGAGCTCGATTACGCCGTCGTGGCGCAGATGGCGCTGTCAGGCCCCTAACCGGCGCGGGAACCATCGGCGGCGATTCACTGGCTATTCTGAGCCGCGAGGCGCACGGGGCCGCCGTCGCACTTATGCCGCAGACAGGTTTCATTTCCGCACCAGCCTCGGCATCTTCGAGCCGGCCTGAGACCCGGTTCGCCACGCAGATCAGCGATCTGAGATGAGCACCGAGCCTGAAATGGGGACGGCCCAGCGACGGGCGCCCGACCTGCCGTGGGTCCGCGCGACCCGGTTTTGGCGCCCCGTTCCGGCTGCTGACGAGAGACCGTTGGGGATGAGCTGGCGCGGCGTAGGCGCTGCGACTCTCCTCTACGCCGCCTACGCGATCTTCCTGACCTGGCCGCTCGCGACCAATCCAGGCGGGCTGCTCCCTGGCGTGGGCATCACCGGCGATACGGGCGGCGCGGTTGGCCAGCTTGCCTACGTGGTCCAACACAATGTCTTTCCGTTCGCTCCCGCCACGCTGCATGGGATCAACGCGCCCGAGGGCCTGAGCCAAGCCTGGGTTGTGAATGTGGCCAGCTTCCCTGGCCAGGCCCTCCAGTTCGGGCTTGGCTACCTCCTCGGAGCGGTCGCGGGGAGCAACGTTTTTCTGTGGCTCAACTTCGTGCTCAGTGGGCTGTCGATGTTGGTGCTCACGCGACGCCTTTTCGGCAGCTTTGGGGCCGCACTTCTGGCCGGGTTTGCCTTTGCCTTCTACCCCTTCGCGGTGGACAAGCTCAACGGCCACTTCGTGTACATGGACGGCTGGGTGCTGGTCATCGGCGTCTGGCGGATGCTGGAGCTGGCTCAGCGACCGACGGTGCGCAATTCTCTTCTCGCGGGAGCCGCCGCCGCCTTTGGGATGTGGTGGACGCCGTATTTCATCCTCATCGGGGGGGTGGCCTTCGCGGTCATGGAGGCCTTGGTTGTCGTAGTGGGTCTGGCCCGGCGCCAATTTCGCGCGGCCCTCAAGAGCGTGGTGCTGGCAGCCGTGCCGATTCTCTTGCTATTCGGCTCCATCGGCGTGCTCGTCCTCATCGCTGGGGGGACCCAGACGGGTGCGGTGCGCACGCAGTCAATCCAAGAGCTTTACACCTACAGCGCGAGGTGGCTGGAATGGCTCCTTCCCGACCGCAACAACCTCATCTTCGGAGGCTCCACAGGACCGTATCTTACCTCGCACCTGCACGGCTCGAACTTCTCCGAGAGCTCGCTCTACCTCGGCCTAAGCGTGCTCGCCTTGGGGCTTGCCGGCGCGGCGCTGGCCGCCCGGAGAATCGGGGCACAGAGG
>JBAVWI010000217.1:0-10687 GCA_049697735.1 Solirubrobacteraceae bacterium
GGGCTTTGCCGCCTACGGCCGCGTCGGGTGGCGGCTGCGCCCAGCCGCCGCGTCACTGGTGATCTACGGCGACGGTACCGCCGACATCGGGCGCTGGCGCGCGGGCGTCCCAGCTCCGGGTCACCCCGTTGCCGCCGTGCGCCAGAACCTCGGCCTGCTCATCAACGGCGGGCGCATCGCCCCCACGGTCGACAACTGCATCAAGGTCTGCTGGGGGGACCCACTGCACGAGCAGCCGATCGTCGCCCGCTCGGGCCTGGGGATCACGCCCGGCGGCGATCTGGTGTGGGCGGCCGGGTACGCCCTCTCGGTGCGAGCGCTGGCCAGCGCCCTAGCCGCCCAGGGGGTGGTGCGGGCGATGGAGCTCGACATCAACCCCCGGTGGGTCGCCGGCTATGTCTACGTGCACCCTCGTCACGGAGGCGTTCCGTCTCCCGTGCCCCTGATGTCGGGACAGACCGGGATCCCGGGCCAGTTTCTGACCCGTTACTTCCGGGACTTCCTGAGCGTCATCGCCCGCCCGGCGCCGTAGGACTCGCGGCCGCTGGCTCCCCCGGCTCTGACGGCCCGGCCGGCGCTAGCGGCTCTGATGGCCCGGCCGGTTCTGGCGGCGCAAAGCCCTTCCCGCCGACGCGGGTGCGCTGGGTGATCAGAACGCAGACCCCCACCACCACCGCCGCCGCGAGCGAGAGTGGATCGAGATGCTCGCCGAGCAGGGGCACCGACCAGGCGATGGTCATGATCGGCTGAGCGAGCTGAAGCTGGCTGGCCTTGGCGACCCCGGCCTCAGCCAGACCGCGGTACCAGGCGAAGAAGCCGAAAAAGGTCGAGATCGAGCCGACGTAGGCAAAACCGATCAAGGAGGCAGCGGTGAGGTCGGGCGCCGGACTGTGGACGGCCCCGACGATCGTCAGCGCCAGCGAGATCGGAAAGGCGATCATCAGCCCCCAGCCGATGACCTGCCAGCCGGGCATCGTCCGCGCGAGCCGTCCGCCCTCCGCGTAGCCGATGGCCGCAACGACGACCGAAGCCAGGAGGAGGACGTCGGCCCCGCGCAGCGTTCCCGCTCCTCGCGACAGGGCGTAGGCGGTCACGGTAGCGGTGCCGACAAAGCTCGCAACCCAGAACAGCGGTCGGGGCCTGTCACCGACGCTGATCACCGCGACGGCTGCGGTCGCCGCCGGCAGCAGCCCGACCACGACGGCACCGTGGCTCGAGGTCGTGTGATGCAGGGCGAGCGCGGACAGGACACCAAAGCCGATCCCGCAACCCAGGGCGACCGCGATCAATCCCGGCCACGTCCCGCGCTCGGGCCGGGGCGCGTGAAAGACGCGCAGGCAGACCGCGGCGATCACGGCTGAGATCACCGAACGACCGGCACCCACGACCAAGGGGTCAAAAGCCCGCTCCGCCAGCACCGTGGCCGGAAAGGTGATCGAGAAGGCCAGTACGCCAAGCGCCGCCCAGCCGAGGCTTGGCATGGCCAGGCGACCGCGCGCCGGCGTGGGGGTAGGGGCCGACGACTTCCTGCCATAAATCCGAGCGTTGCGGTCGGGGATCTGGCCCAGGCTAGTAGATGCCCCCGGCGTAGCTGGACCGCCATCGGCGGCGGCGATCGGTCGTGCAAGACAGCCCTGCGCGCGCTACGATTTCTGGTTCCGGATTGTGGCCGGGGGCCGGCACGCAAAACTGAATGTCGAGCATCTCTGCACCCGTGAGCATCTCTGTAATTGCGCTACCAAACGCCGCCGGGCCGGCACGATTGAGCCCTCGACGGGAGGGTCAGCGGGGTCAAGCGTGAGCTTCATCCCGGACGCCGGCCGGGGGACGTCGCTCGGGGGGGGCAGGCTCCTGGCCGAGATCACCAACCGGATCGTCGCCTTCATGCGCGAGCACTACGGGAAAGGCCCGATCAAGGCCAAGACGTACGTGCTCGACAACCTGATCGTTTGCGTGCTCACCGACGGCTTCACCGCCATCGAGCGCACGATGATGGAGGGCGGCCAACCCGACCGCGTCCTCACCATGCGCCGTGATTTTCAGGTGCTGATGAAGAAGCGCTACAGCGAGATGATCGAGGAGCTGACCGGGCGCAAGGTGCTGGCCTTCCTCAGTCAGGCCCACGTCGAGCCCGACCTCACGGTCGAGATGTTCCTGGTGGACGGACCGTTGGCCGGCTTCGGAGCCCTCGAGCTCGTTGACCCCGGCGCGGCGGATCCCGTCGACGGTGCCTAGAAGGCGTCGCGCAACGCCTGCTCGGTTGACCAGAACGCGAGCTCTCCCCACGGGATCTCGGCCGGCGCAAACGTGCGGACTTCGGTCGCTTCCGGCGTCGTCTGGGGCTGTCCCAGAGCCCGCGCGAGAAAGACGATCAGGATCACTCGGTCGTCGTCGCGCGAGTAGACCCCGACCAACCGCCCCAACTCAATCGCGATCCCGAGCTCCTCGTCGGTCTCCCGGTGGGCGGCGTCCTCGACCGATTCCCCCAGGTCGACGAACCCGCCGGGAAAGGTCCAGCGGCCACGGCCAGGCTCAAACCCGCGGCGCAGGAGGATGACGCGATCCTCGTCGTCGAGGGGGATCGCCCCCGCGACCGGCTTGGGGTTGAAGTAGGCCACGTACCCGCAGTGAGAGCAGGCGATCGAGCGCGGAAAGGCCACGTCGGCCGGCTGCCCGCACCGCGGGCAGAAGCGGGCCTCGGCGAGAGCCGGGTTGATCGACGCATCCATCGCCGACGATGCTAAGGGCGGGAGCGCGGGCCCCACGATCCGGCGATGCGTTGAGGCCACGTTGGCGGGTTTCACGCTCGGCTAGCGCTCACCCGACGCCCGCACCTACCCCTAGACGTTGGTCTAAGCCCGGACTAGGCCATCGTCGGATTGTCATTTTGGCGTGACCGCCGATGGGCACATGTGGCCCTTAGCTTCCCACGTTCCGGCCGTTCACGGCCACAGCGCCGCCTGCGCGAGGAGGGTGGCGCCGTGCTGGTTATCGTCGGGGTCACGTTGATTGCGTTCCTGGGGCTGGCCGCGCTGGCGATCGACCTCGGCTCCTTCTTCCAGCAGCAGCGCCAAGCGCAAAGCGCAGTCGACGCCGCGGCCCTCGCCGGCGCTCAGGAACTGCCTGGGAGCACAGCCAACGCCACAACCCAAGCCCAGAGCTACGTGACCCAGAACCTGCCCGGTGGCAACCCCCCCGGCATAAGCTTCAACAGCACTTCGACTCAGATCACGGTCAGCGTCAGCAAGCAGGTGCCCAGCTTTTTCGGACAGACCCTCGGCCTCACGTCCGCGAACGTGAGCGCCAAGGCCGTGGCGGGATTGAGGGCCGTGCCCTCATGCTCAGCTCCGGGAACCAGCTGCTACGCGATCTTCGCCAAGGACAACAACTGCACGAGCGGTAACAACGCCGTCACCATCACGGGGGGCAACATCAACATCGGAGCCATCCTGACCAACGGCTCGCTCTCCACCACCGGCGGTAACGAAACCTTCGGCAAGACGACGATCGGACCCGCCGCCCCGGCGTCGCCGCCGTGCAAGTGGTCGAACAACGGTTCGGGCAAGACCTTCGGCAGCAACTCGGCGCCGACGCCAGGACCCGGGACCTCCGGCTGGCCGATCGACTACTCCCTCGACTTCCCACCCTGCACCACTACCTGCCCCGGGCCGCTGGGCACCCCGAGTTACTGCACCCAGGCCAGCATCGGCGCGACGTGGGCCGTGGCTCCAGCCGTGAACAGTCCGCAGATCTATTGCGGTGTCGGCAGCGGCAACCCCAAGGATCCCAAAACCTGGACCGGCGCCATGACTGTCACCACGGCGGCGGGTGGATCTTCGTCCAGCCCGCAGGAGGACACATACGTCGCCGGAAGCGTGAACTTCCCCTTGGCCAGCGGCGGCTACGCGGAACCCTGCGGCTACGCCACTGCGGGCTACGTGGCCGCCGGCTGTCCCGCGGGGGTTCCCCCGCCGGCCTACTCGGCGAATTATCCCTTGGTCTACGCCGTACTCGCAGGCCCTGCGGTCACCGTCACCGGAGGCGGAGCCAGTTTCATCGGCGACACGTTCGCGCCCCTCGGGACGATCAACTTCACCGGCGGTGGCCTCACCACCGGCTTCCTGGAGGGCTGGGATGTGGCCTTCCAGGGCGGGAATTTCACCGCCGCCGGCCCTGCGAATACCAGTACCAGTTTCTCGTCGTTCGGTACTGTCGCCCTGCTCCAGTAGAAGCAGCCGGCGCGCAGGGGCGAGGAGCCTCGCGTTGTGGATGCTGTGCGGGCTCGTCGTTGGCTTGAGCCGTAGCGTTCTTCTTGCGCGGCAGGGGCTCAGGGGACGTGCTTCGGTCCACAGGGCCACCTTCTTCGCTGGGTCCTGACGCCGCTGGTCATCACCGACACCGGCCACGATGCCGGCTATCACCCTCCTGCTGGGTCGCGAAAGCGGGGGGGCGGGTGAGGGCTTTCCCCACCCGGACCTCCGGAACCCGGGGGCGCTGTCTCTGGCCGATCCGTCTGTACGTACACCACGGGCGACGCGAGCCTTATGGCATCACACCCACGACTGAAGAGATCCGAATGACTGACACACACGCGATGAGTAGAAAGAGTGGTTTCGCCGCCGCCGGGTTCGCGCTTGCCATCGCGATGCTCGGCACGACTCTGCCGACGCCCCTTTATGGGCTTTACCGCCAGCAGTTCGGCTTTTCGGAGCTGATGATCACGGTGATTTTTGCCACCTATGCAACCGGCGTGATCGCGTCGTTGGTTCTGCTCGGGGGGCTCTCAGACCAGATTGGCCGCCGGCGGATGTTGCTCCCCGGACTCGCGCTCTCCGCGCTCAGCGCGGTCTGCTTCCTGACCGCCAACGGCCTCCCGCTACTGCTGATCGGTCGTGTCCTCTCAGGGCTATCGGCAGGGATCTTCACGGGTACGGCAAGCGCCACGCTCGTTGATCTAGCGCCTCCGGACCGCCGGGGACGGGCCACGCTCGTGGCGACGATGGCCAACATAGGCGCGCTTGGCACGGGGCCGCTGCTCGCCGGGCTGCTTTCGCAGTGGGCAGGGTCGCCGCTCCGGCTGGTGTTTTGGGTTGACCTGGCGCTGCTCGTGCCCGCGGCGATCGGCATCTGGGCGATGCCCGAGCCCATTGCCGGGACAAGCCACCCCCGGCTGCGGCCTCACCTCCCGACGGTACCGAGGGAGATGCGATCGGCATTCACCCAAGCAGCCCTTGCGGCTTTCGCCGGCTTTGCCGTCCTTGGCTTGTTTACGGCAGTCGCTCCCGATTTCCTGGGACAGGGACTCGGCGTGACCAGCAGGGCCGTCGTGGGTCTCGTCGTGTTTGCGGTGTTCGCTGCCTCCGCCGCTGGGCAGGTGATCCTTCAGTTCATACCCGAACGGGTGGGGATCCCCGCCGGCCCGAGCGCACTGATCACGGGCATGGGATTTCTGGCCCTCGGCTTGGCCGCCTCGTCGCTGACGCTGCTCGTGCTCGGGGGACTGATCGCCGGGTTCGGCCAAGGGCTGAGCTTCCGGGCGGGACTGGCCGCCGTGAACGCACGCTCACCAGCCGCTCAACGCGGCGGCGTGACCTCGAGCTTCTTCATCGTGATGTACCTCGCGATCTCGCTGCCGGTCATAGGCGAAGG
Organism: Solirubrobacteraceae bacterium; assembly: GCA_049697735.1. Classification (GTDB taxonomy): domain Bacteria; phylum Actinomycetota; class Thermoleophilia; order Solirubrobacterales; family Solirubrobacteraceae; genus Palsa-465. The sequence goes on from JBAVWI010000217.1 coordinate 5,650, forward strand.
TGTGCTCGCGCAGGAGACCGGTCTGCGCGCTGCCGGACTGACGTTTGCCGGCATTGTGGCGGCACTGTCAGCGGTAGTGCTGATCCTGTCGCACACCCAGCGAAGGACTGCTCGCGTAGGTGCCGCCGGGCCGCCGGTAGCGCATGGCGGGTCCACCTCGCGAGCACGGGCTCCCATGCCCGGATAAAACGCAACCTCGAACAGTCCAGTGAAAGGAACAGCCATGACGACCTCTGTAACCTCGGTCGCCCCGAGCGGCACGGTCACGCTCGGTGGCGACTTGGCCGTACACCGGCTCGGGTACGGCACGATGCAGCTGCCGGGCCCCGGTGTGTGGGGCGAGCCGCGTGACCGCGGCGCGGCCATAGCGGTACTGCGGCGCGCGGTGGAACTCGGCGTCGACCTGTTCGATACCGCCGATTCCTACGGACCCTACGTTGCCGAGGATCTGCTGCGCGAGGCGCTTTACCCCTACGAGGGCATCACGATCGCGACCAAGGGCGGGCTTACCCGCAGCGGCCCCGGCGAGTGGCACCCCGTCGGGCGCCCCGAGTACCTGCGTCAGTGCGTGGAGATGAGCCTGCGCCGGCTCGACGTGGAGACGATTGACCTCTACCAGCTGCATCGCGTCGACCCGCAGGTTCCGCTCGAGGACCAGCTCGGCGCGTTAGCGGACATGCAGGCCACCGGCAAGATCCGCCACATCGGCCTCTCAGAGGTGGGGGTGGAGCAAATCCGGGCGGCGCGAGAGATCGCCCCGATCGTGTCGGTCCAGAACCTCTACAACCTGGTCGATCGGTCCGCGGAGACCGTGCTCGAGTACTGCGAGGTTGAGGGGATCGGGTTCATACCCTGGTTCCCGCTCGCCAACCGCGAGCTGGCTAAGCCGGACGGACTTCTCGGGTCGCTGGCGGCGGAGCTCGGCGCGACCCCGACGCAGGTCGCGCTGGCATGGCTGCTTCGCCGCTCGCCGGTGATGCTCCCGATCCCGGGCACGAGCTCGGTCGCGCATCTGGAGGAGAACGTGGCTGCCGCCGGTTTGAAATTGTCCGACGAGCAGGCGAGCCGGTTGGAGGCGCGGGGTTGAGGGCACGAGCGGCTACCTGCGCGGGGAGGGTTTGCAGGCCGGTGGTATGAAGTTCGTCGTCCGGCGGTCACATTTGCTCGCCGCTGTCCGTCACTGGGGAAACGACTCGAATTCTCGGAGGTCTTTCCCATGGCGACTGAAACGCCGGCTCCCTCTTTCCTCAGCACCCGTCGCGGGAAGCTGACGCTTGTCCTACTGTGCTCGATTGCCTTCCTGGACTTTGTCGATGCGTCGATCGTGAACATCGCGCTGCCGTCAATTCGCCGCGCGCTGCACTTCTCGGAGGCAGATCTGCTCTGGGTTCCGAGCGGCTATCTGCTCACATACGGCGGGTTCATGCTGCTCGGGGGACGGGCGGCAGACCTGCTGGGGCGGCGCCGGATCCTGGTCAGCGGGGTCCTGCTCATCGGGTTCTCGTCGATGGTCGGCGGGGTCGCCCAGAGTTCGGCCGTCCTGGTTGGTGCGCGCCTCGCCCAGGGCTTCGGTGCCGCGTTGACTCTCCCGTCGGCACTCTCGATTCTCACCACCACCTTTCAGGAGGGTAAAGACCGCAACACGGCTCTTGGCGTGTGGGGCGGCGTGGGCGGACTCGCCTCGGCAGCCGGCGTGCTGCTAGGTGGCCTGCTCACCGAAGGGCCCGGGTGGCGGTGGGTGATGTTCGTCAACCCGATTGCCTGTGTGCTGGTGCTGGGCGGCGTCTTTCGGCTGGTCAGCGGCGATCGGCGCCAAGCACGGTCCGGGAGCTTTGACCTCCTTGGGGCGACTCTGGTGACCGGCGGGATGCTGCTGTTGGTCTACGCACTCGTCAGAGCGCCCACAGTTGGTTGGAGCAACGCGCGCACGATCGGCGAGCTCGGGGGCGCGCTCGCCATGCTGATCGCGTTCGTAATCAACGAGCAGCGCACCAAGAACCCGCTCGCGCCGCTGTCGATCTTTCGCATCAACGGCCTCGGGTTCTCCAACCTCACGCAGCTGATCGCCTTCGCCGGGTTCCTGGCCCTGTTCTTCTTCCTCACCCTGTACATGCAGAACGTTCTTCACTACTCGGCGATCCAGACCGGGGCGGCCTATCTGCCGCTTGCCTTCACGATCGGGATTTCGGCCGGCATCAGCTCCCAGCTGATTGCTCGGGTCGGGACGCGGCCATTGATCGTGGCCGGGGCGCTGGTTGCCGCCGGAGGCCTGTACTGGCTTTCCCGGATACCCGTTGACGGCTCCTACCTCTCGAACCTCCTCCCGGCCATGCTTGTGCTCTCGGTGGGTTTCGGGCCCGTGTTCGTGGGGGTGACGACCGCCGCCAATGCCGGTGTACCCGCCGATAAATCCGGGCTCGCAGCCGCACTGCTCAACGCCTCCCAGCAACTCGGCGGCGCGCTTGGACTTGCCATCTTCACCGCGGTCGCGACGAGCCGCACCCAACATCTGCTTGTCGCCCACACCCCGCCGCCCCAGGCGCTGACAGCCGGCTTTCAGCGAGCACTCATGGTCGGCAGCCTGTTCATCCTCGCTTCGGCATTCATCGCCCTGCGGGCGACGAACACCCGCGGGGAGGCCGAGCCGCCGCAGGCCGCGGATGGCAGCGAAGCGGACTCACCGAGGCTTGTGACCGGTGACACAGCGCCCGTTGGGGCCACCAGCCAAGCGGTCATGTTCTCGGCTTCAGATCCCTCATACGAGTAGACGCAAAGCCAGGCCTGGTGGTCTCGGATCGGTCGTCCGGTCCAGGCCACCAGGCGGCAGCCCCCTAGGACCCAAGGAATCATGGCGTACGGCCTGACGCGGCTGGCGGCTAGATCAGGTTTGCGCCGCCGCCAACGCGTCGTCGGGGTTCGGGTAGTGGACCATTTTCGATCACCTTGCCGTCACGGAAGGTGCTGAGGTTGGCGCCAAGCGCCGCCGGCTCTCCGCCCCGAGGAGGCGGCCGCATGATTACGACTACCTTGTCGCCCGCGTCGATGACGTCGACAAGCTCGCCGACGCCCCCGCGGGCACGCGCCCGGCGCATGAACTCCAGCGCCTCCTGGCGGTTATGACACGCGCCCGGTGCTGTCGGGTCGCCACCGTTCCAGGTGACGTCCGGGTCAAGCAGTCCCGCGATGACATCTAGGTCACCGGCTAGCGCCGCCTCGTAGCCGCGTCGAGCCAAATCGGCGTTGCCCTCACACATCCCCTCGATTGTCCCACCCCTGCCGTCCAGATTTCCATCGCAGATTCTGACGCTTCGGCTTTGCGGAAGCGAGCGAGTGTTCGGTTCGCGCGTGTCCCATATGGTTCGTGGACTGTGTCGCTTGTTCGGGATGAGTGCTGGCGATGAAGCCGTCACGGCTACGTTCTGGCTGCTCGGAGCGCGAGACAGCCTGCGTGCCCAAAGCCATCAAAACGCCGACGGAACCGGCATCGGGTATTTCAGCGCTGACGGCGCCCCCCATGTCGACAAGTAACCGATCGCCGCGTTCGAGGATCGTCGCTTCGCTACGGAGGCGCGCGATTTATGCTCGCGAACCTTCGTGGCTCACGTCCGGCACGCGACGAACGGAGCGCTGACGATGGAAAACACGCCGAGGTCCGTAGCGGAGAACTGCTGCACGTCGGCCCCTCGCTCACGCTCGAATCAGAGATCCTGTTCGAACGGCCACCCCCACACCGGATGTAGCGACTCCCCTGTCAGCCCGTATTCCGCAGCCCGCTCGCGATCCCGTTGATGGCCAGCAGGCTCGCGCGGCTCAGCTCCTCGTCGTCGGCGAGTTCCGGTACGCGGCGTCGCCGCAGGAGCTCGATCTGGACGAACGAGAGTGGGTCGACGTATGGGTTGCGGCGATCGATCGAGGCTCGGAGGATGGGCTCTGAATCGAGGAGGTGGTCGCTGCCGCGAAGCGTCATCAACTCCGTCCGGGTGAGCTCGAGCTCAGCCTGGAGCTTGCCCCAGATCCGTTCCCGAATGTCGTCGTCGCTCAACAGTTCTGTGTAGCACTCGGCAATCCTGATATCGGCCTTGGAGCAGGCCATCTCGGCGTTGGAGATCAGGCTGGCGAAGAAGGGCCATTCGGCCAGCATCTCCCGCAGGACGTCGCGGCCGTGTCGGTCGCGAGCGTTCGCGAGAGCTGTTCCGAGACCCAGCCACGCCGGCAGCACGATCCGCGATTGAGTCCACGAGAACACCCAGGGAATTGCCCTCAAGTCATCGATCCCGCCTTCCGCCCGTCGCTTCGCCGGGCGGGACCCGAGCCGCAACCGTGAGATCTCCTGTACCGGCGTCACGTCGGTGAAGAACCGCACGAAGCCGGGGTCGTCGTGGACAAGCGACCGGTAGCACTCGGTGGAGACCGCTGCCATCTGCTCAACGATCAGCTCGAAGGACGCACGCCGCTCGGGATCCTGGGCGAAGGTTCGGTGGGCGAGCGCCGCGCTCGCGGCAAGCTCAAGCTCGCGGTGCGCGATCTCTGGCACGGCATACTTCGCCGCCAGGACTTCGCCCTGTTCGGTCATCTTCAGGCGCCCATCCACCGTCCCTGGTGGGAGCGCGGCGACGGCTTCGTTGGTGGGACCGCCGCCGCGGCCGAGCGTGCCGCCGCGGCCGTGGAAGAAGACCCAGCTGAGGTTGTGACGGCGGAACACCTCTGCGAGCTCCGTTTGAGCCCGGTACGCGCCCCAGGCGGACGCCACATAGCCAACGTCCTTGTTGGAGTCCGAGTAGCCGATCATCACCTCCTGCTCGTCATCGACGGCTCGGAGCGCCTCGCGGTAAACGGGCTCGTTCAGCAGCCGCTCCATCGTCTCGGGCGCTCGGGCCAGCGTCTCCACGGCCTCGAACAGCGGCACGATCCGCAGCCAGGCCCGCTCGCCTCCCGCCCCGGCCAGGCTGGCCTCCTTCATCAGCAAGAGCACCTCGAGCAGGTCGGCCGGCCCTTCTGTGCCGGAGATGATGTAGCTCTGGATCGCGCCGCGGTGCAC
>JBAVWI010000218.1:0-4290 GCA_049697735.1 Solirubrobacteraceae bacterium
GCCCGGTGGCGGCTGCGTGGGCTTATCCGCGCCCGGCGTCGCCGCTGGCCTCGAGGCGGGCGGGTCGGCCCCGGGGACCGCTTGGCCGCCCTCGGCGGGGCCTCCGAGCCGGACATAGTCGAGCTGAAGCCGAGACAGAGCGTCGCGGATCGGACCGGCCTGGGGCGCGGCAATTTGCTCCACGAGCGGCATCAGGGCCCGGACAGCGTCGATCGCCAAGCGGACCTGACCGAGGTCGCGCTCATCTTCGGTGCCCGGCGCGAGACCGGTGCGGCGCATTCCGAAGGTGATCAGCGACACCACCTGCTCGAGCAGTACCTGCTCGACCCGAACCTGCTTGATTTCCGCCTCGTAGGCCGCTCGAAGCTCCTCCTCGGTCGGCGCGGCGGCGGGACCGGTTACCGGATCGCCTGTCTGTCCAGTGCTCATCTGTTTACCTCCGCGGAGTTTCCAGGACTCCAGAATAGGTCGCCTGGGTCTCGGATTGCACGCTGGCGTAGACCTCCGGCAGGCTCATGCCGCCGGCCAGCATCTGCCGCTGGCGCTGGGCGCCGTTCTGCGCGGGCAGCGTGACCTCGATCCCGTGCTCGGCCCGGACCGGAGCCGTCCAGGTCAGCAGGCGGTCAAGCGCGCCGGCGGCCGGGTAAGGCTCGAGGCGCTCGAGGTCAAGCAACTCGCCGTCAAGCCCGTACCGGAGTGCCCGCCAGACGTTCTCCTCGATCAGGCGGTTGGGCAGATCGCGAGCGGGAAGGCCCTCGTCGAGGTCACGAGCGGCTTGGGCGACACAGGCGACGATCAATGCGGCGAGCCCGTCAGACTCGGCCGCCGTCGTCTGGGCGTCGCAGATCCGCACCTCGACGGTGCCGAACGAGAGGTGGGGACGCACCGACCACCAGACCTGTGTGTATTCGATGATCGACCGGGTCCTCACCAGCATCTCGATGTAATCCGAGAAGGCCTGCCAGCATCCGAAGGCGTCCGGGATGCCGCAGCGGGGAAAGCTCTTGGTGAAGGTCTGGGTGCGCGCGCTGTGCAGGCCTGAGTCGCGACCGTCGAGGAACGGCGAGTTGGCCGAGATGGCAAGCAGCACGGGCAGCACGGGACGCAACCGGTCACACACCAGGACGGCGCGGTCCGCCCCCCGGACACCTACGTGCACGTGGACCGAGAAGGTGTTATTGCGCCAGGCCACGTACTTGAGTCCCTCCTCGACCAGCCGGTAGTGTTCGGTGTCGATGATCCGCTGGTCGCGGTAGTCCGAAAAGGGGTGGGTGCCGGTCGACCCGAGCGCCACGCCCTGGCCGGCGGCGACCGCGAACAGGCGACGGCGCAGATCTCGCTGGGCCGCCGAGGCGGCGGCGAGATCCTCGCCACGGCCGGAGCGGATCTCGATCTCGGAGGAGATCAGCTCGCCGGCGATTGCCGTCGCGAGCGCGGGATCGGCGGCGGCCGCCGCCCGGAGGTCCTCGAAGCGGGGGACGAGCCCGAGCTCACCCGGGTCCAGAAGCGCGAACTCCTCTTCGAGGCCGACCGTGAGATCGGTGGAGGCGTCGAGGGTCGCGCGGGCGCTGGGAAGATCGATGTCCACGGCGAAGCCGCGATCAGGTCAGGTAGAAGTACAGCGCGTAGAGCAGATCAACCGCGGGGCTGGAGGTATGCACGGTGACCTCGGGCGGGACCTGAAGGAGAGCGTCGGAATAGTTGAAGATGATCTTCACACCCGCTTCGGCGAGCTCGTCGGCGAGGATCTGGGCCGCCTTGGATGGCACGGCCAGGACGGCGACGACGATGTCCTGGTCCTCGACGACGTCCGGCAGCTCGGAGTTGTGGCGCACGGTCAGGTTGCCGACCTGGGTACCCACCAGCCCACGGTCGACGTCGAAGATGGCCACGACCCGGAAGCCGTGGTCGGCGAAGATGTCCGAGGTGGCGATCGCGGTTCCGAGATGGCCGGCCCCGAAGAGCGCGATGTTGTGCTGGCCGGCGGTGTGCAGGATCTTGCGGATCTGACTGACCAGCGACTCGACGTTGTAGCCCACTCCCCGCTTGCCGAACTTGCCGAAGCCCGACAGGTCACGGCGGATCTGGGTGGAGTTGACGTGGGTGTAATCGGCGAGCTCCTGAGAGGAGATCGTCTCCTTGCCGATCTTGCGAGCCTGAGTGAGCACCTGGAGGTAGCGCGAGAGGCGCGCGGCGACGCCGAGCGAGAGCTTCTCGCCCGCCTTGTCCAGGGAAGCCGGGAGCGCCTCGGTACCGGAACCGACCGTGTAGCTCATGCCCTCACCCTAACTGAGCCTCTCGGCCAGCTCGGCTGGATCGACGAATAGCTCGAACGCCTCCACGCCATCGATCGTAACGACTGGGATTCTTTCCAGATAAGCGTGCAGCAGCTTCTCGTCAGCTTCGATGTCACGTTCGCAGAATGTGAATGGATGCTCGGTCCGGACGCGCATCAGCACCGCGCGCGCCTCGTCGCACAGACAGCAGCCCTCGCGGCCGAACAGGACTACCTCGCGGCGGGTCACGCCGCCACCCGCGGGGTCGGCTCCCCGGTCGCGAAGACATCGAGACCGAGATATTCGGGATAGGGCAACGGGTCCAGGTAGCGACCCGCGCTGGCGATCATGGCCGCGTTGTCGGTGCAGAGGGCGTGCGCGGGCACGTGCAACTCCGCGCCGAGCCCCGCCAGCCGGTCACGCAGCGGGCCGTTGGCGGCCACGCCGCCGCCCACGGCGAGCCGCTCCAGCCCGGTGCTGAGAAGCGCGCGCTCAGCGCGCACGGCGAGGGCCTCGACGATCGCCCATTGGTAGGAGGCAGCCAGGTCGGCCCGCCGGCGCTCGGTCTCGGCTGCTCCGAGCTCCCGGACGCGGTACAGGAGCGAGGTCTTGAGTCCGGCAAAGGAGAAGTCCAGGCCGCGCAGCCGCGCGGCGGTGGGAAATGAGAAGGCCTCGGGATCCCCACCGTCGGCGAGGCGCTCGAGGGCGGCGCCACCGGGGTAGCCGAGACCGAGCAGTCGTGCCCCTTTGTCAAAAGCCTCCCCGGCGGCGTCGTCGAGTGTCTGGCCGAGCACCTCGTAGCCGGGGCCGCGGTCGGTGACCCGGGCAACGAACGTGTGCCCGCCGCTGGCCACGAGGCTGACGAAGGGCGGCTCAAGCTGGGAAGGAGCGAGAAACCCGGCGGCGATGTGACCGTGCAGATGGTCGACGGCGACCAGCGGCAGTTCGTGCGCGGCGGCGAGCGCCTTGGCGGTGGCCAGGCCGACGAGCAGGGCGGCCACCAGCCCTGGCCCCTGGGTGACCGCGATGAGCTCCAGTTCGGGCAGAGCTACGCCGGCCTGGGCGAGCGCGTCGTCGACCACCGCCCCGATCAGCTCGAGGTGCTGGCGCGAAGCGATCTCGGGTACGACCCCGCCGAAGCGGTCATGGATGCCCTGGGAAGAGATCACGTTGGACGCGATACGGCCGTCGGAGCTGATCACCGCCGCGCAGGTGTCGTCACAGCTGGTTTCGAGACCGAGGATCATGCGGCCCCGGGGGTCGAGATCGTGTCCGCCGTGCGCCACATGATCACCGCGTCCTCCCCGGTGTCACGGTAATAGCGCGGGCGCGTCCCGGCGGAGCGGAACGCGAAGCGCTCGTAGAGGGCGATCGCCGGCATGTTCGAGGTCCGGACCTCGAGCGTGTACTGCTCCTCGGGACCGGCTTGCTCGATCATCGCCTCCAACAGGCTGCGGGCGACCCCCTCGCGGCGGCGGCTCGGGTCGACGGCGATGTTCATCAGGTGCCAGATCGCGTCGTAACGCGACAGGACCAGGTAGCCGATGAGACGCGAGCTCGAGATGTCGACCGCCGCCAGGCAGATCCCGTTCGGCTTTGACAGCTCGAGCACGAACATCGCCAGCGACCAGGGCGTGGTGAACGCGCGTCGCTCGATCGAGATCACCTGGGGGAGATCCGAATAGGCGAGCGTCCTGATCGTGAATGTGGCTGGCGTCATCGCTTGTGGGCCGCTCGCAGCGACAGCTCGGCATCGGGGAGGCGGAGGTATTCCGGGTGGACGTCGGCCCCGGCTCGGACCAGCCCGGCGGCCAGGCGAGCGTGGTGGACCGCGTCGACCCGGTGAAGACTTGAGTCCCGCTCGGGAATCGTCGCCCCCGAAGCCTCGAGAACCGCCCTGAATTCTACCGCCCCGTCGCCGATGGTCAGGCGGCGCGCTCCCAGCTCAGGGCAGGCCCCGGCGAGCGCTTCCGGGGTGATCGCGACCGGGTCCAGGAGCGGCACGCCGGCGCTG
>JBAVWI010000219.1:0-5886 GCA_049697735.1 Solirubrobacteraceae bacterium
GCCTCGGTCGTCCTGGCCTCGCTGGACAAGGCCTTTGCCCGGCAGCTCGCCGACGCGCTCGCCGCCGCCCAGCTGGACGTCACCGTCACCACAGACGTGACCGGTGTCGAGCTCGCCGGCTGTGCCAAGAACGCGGCCGTCCTCGCCGCGGCTGCGGCCTCCGCGGCGGGTCCCAACGTAGCCGGGGCCGCGGCGGGCAAGATCTTCGCCGAGATCGACGCGCTGGCCCGGGTCCGGGGCGGCCGCGCGGATACCTTCGCGGGCCTGGCCGGGGCTGGGGATCTGGTGGCGAGCGTGGTGGCCAGCGAATCGCGCAACCGGCGCGCGGGCGAGCTGCTCGCCCAGGGGATGCCCTCGGGCGAGATCGGCGCCTTTCTCGGCCACGCCGTCGAATCGGTCGACTCGGTCCCGCTGCTCGCCGAGGCGGCCCGCGCGGCCCGGCTCGACGCTCCGGCCCTGGACGGGCTCGCCGCCCTGGTCTCGGGCGAGATTGAACCCGAACGGTGGGCGGCCACGGTCACCGAGCCGGTCCGTCGCCGCCGCCGCGCCCCTGTTCGCGCGGCCTGACGGAAGGTAGATTGACCATGCGGTGGTCGACGGCATTCCCAACAACAAGGCGGAACTCGACGCGCGTTTCTCCGAGCTCTACCGCCAGCACCTGCGCGACGTCTACTCCTACAGCTACTACCGCGTCGGCAACCATCACGACGCCGAGGACCTCACCGAGCAGACTTTCCTGCAGGCCTACCGGCACTTCGAGCGTGCACTGCGCGAGTCCCACGGCCGGCCACTGCGGCCCTGGCTCATCCGCATCGCCCACAATCTGGCGGCCAACTTCTATCGCGACCGCTCGCGCAAGCCGGTCTCGACGCTCGAGGATGCGGGTGTCATCTCCGAGCCCCACACAACCGAGTCGCTGGTCGAGAGCCGAGAGGAGCTCAAGGAGATCCTCGAGGGCGTCTCTCGGCTTCCCGACGACCGCCGCGAGGCGCTGATCATGCGCTTCGCCCTGGGCATGGACAACCGCGAGATCGCCCGCGCCCTCGGGCGCACCGACGGCGCCACCAAGGTCCTTCTCCATCGTGCCATCCGTCAGCTCGAGACGATGGTCAGCAACGGCGCGGAGGCGAGCCCGTGAGCACTGGCGTACACGACTTCGAGGCTCTGTTGCGCGAGGCGCTGGCGCCGGTCGACCCCCCCGAAGACCTGCTGGACCGGTTGGAGGTCCGGCTGGTCAACCTGACCGAGCTCGCCCAGGACGAGTTCGAGGCGTGGGAACTGTCGGCGATGCGCGATCCCCGCAACTGGGCGCGCCCCGCGGCCGCGGCCGTGCTCGGAGCGGGTGCCGGGACGGCGCTGGTCGTGCTGCGGGTTCGCTCGCGTCACCGGACGCGCCGCCAGCAGTCGGGCAGCCTGTTCGAGCTCGCCGAGCGGACGATCCAGGACTTCGCTGAGGAAGCTCGACGGGTGCTCCCCGATCGTTGAGTGAAGCGCGAGCCGTTTAGCGCCGAGGGCGATGGCGAATCACTCACGGGCTGGCATGAGGCCCCCGGCTGCGTGCGTGCCGCTCTGCTCGCCGTGCGGGTCCGGGCGGCCCAAACCCGCTGATAACGTCACTCGCGACGATGCCCGTCTGCTACCGCCACCCTTCACGTGAGACGGGCGTCGCTTGCTCCTCGTGTGGGCGCCCGATCTGCCCTGACTGCATGACCCCGACGCCGGTCGGGATGCGCTGCCCGGAGTGCGCGCGCGACCGCACCAAGGTCAAGACGCTCCGCTCGCGCCCGACGGCCCCCAGCGTCACGCAGGCGCTCATCGCCGTCAACGTGCTCGTGTTCATCGCCGAGACCGCGACTGGTGCCCCGCTGGGGGGAGGCGGCGGTGGCAGCGTCTGGAATCACGGTGCCCTGTTCGGTCCCGCTCTGACCAGCTCCAACCCGTTCCCGTTCTACACCGGCACGCACGAGTACTGGCGCCTGCTCACAGCCGGCTTCCTGCACGACGGGCTGCTGCACATCCTCTTCAACATGGTCTTTCTGTACTTCATGGGCAGCATGCTGGAGCCGGCCATCGGACGGCTCAACTTCGCTGTCGTGTACTTCGTCTCCCTACTCGCCGGGTCGTTCGGCGCCCTGCTCTTCCAGCCCGACTCGCCGACCATCGGCGCCTCGGGGGCTTGCTTCGGTGTCCTCGGGGCGCTGATCGTCGTCGCCTATTACCGCGGCATCTCGATCTGGCAGAGCGGCCTCGGGCTGACTCTGGTCATCAACATCGTGTTCTCGCTGAGCATTTCCGGAATCTCCATCGGCGGCCACCTGGGCGGGGTGGTGGGCGGCGCGATCTGCGGCTACCTGATCGTCCAGCTCGGCGAGCGCCGGCGGATGCCGACGGCGGCGATCGCCGGTTGCCTGGTGGTGGCCGCGATCAGCGCGGCGGCAGCCATCGCCGTAGCCGGCGGTCACGGCCTGGCGCCTAACGGCGTGGGCTTCGGGGGCTGAACCGGCTAGCCGCCGCGGACGGCGTCGTAGAGCGACTGGATTTTCTGTATTTGCCGAGCCGACGCGAACCGGCCGCGCACTTCGGCCGCGGCTTGGGAACCCAGCCGTCGTCGCTCGCGCGAGTCGTCCAGCAGCTCCGCGCAGACTTCGGCCAGAGCCCGCGGGTCGCCCGGCGCGACGAGACGGCCGGTCTCGCCGTCGCGAATGATCTCAGGCAGTCCGCCGTGGGCACTGGCAACGACCGCACACCCGGCCGCGGCGGCCTCGATCGCAGCCCCGGGCAGGGGATCGGGCAGGGTCGAGGGGACGGCGACCAGGTCGGCGGCGCCGTAGACGCTGTCGACGTCGTCGCGAAAGCCTGCCAGCACCAGCCGATCGGCCACGCCCAGCCTTTCGGCCAGGGCGAGGATCCGATCGCAGCGCTCCTCGGCCCCCGGCCACGGAGCCCCGGCCAGCAGTCCGACCGTTCCCCGCTCGCGCAAAACCGGCTCGGCCAGCGCTCGCACCAGCACGTCGTGTCCCTTCCAGTCTGAGATGCGCCCGAGCAGGGCGATGACCGGAGCCTGCGGATGCAGTCCCAGCGTCCGGCGGGCCTGGGCCCGGGGGGCCCGGTGGGCGTCCACCGCCAGCCCGTCGGAGATCACCATGGCTCGCAGCGCGCCACCGAACTGGGCGGCGGTAGCCTGCGAGACACAGGGGAGGGCACGCGCGGTGAGCAGCAGGCGCCGGTAAGCGGGCCACCAGGACGCAAAACGGCTGTAGATCTCCCTGACGTGCCAGACGTGGGGCACCCCCGCCAGGGCCGCCGCGGCGGCACCCCCGAGCACGACCGAGGTGTTGGAATGCACCAGGGCCACGCCCCGGCGGCGGATAAGCGCCGTCAGCGCAGCGCCATCGCGGGCCAGCGCGGGCGCCAGCGAAGCCAGCCCCCGGGGGTGGACAAGCTCGCGGCGCAGGACGCTCAGCGGGCGGATCAGGACCTCGATCCCGGCTGCGCGCAGGTCCTCGGCCAGGCCACCGGGGGCGGGGAGGACGACGATTGGCACGTACCGGTCAGGGTCCAGGCCGCCGGCGATCAGAGCCAGCTGGCGGTCGGCGCCGTAGCGACCGCTCGAGGAGTGCAGGAGCAGTACGGGGGTGGGGCTCAGAGCGCCACCGTAAGCGCCGGCGCGGGCGCTTGGGGTACGAGCTCGGGGTGAAGGATGTGGGCGAGCAGCTCGAGACCGTCCACGAGCCGGGGGCCGGGGCGTGAGAAGTAGGCCGAGGCGTCGACCGCCACCACCTCACCCGCTCCCAACGATGCGAGCTCGTCACGGTGCATCTCGGCCTCGCGGTGGGCGATCTCCGCGTCGTAACCGCACGGCATGACGATCACCACATCGGGTTGGGCAGCCCGGATCTCCTCCCAGGTGCGCTGCTCGGAGTTCTCGCCCGCGAAGCCCAGCACGTCCTCGCCGCCGGCGTAATCGATCAGCTGGGGCGTCCAGTGACCGGCCACGAAGGGCGGGTCCAGCCACTCGAGCGCGACCACCCGCAGGCGGCGAGCCTCGCGGACGGCCAGGCGGATCCGATCAATGCGGGCGGCGGCGGCGGCGATCAGGTCCACCCCGGCGTCTTTGCGATCGGTGGCCTGGGCGAGGGTACGGGCATCGCCGAGAACCTCTCCGATGGTGTGTGGATCCAGCGAGATGACCTGGGGGCGCCCCGCGATCTCGTCGGCGATCGCCCGGACATCGTCGTAGGAGACCGCGCACACCGAGCACAGGGCCTGGGTCACGATCAGGTCCGGCTCGAGCTCGTGCACGGCGCGGGCATCGAGCTCGTAGATCGATTGGCCGGCCAGCGTGCGTTCCTTGACCGCAGCGTCGATCTGGGCGGCGTCCAGGCCGGACGGAAGCACGTCGCGAGTGACCTTGGGCAGCTCACGCGCCTCGGGGGGATAATCGCACTCGTGGGTAACCGCCACCAGGTCGGGGCCCAGACCGAGCTCGAACAGCATCTCGGTAGCGGAGGGAACGAGGCTTACGATTCGCATCAGGCTTGTTTGCGCGTCCTGAGTCGGTGGGAGCCTGGGGGGACTAGCCGCCAGACGTTACTTCGCCGTGACCAGCACCGCACCGAAACCGATTGGAGACGATATGGCAGAGCTGCTCAACGACGACGAAATCGCCACGAGGCTGAAGCGTTTGCCGTGGGAGCGCGAGGGCGACGACATCGTGCGCGAGCGGCGCTTCGAGGACTTCGCGGAGGCGATCGCCTTCGTCAACCGCGTGGCCGAGGTCGCCGAGGAGGCCAACCATCATCCCGACATCTTCGTCCATGGCTGGAACAAGGTGAAGCTGTCGCTGTGCAACCACTCGGCGGGCGGTCTGACCGAGATGGACTTCGCGATGGCCGGGCGCCTGGACGAGCTCAGCTGACGCCTGGGCCGGGGCCCTGGCGGACGCCCGGATGCTGCTGGGGTGGCTACCCTGGCGGACGCCCGGATGCTGCTGGGGTGGCTGCCCTGGGGGACGCCCGGATGCTGCTGGGGTGGCTGCTACCGTTCGCCGCGTCGCTGAATGACCGACGACGACCCATCCCGAAGTAACAGGGCGCTGACCCCGGGGGCCTCCACCAGCGTGGTGGGGCACGGACACGGGTGAAGGCGCTCTTCATCATCCTCACCGGGCTGCTCGTCCTGGTCAACGCGTTTTTCGTGATCGCCGAGTACTCGCTCGTGCGCTCGCGCAAGGGGCGCCTCGAGGCCATGGCCGAGGAGGGCAAGCGCGGCGCGCGGATGGCGCTCATGCAGCTCGAGGAGATCGGCGACTACATTGCCGCCTGCCAGGTGGGGATCACGATGGCGTCGATCGGCATCGGTGCCCTCGGCGAGCCCGCCATCGCCCACGTCCTCGAGCCGTTGCTCGGCCACGCCGTCTGGCACACCGCCGCGGTCGCGGTCTCGGTGGCGATCGCCTACCTGCTGATCACGGTCGCCCAGAGCATCGTCGGCGAGATCGCCCCCAAGCTCTACACGATCCAGCACGCGGAGGATCTGGCCCGCCGAATCTCGCGGCCGCTGCGCTTCTTCCGAATGCTCTTCCATCCCTTCATCGTCGTCCTGAACTCCGCCTCGAACTCGCTGCTGCGGGCGTTGGGCACCGACCCCGACGCCGAGCCGGAGGGCGGCACCCCCGACGAGCTCAAGCGGATCATCGCCGACTCGCGGACCGGCGGCAGCCTCGATATCGGCGAGGCCAACATGCTGACGGGCGTCTTTCACCTCCACGAGCAGGAGGCGCGGCAGGTCATGACGCCAATCCCGGCCGTGGTCACGGTGGATCTGTCGGAAACCGTGCAGGACGCGCTGCGGCGCTGTGTCTCCACCGGTCATTCCCGGCTCGTG
>JBAVWI010000220.1:0-16495 GCA_049697735.1 Solirubrobacteraceae bacterium
CTGCCCTCGAAGCGAAGCCAGAAGGCAAGGAAATATGCGAGCGCGACCAGCACGCCGTCCAAGAGCAGCTGGGGCAGAGCATGCCGATGGACGGGGAAGGCCGCGGATCGAAGCCGCCGGCGCATGCGGGGCGGATTCTAGTGGCGCGCCGGTCAAGGCTGCCTAAGGCCTGGTTAGGGTCTACTTGGGGACCAGCACGCCGTTTGGATGGCGTGCCGTGGGTACGTAGAGAGCGGTCATGTTCGAGCAGTAGCTCTTCAGCCGGGCCGGGGTCCGGTAGGGCTTGACTGACCAACCGTTGGGGAAGGTGGAGAAGACAATGATCGGATAGCGACGGTTGTGGAGCTCGATCTTGGGCCGGTAGCCGATCGTGCCCGTGTTGCGGTGCATGTACCAGGCCATGATGCTCACGTACTCGACGTTGAGCACCGGGCGCCCGCAGGTGGCGACGTGCTGAGGGCCGCCGAGCGAGGTGATGAAAGCCGAGAGACGGTTGATCTCCTTGGTGCGGGCCTGCTCATGACGGATGTCCCTGCGCTCGAGGCGGGCCTGCGAGATGGCGCTCGGGACCATCGTCGCCACCAAGGCCACGGCCACGGGGGCTCCGATCCAGCGGGGGAGCACGCGATGAATCCGCCGAGCGTTGAGCAACAGCCAGCCGACGCCGATCCCGCCCAGGACCCCCATCAGCCCGGCAGCCTCAAACAGGTACCGCGGAACCCCCGGGAAACCATGCAGGGCAAAGGCGATCTCGATCACGAGCCACAAGACCACACAGCCGGCCAGCGCCACCACGGTCCAGTTGCGGCGCAGCAGGGCAAGGCCGGTGGCGATCAAGGCCGCGATCTCGACGGGCAGGATGTCCAGCGCCGTGAAGCGGTTGAACGTGCACACGATCTTGTTGCTGGTGCACTCCCGCGGCGAGCGCAGAGCCAGCTGGCCGGCGATGTTGGGGCGGTGGTTGGTGATCGTGGGAACGCCAAACCACAAAAAGGCGACGACCACCGGCCCGGTGTAGAGCATCCAGCGCATCGAGGGGACCTTGCGCCACGCCCAGATCGTGAACAGGAACACGAACGGCCATACCTCGGGGCGGCCCAGCGAGGCCAGGATGCCCAAGCAATACGCCCACCGGTAGTGGCGACCCAAGTAGCAGTCGATCGCGGCCAGGCACACGGTGACGAGCATCGGATCGGACTGATCGGAGAGCAGGTAGTGGAAGTACTGCTGGATCCCGAGTACGGCAGCCCCGCCGACGATCGCGGCCACGATCGCGGGCCAGCGGCTGTCGCTCTCGGTGGCGGTCAACCGGTAGGCGATCCGGCCGCCGAACACAGCCCCGCCCAGTGACATCGAGACCGCGGTCAGCATCCACAGCCACAGCGCGTAGTGACCGAACAGCGAGTAGGGAAGGGTGAAGACGTAGGTGAACGGCTTCCACGACGGGGCTCCGCCGAGGTCGAGCCGCAGCCTCAGCGTCTGGTAGCCCCAGTCAAGCCAGCCGTAAGGGTCATAACCGGGCCGGGTGCCGGCGATCAAGATCAGCAGACCCGACACTACGACCACGCCCAGCCCGACCAGCCACCAGACGTAGCCGGCCAGCCACGAGCGGGCGGTTCCGGGATGGGCTTGCCGCGCTGGTTTGCGGTCCTCTGCAGTGAGGACTTGCGGCGTCTCTAGCGTGGTGTCAGACACGAGGAGACACGGAAGGTACCAGCCTGGCACGGCGTCATCCGCCCCGTCGAGGCCGACGAGGGCGGAGTGCTAGCCCGACCCTAACCGAGTGTCAACATAGCGGGCGCCGGAGGCCAGGACCGGCCACCGGCGTGAGCAGCAAATCGGTCAGCACCGCGGGGTCGCGTGTGACTCGAGCAGCGCCGCTGTGGCCGCGCGCGCGCTTGACCAGGTTCACGTCCTCAGGCCGGCCCAGACGGCGCAGGCGTCCCTCGGCGATCAGCCCCTCGTCGACGGCACCCAGCCGGCCCTCGAACACCGTGAACACTGGGGTGCCCAGGGCCACCGCCTCGCGGTTCATGGTCCCGCCCGCGGAAACGACAAGATCGGCGTAGGCGATCAGGGATTGGGCGTCGATGGCGTGCTCGGGCACGATGAAGTCGCCGCTGCTGACCAGCTCTGAGCGCTGCTCGGGAGTGCGGGGGAGAACCACTACCTGTGCCCCCCGCAGGCGGTTGAGGACCTGCCCGAAGAGGTCGTTCTCGAAGCGGTGATAGAGCGACACGGCCGGCGGTGTGCGGATCACCGCGATCGGCTGGTCGGCGTCCAGTCCGAGCACCGCCAGCACCGCCGGGTCAGGCTCGAAGTCAGCCAGGTAGTACTCCTCCTTGAGGCCGGCATAGGGGTGCAACTTGCCCTTGGCGCCGTAGGGCGTCAGGCGCTGCGGCGGGATCACGTCGGGGACGACCACGGCGGCGGCCAGCCGGCAGTTGACCGTGTGCTGCACGCGCGCCCACTCATAGTCAAAGGTGGTGGTGCTGGGGATCCGCAGCAGGGCCGCGGCCACTGTCACGTCGTTGGAACCGTGCCCGAGAGCGAGGTCAAAGCCGCGCGGGCGCGCCCAGCGGGCGAGCGCGAGCGAGCGCGCAACCAGGCCGCGGGCCTTGTCGACCCGGCCCGCCCCGCGGTGATGGCCAATCGCCGTATTGGCCAGGCCGAAGCGGGAGCACAGCTCGAGGGTCTGCGCGAAGTCTCGCGCGGTCACCTCGACGTCGTGGCCACGCGCCTGCAGCTCGGCAATCACCGGACGCATCACGAGCACGTGCGGAGAGTTGGTGAGGTCGATCCAGATCTTCATGGACGGCGGCCAACCCTAGCCCTGAAATCGGTTTGGGCGCAACGGACGATAGCCTTGCAACGAGTGCTCCTTCACGTCGCCTCCATCACCGCCTCACTCGCCGACGCCGCCACCAGCATCGTCGGCTCGCTCGGGCTGGCCGGGATCTTCTTGCTCATGTTGCTCGAGAGCGCGTGTATCCCGATCCCGTCCGAGGCGACAATGCTGTTCGCGGGCTTTAACGTGGCCAACGGTCACTACAGCCTGTTGGCGATCACGGTGGCCGGAGTGCTGGGCAACCTGGTCGGCTCCTGGCTGGCCTACGCCGTCGGCTACTACGGGCGCCTTGAGCTGCTCGAGCGCCACGGCCGAGCGCTTCACATCTCGCCCAACCAGCTGCGGCGAGCCGACCGATGGTTTGAGCGCTATGGGAGCATCACCGTGCTGGTCACCCGGATCATGCCCTTGGTCCGGACCTTTATCTCGCTTCCGGCGGGGGTGGCACGTATGCCGTTCTGGCGGTTTTCCGCCCTCACCGCCGTCGGCTGCATCCCCTGGGTGTTCCTGCTCGGGTGGATCGGCTACTTGACCAAGAGCAATTGGCACAACGTCAAGGACGCCCTGAGCTATGTCGACTATGCGGTCGTGGCCGCCGTGGTGATCGGAATCATCTACCTCGTGATCCGTCGGCGACGCGATCGGGGCCGCGGCGAGCCCGAAGCGGCCGTCGATGCCGGCAGCTGACCGGCTGTCGCTCTCTCAGGCGCTGACGCTCGGCGCGCTGCACGGACCCGCCGAGCTGTTGCCGATCTCGTCCTCGGGGCACGTGGCGCTGATTCCGTGGCTGCTGCATTGGGACTACGACCGGCTCGACAGCGAGCTGCGCAAGTCCTTCGAGGTCGCCGTGCACGCCGGCACGGCGGCTGCCCTGCTGATCACCTTGCGCAGTGAGGTCAACGACGCCCTGCATGACCTGAGCTTCAGGGTCGTCACCCTGATCGCCCTCTCCTTCATCCCGCCGGCGCTGATCGGGTATCGCCTCGAACGCCCGATCGAGGAGCACCTGGGCACCCCACCGACGATCGCTGCCGGTCTCATCTGCGGATCGCTGGTCATGGCCGTCGCCGACCGCGCGCCCCAAACCAGGCGCTCCCAGGAGGCCGGCTGGGCCGACGCGCTGTGGCTGGGTGCCGCGCAAGCCTGCGCTCTGATTCCTGGCGTGTCGCGCAATGGCGCCACCCTGGCCGCCGCCCGGCATCGCGGCTTCACCCGTGCCGACGCCAACCGGCTCTCGCGCCACGTCGCGCTGCCCGTGATCGCCGGCGCGACGCTGCTCAAGGGGGTCCGCCTGACCCGCCGGGGCCTGCCCCCCGGGACGGCGGTCCCGTTCGCAGCCGGCGCCGCGGCCTCGTTTGCCTCCACGCTGGGTTCGACCTGGCTGATCCGGCAGGTCGAGCGCGACCGCTCGCTGCTGCCCTACGCCGCGTACCGCATCGGCCTGGCCGTGGCGGTGATCACGAGGCTGGTCCGCAGGCCCCCACGGTCCGCGTGATGTACGACAATGGCCGCGTGAGCGATGCCTATGCAGCCGCCGGTGTCGACACCCACGAGGCCGACCGGGGCGTCGCGGCGCTGGTCGATGTGCTGCGGGGGATCGAGCCCGGGCGGCTATCCCTGTCCGTACCGCTGCCCGGCCACTACGCGAGCGTGCTGCGGGTCGCGCCCGGGCTCGGAATCGCGCTGGCCACCGACAGCGTCGGCTCCAAGGTGATCGTCGCCGAGCAGACGCAGCGTTTCAACACGATCGGGATCGACTGCGTGGCCATGAACGTCAATGACCTCATCTGCGTGGGTGCCGAAC
This sequence comes from Solirubrobacteraceae bacterium, assembly GCA_049697735.1. GTDB lineage: Bacteria > Actinomycetota > Thermoleophilia > Solirubrobacterales > Solirubrobacteraceae > Palsa-465. The sequence goes on from JBAVWI010000220.1 coordinate 4,653, forward strand.
CGCTGGCGGTGCTGGATTACCTGGCCGTCGAGTCCGCTGACCCCCACCTGCTGCGCGAGATCGCGCTCGGGCTGCGAGCCGGCGCTGAGGCGGCGGGGGTTGAGATCCCCGGTGGCGAGGTCTGCCAGCTGCCGGAGGTGATCCGCGGCCATCCGTCCCCGTACGGCTTCGATCTGGTCGGCTCGGCTTTCGGCACCGTGGCGCTGGACACGATCATCGACGGCAGCGCCTGCGCCCCCGGGGACGCGCTGATCGGACTGCCGGCCTCGGGCGTGCATTCCAACGGCCTTACGCTGGCCCGCCGCGCCTTGCTCGAGCAGGGCGGGCTGAGCCTCGACGCGACCCCCGCCCAGCTGCGCGGAGCCAGCGTGGCCGACGTGCTGCTGGAGCCGACCGTCATCTACGTCCGTGCCATCCTGGCCCTGTTGCGCAGCGACGTGGCGGTCCACGGCCTCGCCCACATCACCGGCGGGGGGCTGACCAACCTGCTGCGCCTGGGATCCGGAATCGGCTTTCAGGTCACCGCCCCACTGCCCGTTCCCGACGTCTTTGACCTGATCGCCGAGCTCGGCGAGGTCCCGGCGGCCGAGATGTGGGAGGTCTTCAACATGGGCTGCGGGTTCTGCGTGATCGCCCCCGCCGAGCAGGCCGAGCAGGCGGTAGCGCTGCTGGCGGCCCATCACCCCGGCGCAGCGGTGATCGGCTCCGTGACCGAGCGCACCGGACTCGTGGAGGTGCCCGGACTGGGCATCGAAGGCGGTTCGGGCGCTTTGACGCAAAAATAGGGACTGAAAAGTGAGCCCGCGACCCCGCATCTGAATGAGCACTGTGCTCGGGACCAGCCTCAACGGGCGCTATCGGCTGGAGGCCCGGGTTGGCGCGGGCGGAATGTCGACTGTCTATCGGGCCTTTGACGAGACCCTGCAGCGCCCGGTCGCGGTCAAGCTCATGAACCGGGAAGTTGCCAGCGACTCCGATCAGCTCGAGCGCTTTCGTCGCGAGGCTCGGGCGGTGGCCCAGCTCTCGCATCCCCACATCGTCGGCGTGATCGACGCCGGCGAGGATGACGGCCGGCCCTACATCGTGCTCGAGTACGTCGAAGGCGAGACGCTCAAAGACCGGATCCGGCGGCTGGGCAGGCTCCCGGTGGCCGAGGCGGTGGCGTACGCGATCGAGATCGCCCGGGCACTCGGCGCCGCGCACTCGCGCCACATCGTCCACCGGGACGTCAAGCCCCAGAACGTCCTCATCGACGAGGAGGGCTCAGCCAAGGTCACCGACTTCGGAATCGCCCGGACGCTCGAGGAGGACGGCCTCACCGCCGACGGGCGGGTGCTGGGCACAACCGACTACGTCTCCCCCGAGCAGGCCCTCGGTCAGCACGTCAGCGGGCAGTCCGATCTCTACTCACTCGGCGTCGTGCTCTACGAGATGCTCACCGGTGAGGTTCCGTTCAAGGGCGAGAACCAGGTCGCGGTGGCAATGAAGCACGTCCGCGAGGAGCTTCCCGACATCCAGTTCAAGCGCCCGGAGGTGTCGGCGGCGCTGGCTGCCGTTGTCGAGACGGCAACCGCCAAGCGCGAGGACGATCGCTACGCCGACGACGCCGAGATGATCGCCGACCTCGAGGACGCCCTGGCCATCGAGACAGCGCGTACAGGCTCGGCCACTGGTGAGGTGACCACCGTCCTGCGCACGCTGCCCTTCCGCTCATCGCGCCGGGTCCCCTACCGGCTGCGCCACCCGGCCACGATGGTGATCGCGGCCATGGTGGTGCTGATCGCAGTCGCGGCGGGGCTGATCTTCCTGGCCGGGCGCACCCACCACGGAACCGGCTATCTCCCCCAGCCGCCGCCGGCGGCCAGTCACGGTCAGTTCCACCCGTGCAGCACCTGCGCCCACGATTACAACCCCGACGCGATCAGTGGGCCCAAGAGCCAGCACCCGGGCGAGGTCGGGCTGGCCATCGACAACAACCGCAACACGGCCTGGACGACCGAGACCTACTTCAACGGGCTGCAGAGCAAGCCCGGAGTCGGGCTCTACGTCTCTGCCTCGCCCGGCATCGCCGCGCGCTCGATGGTGATCGACACCGCAACCCCCGGCTTTGAAGTCCAGATCTACGGACGCCGCACCCAGCCCGATCCGAACACCTTTGACGTCGGCCCCACGGGCTGGGTCCGCATCGGTGGCGCCGTGTCAGTCCACCCCACCCAGACAATTCGCCTGCACACGGCGGGCGTCAGATACGGCTACTACCTGGTCTGGATCACCAATCTGGGGCCAAATCCCTACGTCGCCCTCAACGAGGTTGCCCTCTACTACTGACCTGGCGACACCTCCGCCAGGCCCTCGCCCGGCCTAGGGCACGAGGTCCAGCAGTGGTGGCAGGTCTTCCGGGTCGAGCCGGCCGGCGGCGCGCAGTACCGCCGGCATATGGTCGGGGAAGGCGAGAGGCTCGGGCAGGGCATCGAGCCCGAACCAGCGCGCGTCAAGCACCTCCTCGGCCTGGAGGGTGGGCGAAGCGGCGGGATCCACGAGCTCGACCAGATACGCGCAGTTGAGGGTGTGTTCATGGGACTGGTTGTCCTGCGCCGAGCCGTAGACGTCGATCCAGCTGCCGATGTAGGCGACAACCCGCCCGTCCAAGCCGAGCTCCTCGCGCAGCTCGCGCTGCGCCGCCAGCGCCGGGTGCTCGGCGTCCTCGCAGAAGCCGCCCGGCACCTCCCAGGCCCCGCGCCACGGGTCGCGGGCCCGGCGCATGAGCAGCACCTCGCCGTCGCGGATCACGACCGCCTCGGCGCACGGCTTGGGGCCGGGAGGACGGGTCACGGCTAGAACCGGTGGTCGCGCTCGGCGGCATGGCGCTCGAGGGCCAACTCGACCAACCGGTGCAGCAGCTCCGGATAGGGGATCCCACTGGCCGCGAACAGGGAACCGAAGACACTTGTCTCGGTGAACCCGGGCATCGTGTTGAGCTCGTTGATGAGCACCGTCTCGCCGACCACGAAGAAGTCCACCCGGGCCAGCCCGGCACAGCCGGAGCGCACGAACGCCTCGACGGCGAGCTCACGCACCCGCTCGGAGACCTCAGGCGGGATTCGGGCCGGAACCACAAGCTCCATGCCACCGGGCGAGTACTTGGCCTCGTAGTCATACCAGCCGTGCTCGCCGGCGGCGAGCAGGATCTCGCCGGGCGCAGAGGCGATCGGGTCATCGTTGCCGATCACCGAGCACTCGATCTCACGACCGCCGGCCGCGGCTTCGACGATGGCCAGGGAATCATGTTCAAAGGCGGTGTCGAGCGCCGCGGGCAGCTCCTCGGCGAGGGCGACGCGACCGATCCCCACCGAGGACCCGAGCCGGGCCGGCTTGACGAACACGGGGAGGCCAAGGGGGGCGAGCGCCCGCGCTACCGCGTCCCGGTCGGTGCGGTGATCGGTCTCGCGCACCGACCGGTAGTCGACCTGAGGCAGCCCCGCCTGGGCCATCAGCTCCTTGAACAGGACCTTGTGCATGCACACCGCCGAAGCCAGCACCCCGGCCCCGACGTAGGGAACGTCGAGACATTCGAGCAGACCCTGAACGGTGCCGTCCTCGCCGAAGGGACCGTGCAGGACCGGGAAGACGACATCATGGCCGGGAAGGCCGGCGCCGGGCGCCAGGGTCAGCGCGGCGCCGTCCTGGCGCCACACCCCGTCGCGCCCGACGTCAATCATGGCCACCGCGTAGCCCGCGACACGCAACCCCTGGGCCACCGACGCGGCCGAAGCCAGCGAGACATCGTGCTCAGAGGAGCGCCCGCCGCCCAGGACGGCGACTGCGCCCAGGGAGGACGCCACTACGGGGCTCCGCTTGCCGGTGTCGTGCTGCTGGTGGTGGAGCTCGGGGTGGTCGTGGAGCTCGGGGTGGTGGTGCTCGACGTGGGGGTGGTGGTCGAGTTGGTCGGGGTGAACTTGCCAATCACTATCACCACCGCACTGTGCTTTTTGGCCTGGGCGTTGGCGCCGGGAGTCTGGGTGAGCACGATTCCGTCCTGGGCCTGGTTGGTGACCTTCCTGGTCTGGCGGGTGACGGTGAAGCCGGCCCCGGTCAGCGTCGAGGTGGCAGCCGCGGCCGTCGCCCCGATGACCGAGGGCACGCTGGCGGTGGTCGGCGCTGAAGCTACGACGATCGTGACCGTGGACCCGGACGCGGCGTTGTTCCCGCCGGACGGGTTCTGGCTGATCACGTCGCCGACGGTCGCCGTGGACGACGGCTGGGTGGTGGTGGCGACCTTGAAGCCGGCGTTGGAGAGGTCGGCCGTGGCCCGGGCTCGGGTCTCCCCGGTGACGTCGGGGATCTGCCTGGCAGGCGGCCCACTGGAGATGAACAAGGTCACGTTGGTGCCCGGGGCCACAGCAGTTCCCGCGCGCGGATCGGTCCCGGTGGCCTGCCCGGGCCCGTATTGCTGTGACGGGCGGGGCACGCTGGCGACCGTGAGGCCGCTGCGCTGCAGCAGCCTCGTGGCCGCGGCCTTGCTCTTGCCCAGGACGGACGGGATCGCCTTCGTGCCCGGCCCCTGGGAGACGGCCAGCGTCACCACCGACCCCTTGTCGGCCTTGGTGCCCCCCGTGGGAGACTCGCGGATGACGATGCCCTGCGGGCGGCTGCTGGGGACGTTGAGGGGCTGAACCTGGAAGCCCGCGTCCTGGACGATCGTGCTCGCCGTGTTGATCGGGTCGTTTGTCACCACCGGCACGACCACCTGCTTGGGTCGCGTGAGTAGATACGCGCCGGCAGCCGCACCGGCGATCAGGAGTAGAACCAGCGCGGCGATCAGCCAGGGCAGCCACCCCCGGGGTTCATCCTCCGGGTCCCGGCTGAAGTCTCCGTTCGTACTCGGCTCGGGGTACGGCAGCGGCTCGGGGATTGCCAGCGGCACCACCGCGGCCATGTTGGCCGTGTGGTGACCCTGACCGCCGAGCAGGGTGGTCCGCACGCTCTCGAGCGCCGCAATGAGCTGGTCGGCGTCGGCGGGCCGGTCGCGAGGGTCCTTGTTGAGTACCCAGAGCACGACCTGCTCGAGCTCGGCCGGGACGGCGGGGTTGATCTGCCTCGGGGGGGTCGGGGCCTCCGAGACGTGCTTGAGGGCGATCGTGACCGCCGCGTCGGCATCGAACGGAACCCGCCCGGTGAGCATCTCGTAGAGCACAACCCCGATCGAGTACAGGTCAGAGCCCGCCCCGACCGAGCGGCCCTGGGCCTGCTCGGGAGAAAGGTACTGCGAGGTGCCCATGATCGAGCCGGTCTCGGTCATGTCCGAGGCGCCCGCGCGAGCGATCCCGAAGTCGGTGACCTTGGCCTGGTCGGAGTCGTCGACGATCACGTTATGAGGCTTGAGATCGCGGTGGATGATGCCTCGCCGGTGGGCGAACCGCGCCGCCTGAAGGATCTGGAGCGTGATGTCGATGGCGCGGACGGGTTCGAGCGGCGCCTCGTCCCGGATCAGCTGCTTGAGCGACCGGCCGGGCAGGTACTCCATGGCGATGTAGTAGGTGTCGTCCCAGCTGCCGCGGTCATAGACGCTGACCACGTGCGGATGCTGAAGGCCGGCCGCCGCCTGGGCCTCACGGCGGAAGCGCTCGACGAAGTCCGGATCGGCGGCGAAACGCCCGTGCAGCAGCTTGAGTGCGACCTTGCGCCCGAGCTGCTGGTCCTCGGCCAAAAAGACGTCGGCCATCCCGCCCGAGCCCAGGCGCGCGAGCACCTTGTAGCGCCCATCGATCAGCGTGTTGGGTGGCGGAACTGACACCTCAGTGACCCTCGGCGAGCAGCTGCTGGACGATGGCTTTGGCGATCGGCGCCGCGACCGTGCCTCCGAAGCCCCCCTGGGAGCGCTCGATTGTGACGGCGATCGCGACCTTGGGGCTCTGGATGGGGGCGAAGCCGATGAACCACGGCTGGGTCAAGTTGGAACCCGTCACCCCGACCGACGCGGTCCCGGTCTTGCCGGCGAAGGTGATCCCCGAGCCGAGCTGGGCGGGGGTCCCCGTGCCCTCATCGACGACCTTCTTCATCATCTGCGCGACCTCGGAGGCGGTGGAGGCCTTCATCACCTGGTGGTAGACGCTGGGGACAGTCGTCTCCACGGTACGGCCGGTCTGATCGACCGCCCGATCGGTCAGCCGGGGGGCCATCAGCTTGCCGCCGTCGGCCACCGCGGAGGCGACCATGGCCATCTGCAGCGGCGTGACGAGCAGGCCGCCCTGCCCGATCGCGATGCGGCCGATGTCCTCGTTGGGGCTGCCCGGCGGGTAGAACCTGCCGTTGGGTGCCTGGGGACTGCTCGAGTTCAGCTCCCCGGGCGGCAGATCGATGGGCGGCTTGGCGTAGAAGCCGAAGCGCTTCATGTACCGCGTCATCGTGCCGCGGCCCAGGGACTCGGCAACCTGGGCCCAGACCGTGTTGACCGAGTAGGTCAGCGCGGTGGTCAAGTCGATCGGGCCGAAGCTCTGGTTGTTGTCATTGTTGAGCGGGACCCCGGAGATCGTGACCGGTGACTTGCCGTCCACGATTGAGTTGGGGGTGTAGCGGCCGCTGTCGATCGCCGCCGTGGCGGTGACGACCTTGAAGGTCGAGCCCGGCGGGTAGCTGGACTGGGTCGCCCGGTTGAAGGTCGACGCCCCGCCGGCGGTTGAGAGGGGATGGTTGTCGTTGTAGCTCGGGTTGGCGTAAAGAACCCTGACCGCGCCGGTCTGGGGGTTGAGGGCGACCACCGCCCCAGCTCGGCCGGCGAGCAGCTGTTGTGCGAGGCGCTGCGCCTTGGGGTCAAGCGTCGTGTGGAGGTCGTCACCGACCCGCTGAGAGCCCCCGAGCTGCCCGAAGACCGAGCTCAGGCCGGTCTGAAGGCCCTGCAGCTCGGGCGTGCGCGAGCGCTCGAGTCCGGCTGCCTGTCCCTCCAGGGCGTTGAAGTAGCCGACTGGCTGGGCGAACAGCGATGCGGTCGGGTACGTCCGCGTCCAGGTCTGCTGGGGGCCAGGGACCGACCTGGCCAGCACCGTGCCGTCGTCGGCGAGGATCCGCCCGCGCTTGATCCGCAACTCGTCGACGAGCGTGCGCCGGTTGAGCGGGTTGGCGGCCAGCGAGGAGGCGTCGAACACCGTCCAGCGCGAGGTCCAGATGATCAGCAGGGTGAAGAGCAGGACCACGACCGTGAACAGCTTGGCGATGGAGGCGTTCACGGGGTCACCCTGCGCGCCCGGTCGGAGACGAGCAGGAGCAGCGCGAGAAGCACGAAGTTGGCCAAGATCGACGATCCGCCATAGGCGATGAAGGGAAGCGTCACGCCGGTCAGGGGAATCACCCGCGTGACCCCGCCGACGATCACGAACACCTGGAGCGCGAACATCGCGGTCAGACCGGCGGCCAGCAGCTTCGAGAACGAGTCACGGGCCAGCATGGCGATCTTGAAGCCCCGCCAGACGAAGATCAGGTAGGTGAGGATCACCGCAGCGGCGCCGAACAGGCCGAGCTCGTCGGTGATGACGGCGTAGATCATGTCGGTTTGGGAAAAGGGCAGCAATGTCCCCCCGCCCGGGAAGTTGATCACCGCCTGGCCGAAGCCCTGGCCGAAAAGGCCGCCGGCGGCCTGGGCAAACAGCGCGTTGGCGACCTGATAGCTACCCAACTGTGCGTTGTAGAGCTTTGGGTTGAGCGGGTTCAGCCAGGTTTCGACTCGGGCGTGGATGTGGGGGATGTGGGTCCCCAGGTACCAGAAGCCGATCCCGGCGGCGACCAGCCCGACGACCACGAACGAGACCCGGTTGGTGGCCACGTAGAGCATGGCCAGAAGGGCGCCGTAGAACATCACCGAGGTGCCGACGTCGGAGAGCAGGACGAGAATCGCCATCGCCATGCCCCAGATGACGATGACGGGACCGAAGTGCTTGAGCGGCGGGATCGTGATGCCCAAGAACCGGCGGGCCCCCACGACAAGCAACTGGCGCGTGTCGCGCAGATAGCTGGCCAGGAAGATGACCAGGCCAATCTTGGTGAACTCTGGCGGCTGGAACACGAACAGGCCCGGGATGCGTACCCCGAGATAGGCACCGTTGGCCTGGTAGCCGACGACCGGGAAGCGGGGCAAGATCATCAGGCCCAGGGAGACGGCGACAATGAGGTAGCGGTAGCGCTCGAGCTTGCGGTAGTCGCGAAAGGCGACGATCGTGACCGCGAACAGGATCAGCCCGAGCACGAACCACTGTGCCTGCTGACGCGCCAGGGTGGAGTCCAGCCGGTAGATCATGACAAGACCGAAGCTGGCCAGGACGGCGACGAGCGGGAACAGGTAGGGGTCGGCATTGGGCAGCGTTATCCGGATGAAGATGTGACCGGCCAGGCACAGGCCGAGGAAGATCGCCCCGTAGGTCAGCGAGATGTTCGAGAGCGCGTTCGAGCGCTGGATGAAGACGCCGGCGAACCCGGCGGTCACCAGCAGCGAGGCGGGAATCAACCCGAACAGCTCTCGGTTGCGAGCGCTCATTTGGCCAGCTGGCCGAGCTCGGCGGCGTGCACGAGACTTGTCGCGTCCGCCTGAGAACGGAGGTGGTGATCCAGCAGCTTGGCCCGGCGCGCGGCGGGCACGACCGAGATCGGCACGCCGGAGACATAGAACTGCTCATAGAGCGGCACCCCGAACGGGAGGTCGTAGGGAAGGCCGCGGTAGATCGTGACCAGCCCCTGGCTGTTGGTACCGACGAAGAACAGCTGGCGGCTGGCCAAGTAGCCTCCCGCGCCGATCAGAGCCAGGACGATCAGCACCGTCAACAGGGCGGCGGCGGTCCGGGCGAACCGGCGGGGTCCGCGGCCGCGTCTGGCCTGGCGTGACTCCCTGCGCCCCTGCGTACGCGCCAGGGGCAGCGGCGCCTTGGGGCCGACTCCAGGGGGCGGCTGAGTACGCGGGGCGGTCAGGGTCGCGCTCGAAGCCCGCACGCCCTCGGGCGCCGGCTCGCCGCCGGGGGCCTCGGAGGCCGGACCGGCTCCAGAGCCAGGGCTCGACGCCGCCGGCGTGAGCCCGACCTCGGTTGGCTGGTCGCTGCCCGCAGGGCCACCTACCTCCTCGAGCCTGAACAGGATGACGGTGATGTTGTCGCGGCCTCCGGCCTCGTTGGCGGCGGCGATCAGGCGTTCCGCGGCCCGGTCGAGATCGTCCTCACCATTCAGGATGGAGACGATCTCGTCCTCGGAGATCATCGAGGTGAGGCCGTCGCTGCACAGCAACACGACATCGCCGGCTCGTCCGGCGTAGGTTCGCGTGTCAACCTCGACCTCTGGGTCGACCCCCAGCGCGCGGGTGATGATCGAGCGCTGCGGATGCTCGGCGGCCTGCTCCTCGGTGAGCTTGCCCCGCCGCACGAGTTCCTCGACCAGCGTGTGATCCTGGGTGAGGCGACCCAGTTCACCGTGGCGGAAGAGGTAGGCCCGACTGTCGCCCACATGGGCAACGGCGAGATCGGCGTCATCGACGTAGACGGCGGTCAGGGTGGTCCCCATGCCGGCACGCTCGTGCTCGGCGCGGGAGATCTCATAGATCTTGCGGTTGGCGTCCTGAGTGCGGTCGGCCAAGCGCTCCTCCGGGCTCCCCGCGTCGGGAAGCTCAGCCTGGAAGGCCTCGACGGCGATCTTGGAGGCGACCTCACCCGCCTGGGCGCCCCCCATGCCATCGGCGATGACGAACAGGGGCGCGCGCGCGAGGGCGTTGTCCTCATTGTCTCGCCGCTGGCGACCGGTATCGGTCTTCCAGGTTGTGTGGGCTGCGCGCAGCATCGGGGATCAGTGGCTTGGCTCGGTGGTGGCGGTCATTGCAGGTAGGTGAACTCGCAGTCGCCGATCCGGATCAGATCCCCGTCGTGCAGCGGCTGGGGACCATTGAGCGGGTTCTCGTTCAGGTACGTCCCGTTGGTCGAGCCAAGATCCTCGATCACCACCACGTGGCCCTCGCGCGAGATCCTGGCGTGGCGCGACGAGGCAAACGGATCATCGAGGCGAATCTCGACGTCACCGCGGCCGAGCGTAGCGCCCTCGGTGAGGTCGTAGGCCACGCCGGTCTCATGGCCGGCGGCACGCTCGACGAGCAACCGGGGCTCAAAGTCGTTGGCGTCCCCAAAGCCCGAGGTCGCCGTGTACATGCCGGTGGCGTCCGCCGGCGGCGGCTGATCGGACTGGACCACGCCGCCGCGGCCACGACGCAGATCGCGCAGCGCGCTCCATGCCACCCACATCAAGAACAGGTACAGGACGGCGAGGAAGCCGAATTTCAGGCCGACTGAGACGGGGGCGAGCAGGGGGAGCCCTCCTATTCGAGCTCGAAGGTGATCCGCGACGTCCCGAGCTCGATCTCGTCGCCCGGCTTGAGGACCTGGGAACCCTCGAGGCGCCGGCCGTTGAGTCGCGTCCCGTTGGTCGAACCGAGATCGGTCAGCACCCAGGATCCCCCGCGGGGACGGATCTCGGCGTGGGTGCGGGAGATGTTGGCGTCATCGAGCATGACGTCGCACTGGCGGCTGCGGCCGATGGTGGCGCCGGCGGAACCGACGACGAGGCGCTTGCCGTCGGTGATGAGCAGGGCCGTCTGCTGGCGGACGCGGGCTCGCTCCTCGAGCGGCTCGGATACGCGGCCGGCGGTGCTGTAGACCATCGTCCGTCCTCCCGTGTCCTCTGAGGGGGGTGGCTCGAGATCCTCGGGGTAGGCATCGTGCTCAGGGCTGACGGAGCGGGTCTGGATGCCGAATTCACCCAGGCCGAGGCGATCGTCGGTCTCGAACACGACCACTGGGCGCGAGACCAGGGCGAGTTGCTCGCGCCGGGCGTGCTCGAGCAGGTATCCGGCCAGCTCGCCGGTCAGCGCGTCCTCGTAATCGGCGAAGCGCTCGCGGTCCCGGGGGGAAAGGAAAACCCGGTACTCGTTGGGGACGTAGGCTCGGGAAAGGGACAGCGATTTGTGTTCCTCCATCTCCCGAGCCAGCTTGCGGGCGATCTCGACCGGCCGCACCTCCGATTTGAAGGCACGGTTGAACGAGCCTTCGACGAAGCCGGCGATCTTGCTCTCGATACTCCTGAGGAAGCTCATGGGTAAGCCCCGAGGGGCCGATTCATGCTACGGAATATGCGGCCCGGAGCCAGTCGGCCGCCTCGCCGATGGCCAGGGCAGGCGTGCGACGCCGAGCCAGCGCGGGACGAGGGCCACCATCACGGCGAGCACGCCGCCGAGAATGGCGCCGTGCACGGTCGGGACTGCGGAGGACCCGTGTACGACGGCAATCGTCGCCGGAATTGCCAAGACCACGCTCGCCCCCCAGGCCACCGAACGCACCAGATCGAGTGCAAACGAGCGGCCCCGAACCAGCCAGGGCAGCACTGCCGCCGCCACAGCCCAGACCACCGCCGGGACCAGGATCCCGGAGCGCAGAAGCGGGGTCAGCACGTGGGTGGCGGTCGCCGAGACCGAGCCGGCCCATTGCCAAGCCGGCGGAATACTGGGCGCAGGACTCAGGTAGAGCACGCGCCCGGCGACCGGAGTGATGAGCTGTAGCCAGATCCAGCCGCCGGCGCCGATCGCCGCTCGCCGCCAAACGCTGGGCGCGAGGCCAGCCAGGGCGGGCCAAGCACCGGCCAGGCCGAGCAGGCCGAGCGCGGGCGCGCCCGCGGCCAGCGGCCAGACCGTGGCGCGCAGCGGCGCCAGAACCACCGGCACGAGCAGAGCGACCGCCGCCAGGAGAGCAAATCCGGCGTGTCCCTGAGCAGCCGTGGCCGCGCCCGTGGCGACGAGCAGCGTCAACCACCCCAGGCGAGGCAGGACCAGG
>JBAVWI010000221.1:0-1790 GCA_049697735.1 Solirubrobacteraceae bacterium
GACGCCGGCCTGGCCGGCGCCGTCGCCCAGGAGCTGGGCGCGGCCACCGCTCAGCTGCCCCAGCGCCAGCAGGAGGCCCTGGCGCTGCGCGAGCTCCTGGGGCTCTCGCACGAGCTCGTGGCCGAGGTGCTCGGGATCGAGCCGGCGGCTGCCACCGCGCTCCTGGCTCGCTCGCGGACTCGTCTGCACGCCGAGCTGCGGGGCGTCAGGATCGAGCCCGATCGATGTCCAGAACGTGACCGAATGGCGCGCGTCGCGACCCTGCGGCAGGATGGCCAGCCGGTCAGCACGGCTGACGAGGACTGGCTGCTTGATCACCTCGGGCATTGCCACGGCTGCGGTCGGCTGCACGCCACGATGCTCGAGGCCTCGGTCTGTTACCGGGCCTGGCCGGTGCCGCTCTCCGACACCGCCCAGGCTTCCGCCGGCGCCACGCCGTGACGAGCGCAGCACCGGTCCTGCACGCCTGTGGACGCGAGCTTGTCCTGGGGCCGGAGCCGTGGCTGATGGGGATCGTCAACGCCACGCCCGACTCGTTCTCGGACGCCGGCCTGCACCAGACCCTCGAGGAGCGGGTGGAGCTGGCTGCGAGCCTGATCGCAGCCGGGGCGCGGCTGATCGACGTCGGCGGGGAGTCCGGGGTCACCAACCGGCCACCGGTCAGCCCGGAGGAGGAGATCGCGCGCGTCGTGCCTGTGATCGAGCGCGTGCACGCTGAGCTCGGGGTACCGATCTCGGTTGACACCTACAAGCCGGAGGTGGCCCGGGCGGCAATCGCGGCCGGGGCGTGCCTGGTCAACGACGTCAGCGGGCTACGCGATCCCGCCCTGGCCGATGTGTGTGCCCAGACGGGAGCCGGGCTGGTGTTGATGCACACCCGGGCTCGCCCCAAGCAGAAGGTGCTTGACCGCGGCTATGACGGGCGCATCGTCGCCGACGTCAGATCCTTCCTGGCCGAGAAGATCGCCTTCGCCGTGGAGCGGGGCGTCGAGCGCCGGCAGCTGATGCTCGACCCCGGGCCCGATTTCGCCAAGACACCAGCTCAGACGATCGACGTGCTGGGCTCGCTGGATGCGTTGGCCGAGTTCGGCCGCCCTGTCCTGCTGGCGGTATCCCGTAAGGACTTCATCGGCGCCTTGACCGGCCGCGCACCGCGCGAGCGTCTGGCCGGAACCCTGGCCGCCATCGGCCACTGCGTTGATGGGGGCGCCCACGTGCTCAGGGTCCACGATGTCGCCGCCGTGAACGATTTCCTGACCGTCCGCGCCGCGCTGCGCGGAGACCGGGAGGTCGATCCGAGCCTCGCCCTGTCTGACGCCGTTCGCTGGCAACAGGGTGACGGCGTGCCCAGCCGCTAGGCTCTGAAGAGCAAATCGCCGGTCGCTGGCCCCAACGCGACCGGAGCCCACCGATTCATCAACCAGGGAGCACGTATGTCAGTACTTGATCGCAGTGCGCTGGAAGCCAGCCCGCTCGCCGACCTCCACGCAATCGCCTCAGAGCTGTCGATCGACGGCTACCGGAGACTGCGACGCCCGGGACTTGTCACGGCGATTCTCGCCAAGCAGGCCGGTGAACCTGTCCCGGCCGCCGAGGACGAGCCGCCGTCCGGCCCGCCTCGCCGGGCTACCCGCTCGCGACGCACGACCAGGGCCGCTGAGGAATCGGCGTCAGAAAAGGACGCCGATGAGGCCAGCCCCGAAGCCGCCGGCGAGGAAGAGCCCAGCGAGGCCGGCAGCGACTCAGATAGCGACGAGACGCCGGCTCGCCCCCGCGGACGGCGCGGCGGC
>JBAVWI010000222.1:0-15429 GCA_049697735.1 Solirubrobacteraceae bacterium
GCACGGGCCGGTGCTGGTCATCGATGACCATCCGATCAACCGACTGCTGCTCGAGCAGGTGCTCGAGCTCGAGGACCTCGAGGTGATCGGCGCGGGCTCGATCGCCGAGGCCGAGGAGTTGCTGGCCGAGACGGTTGCGCCGGTGATAGTCCTCGACCTCCAGCTCCCCGACGGTCACGGACTCGAGCTGGCCCGCCGGCTGAAGGCCGACCCGCACACCGCCGGGTGTGCGATCGTCGCCTGCACCGCCGGCCGCGTTCCCGGCGACGAGCAGCGCGCCCGGGACGCTGGCTGCGCGCGCTTTGTCACCAAGCCGATCGACACCCGCAGCTTCGGCCGCCTCGTGTCCGGCCTGCTCTCCTAGCTCGTCGCCTCGCTCTAGGCCCGACCTGTTTCACCCTGGGCGCGGGCCTGGCGCACGAGCCGGCGCATCCCGTTTAACCAGCGCTCGGGCTGGGCGCCTTTGAGGGCCAGATACTGGGCCACCTGCTCGTGGGGAAGGATCAGGAAACGCTCGTCGCCCAGGCCCGCCACGACCACCTCGGCGACGTCATCGGGCTCGAGCAGGCCGCCGGCCAAAAGCGGTGCCGCCCCGATTGGATCCTCGAGGGCGAGGTCGAGCATCGGGGTCCGCACCGCCTGCGGGCACAGGCACGAGACCTTGATGCCGGCGTCGGCATAGGTGATGGCCAGCCACTCGGCGACCGCCACCGCGGCGTGCTTGGTCATCGAGTAGCCCAGCGCCGAGACCTGGGTGAGCAGTCCGGCTGCCGACGCGGTCGAGAGCAGGTAGCCCTCACCGCGCTCGATCATGTCGGGTAAAACCGCCCGAGCCGCCCATACGTGGGCCATGACGTTGATCTCCCAGGTGGACTGAAACTCGTCGTCGGGAGCCTCGGGACCACCGGCGGGACCCGGCACCCCGGCGTTGGAGAAGAAGAGGTCGATCGGGCCTCCCGCCTCGCTCGCCGTCGAGACCAGCCCCTGGATTGACGACTCAGAGCTGACGTCAACCTCGACGGCGAAGCCGTCGATCTCATTCGCCACCTCCTGCGCCGGCGCAAACGCGAGGTCGGCCACCACCACGCGGGCACCCTGAGCGGCGAAGCGCCGGGCGCAGGCGCGGCCGATGCCACTCGCCGCCCCGGTGACGATTACGTGCTTGTCCGCCAGCTCCATCGGCCTTGCTCCCTCGCTCGGATTGTCTCGGGAGCGGACTGTATTGCGGCCGGTCCGGCCAGGGCGCTAAGCGCTGCCGAGACCCACGCCGGCGGCGACGATCAGCGCGCCGCCGAGGGCGACCTGGAGCAGGCTCGTGCGCAGCGAGACTTGAAGGAAGCGCTTGCGGATCAGCGAAATCGTGATCAGCTCGATGGCGACCACGACGCCGGCGACAACGAGTGCCGTATTGACGTTCTTGATCAGGAAGGGGAGCGAGTGGAAGACCCCGCCGAAGGCGGTCATGGTTCCGGTCACGATGCCGCGAGCCAGGGCCGATCCGCGACCGGTCTGGGTGCCGTCGTCCGACAGAGCCTCAGAGAAGCCCATGCTGATACCGGCGCCAACGGCGGTGGCCAGGCCCACAAACAGTGCCGCGTGCGAGCCTGAGAGCAAGGCGGCGGCGAAGATCGGGGCCAGCGTCGAGAGCGTCCCGTCGATCAGTCCGACCAGACCCGGCTGGATGTAGCGGAGCACGATTGTATGCTCGTCGAGCGACCGCACGTGCTTCATGACTTGGTCTTGCATCACGCCAATCACTATAGCAACTGTGTTAGAATTAGGGCTACCTTATGAGCCTTGTCAGCCCTCTTCCGGCACCTGAGGAGTTCGCCGAGCTCCTGCACAGCCGCGGCCAGCGGGCGACTCCGCAGCGTTACGCGATTCTCCGCGAGCTGCGCCGGCGCCGGCGCCATGCCACCGCGGATGAGATCTCTTGTGCGGTTCGCGCCGAGCTCCCCGGCACCTCGACTCCGACCGTCTACGCGACGCTCGATCTGCTGGTCGAGCTGGGCCTGGCGCGGCGGATCGACACCGGGCTCGGGGCCGCGCTCTACGACGGCCGGACTGAGCCCCACCAGCACATGGTCTGCCGGCGCTGTGGTGGGGTCGAGGATCTCGACGGGGGCCTGGACACCGAGCGCGTACTCAGCGCAGCCGGTGCGACAGGGTTCTGCCCCGAGGGGGCCGAGCTGGTCATCTCGGGACTCTGCTCGGCCTGCGCAGCGAGCGGTTGACCGGCGCCCCTAGGCCCTGAGATCGGCCAGCGTCCGAGCCCGCTGGCGCTCGGGCGTGATCCGGACCACGTTCCAGGCCAGGCCGGTCCGTTGCATGAGGGTGATGATCCATCCCGAGGGATCGACCTCGTACCAGCGCAGGCCGTGACAGGCCGAGCGCGGGAAGGCGTGGTGGTTGTGATGCCAGGACTCGCCGAGCGAGAGGACGGCGAGCCAGCCGACGTTGGTCGAATGGTCCGCGACGTCAAAGCGGCGGCGACCGAAGAAGTGGCAGACCGAATTGACCGACCAGGTCACGTGGTGGACGAGGAAGATCCGCACCAGCCCTCCCCACACCAGTCCGCGGGCGGCGCCCCCGAGCGTGAAGCCATGTAGGGCACAGCCGGCCAATGTCGGTACGAGCAGCGACACCGCGACGAGCAGCGGAAAGCCCCGCCCGATCCGGCGCATGGCGGGATCCTCGTAGAGCTCGGGGGCGTAGCGCTTCCAGTCCGCCTGGCCCTGGGTTTCCAGCAGCCAGCCGACGTGCGCGTGCCACAGCCCGGCCAGCCCGCTGCCGTGTCCCACGTGGGGGCTGTGCGGATCACCCTCGCGATCGGTGTGCGCGTGGTGCTTGCGGTGGTCGGCCACCCAGTCCATCACCGAGCCCTGCACGGACAGAGAGCCCAGGATCGCGAACACCCGCTCGACATGGGGGTAGGTCTGAAAGGCGCGGTGGGTCAGCAGGCGATGAAACCCGACCGTGATCCCGACGGCGGTGATCAGGTAGGTGACGGCCAGGAGGGCGAGATCGGAAGCGTCGACGGCCTGGTTCCAGAGCAGGAGGATCGCGGCCAGGACCCCGGCGAACGGGACCGCGACTCCGAGAAGGTTGAAGGTGCGCTCGGTGCGAGACACGAGACGTCCAAGGTTCTCAGACATTTCGCGCTATTTCTTGCGCTGATCAGCGATCGCGGCAACCATAAATCTATAAAAAATGTCGAAGTCACCGCCTTGGGCGAAGGTCCCGGGAATGCGGTGGCCAGGCCCGTACCATCGCTCTGGTGAGACTCGCGGCCATCTCCGCTGCCTGGCTCGTCCTCTCGCTGTCCGGCGCCGGGACTGCGGCAGCGCGAACGGTGTTGCTCGGCCGGTCGGTGAACGGACGTTCGATCACCGCCCGCGTGATCGGACCCAACCGCGCCCGGCACAAGCTGCTGCTCGTCGGGTGCATCCACGGCAACGAGTGCGCAGGCCTGAAGATCATCTCGGCGCTGGCTCGCGCCCGGCCGCAATCCGGCGTGCAGCTGTGGCTGGTCGGTGAGCTCAATCCCGACGGCACGGCAGCGGGGAGGCGCCAAAACGCCCACGGGGTAGATCTGAATCGCAACTTCCCCTACCAGTGGCAGCGGGTCTCGGATCCGACTTACAATTCCGGCCCGCACCCGAGCTCAGAGCCGGAAACCCGGGCGGCGATGCGGCTGATCGAGCAGCTTCACCCGGCGGTCACGATCTGGTACCACCAACATCAGGACCTCGTGGACATGGCGGGCGGCGACCGCGGGGTGGCGAGGCGCTACGCGCAGGTGTCGGGGATGACCGCCACCTGTCTCCCCTTTCTGCCCGGGACCGCCACAAGCTGGGAGAACCACGGGTTTCCCGGCACGACCGCGTTCGTCGTCGAGCTCCCGGCGGGTCCGGTCGGACCGCAGGCGCTGGCCCGGCATGTGCGCGCCGTGGCCGCGATCGAACGTGGCCGGCGGTCGGGCTCGCGCACGAGCTGCGCTTCCTAGACGCCCGGGTCAGGGCTGCCAACCACCGAGCTTCGGAAAGCCGGGCGCGGGGCGATTCGCGCGACTGAACTTCATCGCGATCTGACTGACCACGCTGATGCGGGCCGGAGCGGCGATCCGCAGAAAGATCCACTGATCCGCCGAGGAGCTCGTGGCGAGCAGCCAGCGGCCGTCGGGAGACCAGGCCAGCGCCGACAGCCGTTCGGTGGCGGTGAAGACGATCCGGGGCGGGTGGCGCAGACCGGCCGCCGTGGCCGTGAGCAACGCGATGCTGTCGGGCTGCGGTGCCGGGCGCCGGATGACCAGCGCCAGCCGGTCTCCGGAGCCCAGGGCGGCTGCCCCCGGCCTCGCCAGGGGGGTGAGGAGACGTGTGGCGAGCCGCTGGCCTGAACGGCTGAACACGGCGAGCATCCGGCTCGAGACGACGAGCAGACGCCTCCCGCTCGCAGACCACAGCAGCTGCTCGGGCGCCGCCGGCAGCCGCACGCGCCAGATCAGCGCTCCAGTGTCGGCGTTGCGCAGCTGCAGGTCGCTGCTGCCGTCGACGAGAGCCAGGCGGTGGGCTGCACCAGCGCGCGGCTGCCAGGCCGGCACGACCGGACGCACACCCGCGAGCAGCCTGTGACTCTGGCTTCCGTCACCGGCGACCACGTCCACGGCTCGGCCCGCCAGGTAGGCGATCCTGTAGCCGTCCGGAGACCACCGCGCCGCGGAGACGGGGGCGCCGGCGGCGATCGCCCACTGAACGCGTCCCCGCGGGTTGAGTGTGACCAGCCGGTCTGCTCGCCACGCGACGACGTACAGGCTGTGCGGCGACCAGGCCGCACCGGAATAGGCGCCCAGGTGCGTCCGGGTTCCGCTCGGGCCGATGATCCATGGCCCGCTGGGCGCGTTGACGAGTAGTTGACCGCCTGAGGGCAGTCCAGCCAGGACCGGATGCGGACGCGGCTGGGCCGTGAGCCCGAGCGCGTCGCGGAACCATCGGGCCAGCGCCTCACGGGGGGCGGTGCCGGCGGTGAGGCCGAAGGCGGCCACGGCGATCACGGCCGCGAGCACGGGCACGAGCACGCGCCGGCCAACGCGCGCACGCCCAACCACGGCAGGTCGACGGTAGGCCCGGCTGACGGTTTGCCACACGCGCTCTTCAGCGGCCGGGTCAGCGGGCACCGGCACGGTGCGCAGGCGCTCGCGCAGCTCGGTCTCGGTCATGACACCCGCTCCGCTTCCAGGCGCACGGCGAGCCGGTCCAGCCCCCGGCGCAGGCGCGAATTGACAGTACCTCGCGGGAGGGCTAGGGCAGCCGCGATCTCGCCCGGGGAAAGGTCGTGCAGGTAGCGCAAGACGATCACCGCCCGGTGGTCCACGTCGAGCTCAGCGAGGGCCGCGATGACGTCGAACTCGCACTCGGCCGCTGGTGGCTCGGGATAGTCGGGCACATCCGCCACCGTTGTCTCTCGGCGGGCGGCGCGCGTCCGCGTCCAGTCAATCGCGCGGTTGACAACGATGCGGTGCAGCCAGGGCGCAAACGGGCGGCGACGATCGAAGCGTTTCAGTGATCGCACCGCAGACAGGAACGCGTCCTGGGCGACGTCCTCGGCTCCGGCGCGGTCCTGGCAGACCAGGTAGGCGTCGCGCAGAGCGCGCTTCCAGTAGCGGCGAAACAGGGCCTCCAGCGCGGGCTCAGATCCTTCCCGGGCCGCGCGGATGAGGACCGCGTCGGGGCGGTCATATTCGCTCACCGGCTCCTCGCCAGCCAACCCATCACTCGGTATACGGCGCAGACCGAGCTCGAGGTCCGTCGGCGCGGAAATTGGCGCGCGCATCCTCACGCGATCATGGCACCGCTTGCCGGGGGGACCAAATCGCGTGTCCCGCGCGTAGGCAGGGCATGCGCACCTGCGGCGCCTTCATCGCCATTGCCCTGCTGCTGAGCGCATGCGGCGCCTCGCTGCGACCATCGGCCCGGGCGGCCCCTCCGGCTGCGACGGCCTTTTGCGACAACCAGGTGGAGCGCCACCTGGCGAAGGTCCCCCTGGCGGGTGAGAGCGGCGTCTACAGCGCGGGACCGGTGACGCTGTCGGTGGGCGAGGACCTCGCCCAGGCGCCGCGCGGCCCGTCGGGCACCGACGCGATCATGGTGGTCCGGGGCGGGCGCCCGGTCAGCGTGCGCGTTCTGCCTTCAGCCGGGGCCCGGCTTTCACTGGAGTTCGCCCGTCACGGCAATGCCGCGCAGCCCGGAGAAGTGTTCAGCAACGGTGCCGGCTGGGTTCGCTTCCCCTCCTGCGGCCACCAGATACAGCGCGTTTTAGGCGGCGTGTACTACGGAGAGCGCGGCTGTGCCCGCGTCGCGGTGAAGCCGGCCGGTGGTGCGACGGCGACGATGCTGATCCCGATCGGCAACAGCCTCCGCGGATGCCCGGCGCCCCGGATTCGGCTCAGTTACGCCTGGTCGCCGTTTCTCGGGGTGGCGTGCGGCAAGCCCAACTGGATGGGGTGTGACCGAATTGGGATCGGGGTCAATGCCAATCGTGCGGCAGTCCTGGTCGTGGTCAGGGTCGCCGGCCGGGTGGTGACGCTCAGCCCACCATCGCCGGGCAGCAATCTGTGGCAGGGCTATCTCCAAGGCGCCGGCCCCGCACACGGTCCGCTGCGGGTCCGACCGGCCGGGGGCAGGCGGCTCTGGTTCGGCAGCCCCGAGCTGTATCCCCACGCAGAAGTGATCGCGGTGCTGGCTGATGGCCAGGGGGCTTCCACCGGCGATACGACTGTCCTCCTCCATCCGGGCTTCGGCTGATGGGCCCACGCTCGTCGCCGATCGTGCTCCTGGCCATCGCCGCCGCGACGGCGACGCTGGCGGGCGGGTGCGGTGCGTCCCGAAGGGCGCCGAGCTCCCGCGCGGCGCGATCCGCGGCCGCGCCGGATCACCACAGAGCCGTGCGTCACACGCCCAGCCACGCCAACCCCCGGCTGACGGGGCCGCCCCCGGTGGCGTTGGTCACCGCCCAGACCGAGAACCAACTGCTCATGGTCAGCCTGCCCGGCGGCCGCATCCTGCGACGCGTGACGGTGCCTAGTGAGCCGGGATACGTCGCCGCCCTCGGGCCGGGCGGTGCGGTGGTGGTGGTCAGCGCGCGGCCGGGGGCGGTTACGCTGCTCGGCGGGCCACGTCTCAGCAGCCGGCGAGTCATCCGGGGCTTGGTCTCACCCCATATCCCGGCTCTGGCCCCCGGCGGTGATTACGCCTACGTCACCGACGACGCCAGCGGGCGCGTGGTCGCGATCGGGCTGTTCAACGAGCGGGTGGCCTCGAGCACCTACGTCGGAGCCGGCGCCCACCACCTCGCCTTCAGTCCCGACGGGGAGCGAGTCTGGATCGCGCTCGGACAGGCAGCGCCCACGATCGTCATCCTGAGCACCGTCGTCTCCACGCCCCCGCCGCCGTCCAGCCCATTTGTCAACCCCGGTCATCCACACGTGGTCGGCAGCTTTGCTCCTGGTTACCTCGCCCATGACCTGCTCTTCACCCCCGACGGCCGCCGGGTCTGGATCACGGCTGCCGACCGGCCCTACGTGGGCGTCTTCAGCGCCCGCAGTCATCGCCTTCTCTTTCGGGTCCCAGCCGGAGTGCCCCCGCAGCACGTCGTCTTCGCGGGACGGTACGCCTACGTGACCAGCGGTTACGGCGGGACCATCGAGCGGGTCGTGCTGAGCACGGGACGCGTCGTGCACCGCGCGCGTGCCCCGTACGGATCGTTCGACCTCGACGCAGCCGGACGCTACGTGGTCACGTCGTCGCTGTTGCGGGGGACGCTGGCCGTGTATGACCGCAGCCTACGCCTGCTCCGCGTCCGCCAGGTGGCGTCATCGGCTGAGGATGTCGCGATCTTCAGGCCTTAGCTCGACAGCGGAGGTGCGGGTCAAGGTTACGGCAAGTCCGGGCGATGCCAGATCAGCATCACGCCGTCACCGATGGTGAGAAGCACGTTGTGGACGCGCTCGTCTGCTTGCACGCGGCGCGCGAACTCACGCATACCCGCAGTGGCTTCGTCATCGACACTGGGGTCGAGTGTGGTTCCGCCCCGAAACAGGTTGTCGCCCACAATGATGCCTCGCGGGCTGAGCTTGGGGAGCACGGCCTCGTAATAGTTGGGGTAGTCCGTCTTCCAGGCATCGATGTAGACGAGGTCAAACGGGCCGTCGAGTCCGCCGACGGTCTCCAGGGCATCGCCCTCGATCAGTTCGATCCGCGCGGCGTGCGGGCTGGCTTCGAAGTGTCCGCGGGCGACGGCGGCGTTCTCGGCGTCGACCTCGAGCGTCGTCACGCGTCCGCCCTCGGGCAGCGCAGCCGCCATGACCAGCGTTCCCAACCCGGTGAAGGTTCCGATCTCGAGCACCTGACGGGCCCCCGAGATGACGATCAGCGCCTCGAGCAGGCGGGCCTCGGCGAGGCCGCTCATCATGCTCGGCGCGGAGGTGTGCTCCTGGGTCCACTCGGCCACGGACGCGAGCTGATCGGCGAAGGCGGTGGTGCGCTCCCCCGCGAATTGCGCTGCCGCCCATGCGATCAGTTCGGCCATGCCCTCACCCTACCGATAGCGTGTGCCACCCAGCTGAGATGATGTCGCGGCGGATGGGCCCACGTAGATCACGCGAGATCGATTTCAGGCGGCCCAAGGCGGTGTCGGAGGTCATCGGCGACGCGTTGCGCTGCTACGCCCGCCACCCGCTCCTATTCGCCGAGATCACCCTGGCGGTGGTGATGCCCTACGCGCTGGTGGTCTACCTGGCCGCCCACGACGGCCTGCTTGGGCAGCGACATGCCAACGCCTCGGCCGGCCTAATCGTGGTTCTGCTCGATGTCCTGCTGGTCGGGCCACTGATATCCGCCCTGCATATCCACGCCCTGACCGAGATTGCGCAGCGACGCGAACCGAGGCTGCTCGATGTGTTCAGCCGCGGGTTGCGGGTGCTTCCCGTCGTGGCCGCCGCCCAGATCGTCGCCAGTCTCGGAGTCGGCCTGGGCCTGGTGGCCTTCATCGCGCCCGGTGTGTTTCTCTACGCGCGGTGGGGCGTGGTGGCGCAGGCGGCCGCGGTAGATCGCGTCGACTGGCGCAACGCCCTACGCCGGAGCGCTGAGCTGGCGGCGGGCAGCTACTGGCACGTGCTCGGCGTTCTCTTTACCGTCGGCGTGTTCAACGCGCTGCTCGATGGGGCCGTCGGCGCCCTCGTGGCTCCGAGCGCGACCGGTGTGCAGGTGCTGGTCGGGATCGCGGCTGAGACGCTCACGCTGTCACTCGGGGCCCTGACGGGCGCGATGCTGTTCTTTGACCTACGCGCGCGTCAGGCGACACGAGCGCCAACCTGAGGTCGGCCGTTTGGCCAAAACGCCCGCGCTCGCAGGTGACGTTGGGTATTGTGCCGGCGGGGCCATCCAGGTCTAGGCAGGGGGGAAGTCAATGCGCCGCGTGTTCTTGCGTCTGCCGTCGCCCGCGATGGTGGTCGCGGTGGTCGCCCTATCAGTAGCGATGGGTGGCACTGGCTATGCCGCGTCGTCGCTGGTCTTGTCATCTTCGCCCAAGGCGCAATCGCCAAGCGCACGAGCGTCAGTCGTCAATGACGGTGATGACCGCGGGCCTGCCGGTCCGCGCGGCCCGATCGGAAAAAGCGGACGTCGCGGGCCTTCCGGCCCTCGGGGTCTGACCGGTCGGCAGGGCTCCAGGGGCGATCAGGGACAAACCGGAGTCGCCGGCCCTACCGGTCCCGCGGGTCCGCAGGGCTCCAAGGGCGATCAGGGACAAGCCGGAGTTGCCGGCCCGACCGGTCCGGCGGGTCAGCCCGGAGCTGCCGGCCCGACCGGTCCGGCCGGCCAGCCGGGCACTCCCGGCCCGACGGGTCCGAGCGGCACCTCGGAGTTCGCGGAGTTCTATGCGCTCATGCCCCCGGACAACCCGATCCCGGTGGGTCCGGGTTCTGCAGTGAGCTTCCCTCAGGACGGACCTCAGAGCGGCTCGATCATCAGGTTCAGCGGTACGACGTTTGAGCTGAGTACGGTCGGCACCTATCGAGTGTCGTTCCAGGTCTCGGTCAACGAGCCCGGTCAGCTCGAGCTGAGGCTCAACGGGCTGGAGCTGCCGTACACAGTGGTAGGTCGGGCCACCGGCACATCGCAGATCGTGGGTGACTCCCTGATCGACGTCGGGGCGGCGCCCTCCTCACTCGAGGTCGTGAATCCGAGCGGAGGACCAACCGCGTTAACCGTCACCCCGGCCGCCGGAGGCACGACAGCGGTCAGCGCGTCGCTGGTGATCCAGAAGCTTCGATAACCCCCAGGTTCTTGCTGCTGTCCGAAAGGCCGCCGCGATGATCCGCGGCGGCCTTCCTCACTGACTCCTGTCCGAACTACTGGCGCTTGGCGTTTCGGCGTGCGCTGGCGTCGACTGACCCGTTCGCGATCCGCTGGCCGGCGAGCGATCTGCCACGATCTCGCAGGTGACGAGCAGACCCGTCGCGGCGGAGCACCTGCGCGACCTCGCGCGGCTGCGCGGCGTCCGCGACCGGATCGACCGGGAGTACGCGCAGCCGCTGGATGTCGAGGCGCTCGCCCGCGGCGCGCACATGTCGGCCGGGCACTTCAGCCGCGAGTTCCGGCTCGCCTACGGCGAGTCGCCGTACGGCTACCTCATGACGCGGCGCATCGAGCGCGCGATGGCGCTACTGCGGCGTGGCGACCTCAGCGTCACCGAGGTCTGCTTCGAGGTCGGCTGCTCGTCGCTGGGCACCTTCAGCAGCCGCTTCACCGAGCTGGTCGGGATGCCCCCCAGCGCCTACCGGCGCCACGAGGTGCACGCGACGGCGGGGATGCCGTCATGCGTGGCCAAACAGGTGACAAGACCGATCAGGAATCGAGAAGCGCCACCGGCCGATCGGCAGTAGCGTGACCGCCCATGGACATCACCATTCACGCGAGCTTTCTCCCGCACAACGACCCGGACGCTTCCCTGGCCTTCTACCGCGACACCCTCGGCTTCGAGGTCCGCAACGACGTCGGATACAGCGGGATGCGCTGGATCACAGTCGGCCCCGCCAACCAGCCTGACACGTCCATCGTCCTGTACCCGCCGACGGCAACCCCCGGCCTCACCGACGATGAGCGCCGCACGATCCTCGAGATGATGGCCAAGGGCACCTACGCCCACATCATCCTGGCCACCGCCGACCTCGACGGCACCTTTGCGCCGCTGGAGGCCAGCGGCGCCGAGGTCGTCCAGGAGCCAACCGAGCAGCCCTACGGGGTTCGCGACTGCGCTTTTCGCGATCCCGCGGGCAACCTGCTTCGCATCCAGGAGAGCCGGCTATGAAAACGATGACATGTAGACAATTGGGTGGACCATGTGATTTCTCCCATCATGGGGACACTGCCAACGAGGTCATAAAAGCTCAGGACAACCATCTGAAGGAAATGGTGGCAAGCGGTGACGAGACGCATAAAAGCGCCTTGAGCGAGATGCAGGGTCGCTGGAAGAAGCCCCTGTCAGGAATGGGGTGGTATCGGAAAGCCAAGCGTGATTTTGCTGCTCTTCCCGAAGACCGATGAGCATTGCCACGAGGACTGACGCGCAGTCGCCTGCTCTGCACGTTGCCGACAGCCAGGACCTGATCCGTGTCCACGGCGCGCGTGTGAACAACCTCAAGGACGTCAGCATCGAGATCCCCAAGCGCCGGCTGACGGTGTTCACAGGCGTGTCCGGCTCGGGCAAGAGCTCGCTGGTGTTCGGCACCATCGCCGCGGAGTCGCAGCGGCTGATCAACGAGACTTACAGCGCCTTCGTACAGGGGTTCATGCCGACGCTGGCGCGGCCCGAGGTCGACGTACTCGAAGGGCTGACGACCGCGATCATCGTCGACCAGGAACGGATGGGCGCCAACTCCCGCTCCACGGTCGGCACCGCCACCGACGCCAACGCGATGCTGCGGATCGTCTTCAGCCGACTCGGGCAGCCGCACATCGGCTCGCCCAACGCGTTCTCGTTCAACGTCGCCTCGATCAGTGGCGCCGGCGCGGTCACGTTCGAGCGCGGCGGTCGCACGACGAAGGAGAAGCGAAGCTTCAACATTCTCGGCGGCATGTGTCCGCGCTGCGAGGGCAGGGGCGCGGTCAACGACATCGACCTAACCCAGCTGTACGACGACAGCAAGTCGCTCGTCGAGGGCGCCCTCACGATTCCGGGCTACAGCATGGACGGCTGGTACGGACGGATCTTCACCGGCTGCGGCTACTTCGATCCGGACAAGCCGATCAAGAACTTCACCAAGAAAGAGCTCGACGACCTCCTCTACAAGGAACCGACCAAGATCCAGGTCGACGGCATCAACCTCACCTACGAGGGACTGATCCCGAAGATCCAGAAGTCGATGCTGTCCAAGGACGTCGACTCGCTGCAGCCTCACGTCCGGGCCTTCGTGGAGCGGGCGGTCGCCTTCACCACCTGCCCCGAGTGCGACGGCACTCGGCTCAGCGCGGAGGCTCGGTCCTCGAAGATCAGCGGGATCAATATCGCCGAGGCGTGCGCGATGCAGATCAGCGATCTGGCCGGGTGGGTCCGCGAGCTCAAGGAGCCGTCGGTGGCCCCGCTGCTCGAGTCGCTGGGCGAGACCCTCGAGTCGTTCGTGGACATCGGGCTGGGCTACCTCAGCCTCGACCGGACGTCGGGCACGCTGTCGGGCGGCGAGACGCAGCGCGTCAAGATGATCCGCCACCTCGGCTCCTCGCTCACCGACGTCACCTACGTCTTTGACGAGCCGACGATCGGGCTGCATCCGCACGACATCGAGCGGATGAACGATCTGCTGCTGCAGCTACGCGACAAGGGCAACACGGTGCTCGTCGTCGAGCACAAGCCGGAGGCAATCGCGGTCGCCGACCACATCGTCGACCTCGGCCCGCGCGCCGGCACCGAGGGCGGCGAGGTGGTGTTCGAGGGCACCGTCGAAGGGTTGCGGGGGAGCGACACCATCACCGGCCGCCACCTCGACGACCGGACCGCCCTCAAGGAGAAGGTACGGACACCGTCGGGCGTGCTCGAAGTCCGCGGTGCCGACACCCACAACCTGCGGGACGTCGATGTCGACGTCCCGCTCGGTGTGCTGGTCGTCGTCACCGGCGTGGCAGGTTCGGGCAAGAGCTCGCTGATCCACGGCTCGGTGTCCGGCCGGGACGGAGTGGTGTCGGTTGACCAGGCCGCGATCCGCGGCTCGCGACGGAGCAACCCGGCTACCTACACCGGACTGCTCGACCCGGTCCGCAAGGCGTTCGCGAAGGCCAACGGAGTCAAGCCGGCGTTGTTCAGCGCCAACTCCGACGGCGCCTGCCCCAACTGCAACGGTACCGGCGTCATCTACACCGACCTGGCGATGATGGCCGGTGTGGCCACCACCTGCGAGGAGTGCGAGGGGAAGCGCTATCAGGCCGAGGTCCTGGAATTCAAATTCGGCGGAAAGGACATCAGCGAGGTGCTCGCCATGCCGGTGACCGAGGCCGAGGAGTTCTTCGGCGCCGGCGACGCGTGCTCGCCGCCCGCGCAAAAGGTCCTGCAGCGGATGGCCGACGTCGGGCTCGGCTACCTCAGCCTCGGCCAGCCGCTCACCACGCTGTCCGGAGGTGAGCGACAGCGGCTCAAGCTGGCCACCCAGATGGCGAAAGCATCCCACCCACCCGGCATCTACGTCCTCGACGAGCCAACCAGCGGCCTGCACCTCGCCGACGTCGAGCAGCTGCTCGGCCTGCTCGACCGGCTCGTCGACTCCGGCAAGTCGGTCATCGTCATCGGACACCACCAGGCGGTCATGGCCCACGCCGACTGGATCATCGACCTCGGCCCGGGCGCCGGCCATGACGGCGGCCGGATCATCTTCGAGGGCACACCCGCCGACCTCGTTGCCGCCCGCTCCACCCTCACCGGCAAGCACCTCGCGGCCTACGTCGGCAGCTGACCGAGACCCTGGCGGACTCTTACCTCGTCTACCGCGGGGTATGTGCGACCTAGCCGTGAGGTAGCCCCGGAGGCCGCGTCGGCACCGGCCGGGAGGATGGGCCGGTCTAGGGCTTGCTGGTGAGCGGGGGGTGGGCGGCAAGCCAGCCGTGAAGCGCCGCTCTGCGTGCCGCGCGCTGCTCGTAGGCCCGAAGGGCGAGCCGCATGCGATCGACGGCGCGACCGGTCGCTTGTCGCCCCGCGTTGGTGTCGAGGCGGACTCGCCACGACGCCTGGGCGTAGATCGGCGGCCGGTTGGTGTAGCCAGGATCCGCTGTCTCAACCGCCGCTGCCATGCGCGACACGCAGGCTACACGGAGCCTCGGCAGACCTTCCGGCGCCCTGTAACGCCCGACTCCAGCACGATGGCGGTCAGCACGCCGGAGGACCGTTTCTGCTTTGGACAGGAAGCGGCGCTTGGCGCAGAAGCGTGGTTCCTGGTCCCCGGCGAAGTCCGCGAGAACGCGCTTTGCCTAGGCGCCACGCTGAACGATCTGGACCACGACGTCCTTTCGCTTGTCCTCGTGAACTACGCAGGAGTAGTGCGAGGACACATCACAACGGACATCGAGGGGCGTGGGGTTGTCCCGGCAGGGCGCATTCGGGGCCCCGCGGTCGTGGGCAACACGCACTAGCACGCAGCTTTCGGGCGCTATTCCGCTGGCGTGAAAGGACCTGTGTGGAGTGACCACTTGATGGATCTGATAGATCGCAATGGTCACGGTTTGCGAAGAATTGTTCTGGACCACAAGCTCGCGGACGGGAGCCCAAGCCATGCCGGTGAAAAGCAACGGCAGCGCGACGAAAGCGGCTAGCACCACAAAGGCGCTCCTTCGCATTGGCCAGACTCTAACGTAGTGCCGGGCGGAGACAAGCGCCGCTCCGGTCGGTGTCTGCCACTTGGTACGCGCACCTCTCCGTGAGATAGTTCGCTTGTGGCCACTCGGGTTGCAGAGCTTCTGATGGGAGGATTGGGCCAGCTTCGCTACGAGCCGATTGATAAGCGGATCCGGGGCATGCTTGCGGACAAGGTCTTGGTGGACACCCAGCGTGCCCTGCTCGTCTGGGAGCCGAAGCGTGTCGTTGCGAGCTATGCCGTTCCAGGCGAAGAGCTCGAGGGCTTCGCGAAGCCGTCGGCTGAAGCGTCCTCGGAGCGTGCGCTATCGCAGGATGGCGAAGCTACCGGGGTTGTTCCGCGTATGGGTGACCGACCGGTATATGACCCCAGCATCCCGTTTTCGGTCCACACAACGGACGGCGAAGCCCTGGACATACGGTTGGGGGACCACGAGCGCCAGGGGGCGGGGTTCCGGCTGCGCGACGACGCCCTCGAGGGCTATGTAATGCTCGACTTCGACGCGTTTGACGCCTGGTATGAGGAGGACGAGTTGAACG
>JBAVWI010000223.1:0-4020 GCA_049697735.1 Solirubrobacteraceae bacterium
GCCAGGGTCGACAGTGACGCGGGGGTGATGGTTCCCTGTGCCCACGAAGGCGGACGTTCGGCGCTCGACGTCCAAAATGTCTCGTCCAGCGAGTTGCCACCGATCCGGAGGATGCCGGCCCGGCCGAGTAGTCGAAGGTAGACACCGAGGTTGGTGCCCGCGAACCGATTGCGGGCCAGCGTCGAGGCCTCGAGTGACAGCCCGAGCAGGTCCGGCGGCAGTGCGTAGCCCGTGCGCGCCAAGCGGACCGTGACGGACACGCTTGGAACAGCCGTGCCCCGCCGGGCGGCTTTCGATCTCCCGGAGGACGAGCATCCACCGGTGGCGGTGGCGGTCGTCAGCACACCAAGCGCCATGGCGAGCAATGCGACTCTTCTCACGCCCATGAGGTCTGCTCTCGACTCAGCAGGCCGGAGCTCGGGCCAGACCCGCCGCCCAGTCGATCCCGCCCGAGACGAGCCCGAGCTGGCGAGCGTCGCTCCAGGTTTGGGGGAAATGGCCTAGGGCGTCGTAGAACACACGGCCGCTGCCGCTGAGCCGACACCAGACGAGCGGACGGTCGGGACCGCCGCGAGGCGTGTCGAGCCGCACGAGGACGTGAACGTGGGCACGTGGATCGTGCTTGAAGACATAGAACTCGTCGTGGATTGCGAACGTCGCTGCAAGCGCTCGAGTAGCCAGAGTGCCGCGGTCTTCGACGACCAGCCGTTGGGTGCTCGGCAATGGCTGGGAGCCGAACTCAGCGCCGATCAACCTGATGTAAGCGGGCCAGTGGTGAAGGTGTCCGTCGCGGAGTGAAAGCCGACGAGCCCACCCCCATCGCGCACAAAGGCCAAGGAGCGCGTGCTTTTCCGACCGGCTGAGCGGCAGCTCGCCCGCGGGTCGGCCGGACGCAGCTGGGCGTCAGGCCGACCCGGCGGACTGTGGTGCTACCCCTCCCTGCGGCGGTTGGCGAACAGCGGAGCCATGGTCGGCACCACGCTGTCGCAGGCATGGGCCAGGCAGGGCAGGCCGAACGCGGCTTCGAACGTGCGAAGCAGCGAGTAATGGTTGTAGGCCGTGTTGTCCGTGATGTGGCTCGAACCGTGGCTGGTGATGACGATTGTCACCACGTGGCCGCCGCCCGGGTCGGCGCCGCAGCACCCGGTTCCCGGCTTCCCCTGGTCGGTGTAGTCATCTTCATCCCACGTGATGACGATGGCGTTGTTGCCTTCCTTCCAGGTTGGCGAAGCCATCACCTCGCTGACGGTGGTGCCCACGTACTGGTCGCCGGCCTGAATCAGGCCGTTGGTGTCAGAACAGCCGCCCGTCCCGTGCATGTCGTGGCATTGATCCGGGACCACAAGGCTGTAGTTCGGCAGGTGGCCCGTGAGTAGATCGGCGCCCAGTTGGCTGTCGGGAACCATCTGAGACAGGGCGCCCTGAGTCCCGGTGAAGTTGATGAATGGGTTGTGCTTGGAGGCGTAGAGGGCGTTGGCGTTGCTCGGCCACTTGAAGGTGTAGGGGCCGTTGGCTCCGGGCCCACTGCTCACCGCCTTGCTGGGATCGACGTACGGCAGACTCTGGAAGTAGCCCTTCCAGGTCTGGCCGGCTGCCGTCAGCTGGTCGGCCAGCGACTGGGCGCTGACCGTGTGGTCGACCGTGGTGCCAGCGCAGTTGAGGTCCGTGGCGGCGAGTGCCGGCGTGCAGTAGAACTGGTTGTCATCCTGGATGCCGAAGTAGGAGCCGCCGATGTTGGCGACGTAATTTGGCTCGCTCGGATGGGTGACACCAAAGTAGTTCGTCGCCGATCCGTACCGATTCGCCAGGGTGTTGATGTTCGGGGCCAGGGGATTGCCGATGATCGATCCATAGCTGGTGTTTTCCATCATGATCTCGACGATGTGCTGGTAATGGGGCACTGAGGAGCCCGACTCGGTCTTGCTGCGCGACTGATGCGCGGATACCGCACTCGGAATAATCACGAACGCGACACC
This sequence comes from Solirubrobacteraceae bacterium, assembly GCA_049697735.1. Lineage (GTDB taxonomy): Bacteria > Actinomycetota > Thermoleophilia > Solirubrobacterales > Solirubrobacteraceae > Palsa-465. The sequence continues at coordinate 1,977 of JBAVWI010000223.1, forward strand.
GGCGAGCGTCAGCAGTCCCAAGACAATCCGCTTGAGTTTCATGTTCTACGTTTTCCTTTCTTCGAGGACGAGCAGCGGCGCAACGAGCGACCTGAGGACGCGATCCAGAGCGTGAAAGCCGGCATCGTGCCGCGCGGGCCACGGTACCGAGGGCGAGAAGCCATCCGGTTACCAAGCTGAGAACGGGACGAATTGTCGATGCGGTGGCGCCACAACCCCCGAGGGCCTCGCGGTAGCCGTGCTCGGCCCCTGGCGACCCGCCCGACGTGTGACGGCGCTCGTTACTTTGTTGTGAGCGTGACGTGAATGCGTTGTAATCGGAGTCGACGTTGTCCCGAAGCCGCCTTAGGATCCCGCCTCGTTACAGGGCCGACCGGTCCCAAGGTCGGTAGAGCAGGGCAGCGTGTGGGCGTTGTCCGCGGATATCAGGCGGGTGAGCTCATGCGCGTCGTCGATCGGCGTAGGTTCCTTCAACTCGCGGGCGGTAGCGTCGCGGCGACGCTGCTCTCCGACAGCATCGCGCGCGCGCTGGCGATCCCGGCGAGCCGTTCCACGGGCACGCTTGACGATGTTGAGCACATCGTCGTGCTGATGCAGGAGAACCGGTCCTTTGATCACTACTTCGGCGTGATGCGCGGGGCGCGTGGGTTCGGCGACCCTCATCCGGCCGTGCTGCCCAGCGGAAAGCCCGTCTGGTACCAGGCCGACGGTGCGACAGTCGTGCCGCCGTTTCGCCCCGACGTCAGCAACCTCGGCCTCACATTCATCGAGGATCTCGACCACGGCTGGAACGGGACGCACGAGATGTTCAACGGCGGCAACTGGGACAAGTGGCTCCCCGCCAAGACCACCACCTCTATGGCCCACCTGCAGCGCTCAGACCTCCCGTACCACTACGCACTCGCCGATGCCTTCACGCTCTGCGACGGGTACCACTGCTCGATGCTCGGCCCGACGGACCCGAATCGGTACTACATGTGGACAGGCTGGGACGGCAACGACGGACAGGGTGGCGGGCCGGTCATCGCCAACGACGAGATCGGCTACGGATGGCAGACCTACCCGGAGCGGCTGCAGGCAGCCGGGGTCAGCTGGAAGATCTACCAGGACAAGGGCGCCGGCCTTGACGCCGCCCACTACTGGGGCTGGGGGTCCAATCCGTACATCGGCAACTACGGCGACAACTCGCTGCTGTACTTCCTCCAGTACCAGAATGCGGCTCCAGGCAGCCCGCTGTACCAGGGGGCTCGCACCGGCACCGACGTCAGCAAGGGCGGCGGCTTGTTCGACATTCTCGCGGCCGACGTCGCCAGCGACCAGCTGCCGAACGTGTCGTGGATTGTCGCGCCCGAGGCCTACACGGAGCATCCGGCGTGGCCGGGCGGGTACGGCGCGTGGTACACGGCCGGAGCGCTCAACGCGCTGACCAGCAACCCCGAGGTCTGGTCAAAGACGGCCCTGTTGGTCTGCTTCGATGAGAACGACGGGTTCTTTGACCATCTCGTGTCGCCATATCCCAACGTCGGGGCGCTCGCCGGGCAGTCAACGGTGCCGCTGGACAACGAGCTGTTCAACGGTAAGGCAGGGACCCCCGGCGGGTCAGATGGGGTCGTTGGACCGTACGGCCTAGGCGTGCGCGTGCCGATGATCGTCGTCTCGCCATGGAGCACGGGCGGCTGGGTTTGCTCTGAGACGTTCGACCATACGTCGCTGATCCGGCTCATCGAGGCAAGGTTCGGCGTCGAGGAACCGAACATCACTCCATGGCGACGGACCGTCTGCGGCGATCTGACCGCGGCCTTTGACTTCGCGAGCGCGTCTGACCAGATCCCGCCGCTGCCCAGCGTTGCCTCCGACAAGCCCACCGGCACGAGCACCCCCCCGACCTACGTCCCGACGCCCCCGGCGTCCGGGTCGGTACCGCTCCAGGAGCCCGGGGTGCGGCCATCGCGCCGGCTCGGCTACCGCTTCGACGTCGCCCTCTACGCCGCCCCCCAGATCCTCCATCTCGCGGTGGAGAACAGCGGCAGGCTCGGAGTTCACC
>JBAVWI010000224.1:0-9936 GCA_049697735.1 Solirubrobacteraceae bacterium
GCCCCCGGACCTCCTCGGCGATGAACATCATGTACGCCGTGACGTGATCGGGCGTGCCCTCGAAGCGCGCGCGCAGCTCCGGGTCCTGGGTCGCGATCCCGACCGGGCAGGTGTTCAGATGGCAGACTCGCATCATGATGCAGCCCATGGCGATCAGCGGCGCGGTCGAGAATCCGAATTCGTCGGCGCCGAGCAGCGCGCCGATGACCACGTCGCGGCCGGTCTTGAGCTGCCCGTCGACTTCGACGGTGATCCGGGAGCGCAGGTCGTTGAGCAGCAGCGTCTGCTGAGTCTCGGCGAGCCCGATCTCCCATGGCACCCCAGCCGACTGAATCGAAGACTGTGGTGATGCCCCGGTTCCCCCGTCGTGGCCGGAGATCGTGACATGGTCGGCGTTGGCCTTGGCCACCCCTGCCGCAACCGTGCCGACGCCAACCTCGGAGACCAGCTTGACCGAGACCGACCCGTCGGGGTTTGAGCAGCGCAGGTCATAGATCAGCTGCTTGAGATCTTCGATCGAGTAGATGTCGTGGTGGGGCGGCGGCGAGATGAGGCCGACCCCCGGGGTCGAGTTGCGGATCTTGGCGATGTAATCGTCGACCTTGTGCCCTGGCAGCTGGCCGCCCTCGCCGGGTTTGGCGCCCTGGGCCATCTTGATCTGGAGCTGGTCGGCGTTGACGAGGTAGTTGATCGTCACCCCGAAGCGGCCCGAGGCCACCTGCTTGATCGCCGAGCGGCGCCGGTCACCGTTTTTGTCCGGTGTGAAGCGCGCCGGGTCCTCCCCGCCCTCGCCGGTGTTGGACTTGCCACCCAGCCGGTTCATGGCCACGGCCAGCGTCTCGTGGGCCTCGCGCGACAGCGAACCCAAGCTCATCGCTCCGGTGCTGAAGCGCTTGACGATCTCGGTGGCCGGCTCGACCTCCTCGAGCGGGATCGGTTGCTCGGCGCAACGCAGCCTCATCAGCCCGCGCAGCGCCGCCCGGCGGGTGGCTTCGTCGTTGGCCTGGCGCGCGAACTCGTCGTAGATCCGCTGCGGGTCGCGACGATCGGCTCCGCCGGCCTCGGCACGCACCGCGTGCTGGAGGCTGGCGATCGTGTCCGGGTTCCAGATGTGCAGCTCGCCGTCGCGGCGCCATTGCAGGACACCACCGACCGGGAGCAGGTCACGGCCCGTGCGCGGGTAGGCGCGGAAGTGGCGCTCGAGGGCTTCGGTGGCGAGCACGTCGAGCCCGACGCCGCCGATCCGCGACGCGGTGCCGGTGAAGTGCTTGTCGATCAGTTCGTGCTCGAGCCCCACCGCCTCGAAGATCTGGGCGCCGCAGTAGGACTGGATGGTCGAGATGCCCATTTTGGAGATCGTCTTGAGCAGGCCCTTGCCGATCGCCTTGACGATCCGGACCTCGGCCTCCTCGCGCTCGAAATCCACGGGCAGCAGCGAACGGTCGGCGAGCTCGTCGAGGGACTCGAACATCAGGTACGGGTTGATCGCCGATGCCCCGTAGCCGATCAGCGTCGCCATGTGGTGAATGTCACGCGGCTCGCCGGACTCGATCACAAGGCCGGTGCGCAAGCGCGTGCCGGCCCGCACGAGATGGTGGTGCACGGCTGCAACCGCGAGCAGCGAGGGCATGGCGACGCGTTCAGGACCGAGATTGCGGTCCGACAGAATGATGATGTTGGCCCCGTTCTCAACGTAGCCCTCGGCCTCGGTGCAGAGAAGATCCAGGCGACGGTCCATTCCGTCGGTTCCGTCCTCAATCGGCCACGTGATGTCGAGCGTGGCGGCGTTGAAGATCTCGTGCGAGACCTGGCGCAGCTTCTCGAGCTCGTGGTTGCGCAGGATCGGCTGATCCATGACCAGCTGATGGGCCTGATCGGGCGATTCGTCGAGCAGGTTGACCTCGCCGCCGACGCCGGTGTGCAGGCTCATGACCACGTTCTCCCGGATCGGGTCGATGGGGGGGTTGGTGACCTGGGCGAAGAGCTGCTTGAAGTACGAAAACAGCGGCGGCTGGCGCTCGGAGAGCACAGCCAGGGCGGAATCGTTGCCCATGCTGGCCACCGGCTCCTCGCCCTTGGTGGCCATCGGGGCGATGACCATCCGCAGGTCCTCCTGCGAGTACCCGAAGGCCAGCTGCTTGGAGCGCAGCGGCTCGACGCGGGGGGCGCGGGGATCGCGGTCGGGGAGATCGTCGATGTGCACCACTGAGCGCTCGTACCACTCGCCGTACGGCTTGCGCCGGGCCACGCGCCGCTTGACCTCCTCGTCCTCGACGATCCGTCCCTCCTCGAGATCGAGCAGGAAGAGCTTTCCGGGCGCCAGGCGGCCCTTGCGCTGCACGTGCTCGGGGGCGACAGTCATGACCCCGGTCTCGGAGGCCAGGACGACGTAGCCCTCGGTGTCCTGCACCCAGCGCCCGGGCCGCAGTCCATTGCGGTCGAGCACCGCGCCGGCCAGCCGGCCGTCAGTGAAGGCGATTGCCGCCGGCCCGTCCCAGGGCTCCATCAGGCAGGAGTGAAAGTCGTAGAACCCAGCCACGTCGGGGTCGAGATCGCTCCGGGTCCGGTACGCCTCGGGAACCATCATCATCACTGCATGGGGCATCGAGCGGCCGCTGAGCACGAGCAGCTCGAGCACGTTGTCGAACACAGCCGAGTCAGAGCCACCCTCGCGGACGACCGGGATCACCTTCTCGAGATCGGCGCCGAACAGCTCCGAGGCAAGCTGAGATTCGCGGGCCCGCATCCAGTTGACGTTGCCGCGCAGGGTGTTGACCTCACCGTTGTGGGCGATCATCCGGTAGGGGTGGGCCAGCTCCCAGCTCGGGAAGGTGTTGGTGGAGAAGCGCGAATGGACCAGCGCCAGGCGCGAGGCGACCCGCGGATCGCGGAGATCGGGGAAGTAACGCGGCAGTTGTGGTGCGGTGAGCATTCCCTTGTAGACGATCGTCCGGCTCGAGAAACTTGGCAGCGACAGTCCCGGGCCGGCGGCGCGCTCGATCACGCGGCGGATCACATACAGCTTGCGCTCAAAGGCGCCCTGGTCCTCTACGTCGTCGGCGGCCCGGATGAACACCTGACGGATGACCGGGGCCGAGAGGCGAGCGGTCTCGCCCACGAAGCGGTCATCCACCGGAACGTCACGCCACCACAGCACCCGCTGCCCCTCGGCCACGATCGACTCCTCGATCTGCTGCTCGACGCTGAGCCGCTGCTCGGGATCGGCGGGCAGGTAGCAGACCCCCACGCCGTAGCGGCCGGGTGGGGGCAGCTCGATGCCCGATACAGCGCCGCGCAGGAACGCGTCGGGGATCTGCATGAGGATTCCGGCGCCGTCGCCGGTATTCGGATCGGCGCCCTCCGCGCCCCGATGCTCGAGGTTCTCCAGGGCATCGAGGCCCTTCTCGACCACGGCGTGAGTCGCCTCGCCCCACAGCTTGGCCACCAGGGCGATGCCGCAGCCATCGTGCTCGTATGAGGGGTGGTAGAGGCCGGTGGCCCCGGGGGGAGCGATTCGATCCATAAGGTGCCCCTGGTGGAAACCGGTAGCGGGCTGACAGGCAGGGCCAGGCGGAGAACAAAGGCTACCAGCGCTTGGGCCCCGCCACCTCGTCCGGCTGACGGCCCGTGAGGACCTCAGGTCTTGGTCTTGGCTTTGCCCGACGAACTACTCTTGGCTGCGCTGCGCGAGCCCGAGCTCGCCTTGCTCTTAGCCGAGCTCGTCTTGGCTGAGCGGGACTTGGATGACGACCCCGACGAGTCACCGTCGCCGTTGGATGTCGAGGCGCGCTTGGGCGACCGGGCGGCGGGCTTCTTCTTGCCCCCGGAAGCAGTGTCCTGATCGCCGCCGCGCATCTCGGCCAGGCTCGCCTCCAGGGCGGCCATCAGGTCTGGAGCCGGAGCCTCCTCCTCGGCCTGGGGCTGAACCGCGATCTCCTCGCCGGCCGCCTTGCGCTCAATCAGGTCCAGCACGCGTTCCCGATACTCGTCGTGGTACTTGCTGGGATCAAACTCGGCCGACAGCGAATCAATCAGCTGCTGGGCCATGGTCAGCTCGCGCTTGCTCGCCTCGGCCTCGCCGACGGCATCGAGCTCGTCGATGCGGTCGGGTGAAAGGACCTCGTCGCCGAACAGCATGGTCGACATGGTCATCACGCCGTTGGTCGGACGCAGGGCACACAGCTGCTGCTTGGACCGGATCACCACCCGTCCGATCGCCACCTTGCCCGCCTCCCGCATCGCCTCCAGCAGGAGCTGATAGGCCTTGGCCCCACCGGTGGTCGGCGCCAGGTAATAGGAGTGGTCGTAGTAGATGGGATCGATGTCGGCGAGATCGACGAATTCCTCGATGTCGATCGTCTTGGTCGCCTTGGGATCCAGGGCGTCGAGCTCTTCGGGCTCGATCAGGACGTAGCGGTCGGGGCTGAGCTCGTAGCCCTTGACGAGGTCCTCGTAGGCCACTTCGTCCCCGGTCGAGGGGTCGACACGCTTCTGGCGCACCCGAGTGCCCGTCTTGCTCGAGAGCTGGTGGAAGCGGACCGTCTTGGGTGACGTCGCGCTGTACAGCTTCACGGGTACGTTGACCAACCCGAAGCTGATCGCGCCGGTCCAGATTGCACGTGCCATTAGCCGGTTTGTATACCCCCGGGAGGACGGCGGCAAGCCCTGACGGCCTTCTTGCCGTATCCGCGTGCCACGGTGGCGGCCGGCCCCAGGCGCATCGGATTGGCCTGGGCGGTCATCGGTCGATCGGGGACATGTCGGCGTAGCGGTCGCCGCGCGCGACCCCCAGCGGAGCCGCCTCGTCGAGCCGGGCCAGATCTTCAGGGCTCAGCTCGAGCTCGCTCGCCTCTACGTTCTGCTCCAGGTACGAGCGCCGCTTGGTGCCCGGAATCGGGACCACGTCGTCGCCCTGAGCCAATACCCAGGCGAGGGCGAGCTGGCCGGGCGTGCAGTCCTTGTCGCGCGCGATCTCCTGCACGCGCGCGACGAGCTCGAGGTTGCGGGCGAAGTTGTCTCCCTGGAAGCGGGGGTTATTGCGCCGGAAGTCGCCCGGGGCCAAATCGCCCGGGTCCCTGATCGCGCCGGTCAGAAAGCCGCGTCCCAGCGGGCTGTAAGCGACAAGGCCGATGCCGAGCTCGCGCAGCGTGGCCAGCACCTCGTCCTCGGGATCCCGGCTCCACAGCGAATACTCGCTCTGCAGGGCGGAGATGGGATGGACGTCGTGAGCGCGGCGGATCGTCTCCGGGCGCGCTTCGGAGAGACCCAGGAACCTGACCTTGCCGGCGTCGACGAGCTCGGCCATCGCACCGACCGTCTCCTCGATCGGGACGTCGGGGTCGACGCGGTGCTGGTAATAGAGGTCGATGTGGTCCAGCGCCAACCGCCGCAACGACGCATCGCAGGCGTCGTGTACGTACTCCGGACGTCCGTTGACCCCGCGGGCGGCCGGGTCGTTGGGGTCGCGCACGAGCCCGAACTTGGTGGCCACGATGACCTCGTCGCGCCGCTCCGCTATCGCTCCGCCGACCAGCACCTCGTTGGTATGGGGGCCGTAGGCGTCTGAGGTATCGAGCAGGGTGACACCGAGCTCGAGGGCAGAGTGGATGGTGGCTACGGCCTCGGCCTCGTCGGCCGTACCGTAGAACTCAGACATCCCCATGCAGCCCAGGCCCTGCTCAGAAACTGTCAGACCCTGGCTGCCTAGCGCTCGGTGCTCCATGCTGGTCAGGGTAGCGCCGCGAGCGCGGGCCACGGCGGGGAGCCAACCGCAGTGCGCGGCGCTCTCACAATCACGTGACGTGAGTCGTTCAATCCCCGTGCACCTACCGCCGTTTCAGGCTCTGCTCGACGCTCATGGCCGTGATGTCCACCGCTTCCTGATCGCCAGCGTGGGACCGGTCGAGGCCGACGACTGCTACCAGGAGACCTGGCTGGCCGCCCTGCGAGCCTACCCGCGCTTGCGCGACGCCTCCAACCTCAAGAGCTGGATCCTCACCGTGGCGCACCGCAAAGCGATCGATCACGTCCGCGCGCGTTCGCGGCGCGCCGTGCCGGTCCCCGACACCGAGCCGTGGTCAGAAGCGACACAGCCCCCGTCCCGGGCCGGCGACGAGGAGATCTGGACCGAGGTGGGCCACCTTCCGGACAAGCAGCGCACGGCGGTGACCCTGCGTTACCTGGCCGACGCCAGCTACTCCGACATCGCCGCTGTGATGGAGACGAGTCCCGAGGCCGCCCGGCGCAACGTCCACGAAGGACTCAAACGACTCCGAAAGGACTACCAACCATGACCGAACTCGAGGTGATAGAGCGCCGTCTGCGCGACCGCGCCGCCGTCGAGGCGGGAGCACTTCCGGACTTCAGCCAGGCCGCCGCGCGGGCGCACCTGCTCGACGTCGCCTACGCGACGATGGACACGCCGGTGGGACGCCTGCTCTTGGCCAGCACCCCCGACGGGCTGATCCGGATCGACTACCTCGACGGCGACGACGAGGACGAACGCCTTGCCGACCTCGCCCGCCGGGTCTCCCCCCGGGTCCTCGCCGCCCCGCGCAAACTCGACCGCGCTCGCCGCGAGCTCGACGAGTATCTGGACGGCCGGCGCCGCGACTTCGAGCTCGCGCTCGATCAGCGGCTGATGACCGACTTTGGGCGCCGGGTGCTGGCCGCCACGGCGGCGATCCCCTACGGCTCCACCTCCACCTATGGTGCGGTGGCCAGCCAGGCCGGGAGCCCCCGCGGCTCGCGGGCGGCCGGCAACGCGCTGGGGTCAAACCCGCTCCCGATCATCCTGCCCTGCCACCGCGTACTGCACGCCGGTGGCGGGCTGGGCGGCTACACGGGCGGCCTGGACCGCAAACGGACGCTGCTCGCGATCGAGCAGGGGCAAGCCTCCCTGTCTGTGTGAGGCTCTCACACTCGCGCGCCGGCGACTTGCGGGAAGCTCCCGGTTCTCCCCGGGCCGAAACCACCCGCCGGAGGAGCATCACCTTCAGCCCGTCCCATTCGGCCCCGGTCGGGCCTGCACCCGCGTGTACGTGGCCGGCGTGGGGTAGAACCCCGCCATGGACCTCCTGCGCCCGGTGCGCGCCTTCGATCGGGTTCAGCAGCGGCGACGCTGGCTGGCCATCCCGGTCGCGGTGGTTAAGAAGTTCGGCGACGACCAAGCCGGCGGTCTTGCCGCCCTTGTCGCCTACTACGCCTTCTTCTCACTGTTCCCGCTCCTGCTGGTCTTCCTGACCGTCCTGGGCTTCGTCCTGCAGGGCGATCCGGGCGCCCAGCAGTCGATCCGCCAGTCGGTGCTCTCGCAGTTTCCGATCGTGGGCACGAAGATCAACGTCGGCCAGCTGCACGGCAGCGTGATCGCGCTGGTGATCGGGCTGGCCACCTCGCTGCTCGCGGGCCTCGGCGTCACCCAGGCGGCGCGCAATGCCTTCGATCGCGTGTGGGCGGTGCCGTTCAAGGACCGCCCCAACTTCCTTCAGTCGCGCTGGCACGGGCTGATGCTGCTCGTCTTACTCGGCATCCTGTTCATTGTCGCCACCCTCGCCTCGGGGCTGGTCACGGGCGGCCTGGGCACCAGCTGGCTGGTCGGGGTGGCAGGGATCGTGCTCTCGCTGCTGCTCAACTTCGGCCTCTTCTTCGCCACCTTCCGGCTCATGACGGCAGCGGAGATTCCCTCGCGCGATCTGCGCGTCGGGGTGATCGTGGCCGGCGTGCTCTGGGCGCTGCTGCAGTCGCTGGGCGGCATCTACATCGGCCACGTGCTCAAGGGGCAGCATGGGGCCTACTCCGAGTTCGGCTTCGTGATCGCGCTGCTCGTCTGGCTTCACCTCGGGGCCCAGATGACGCTCTACGCGGCCGAGCTCAACGTCGTCATCAAGCGCCGTCTATGGCCGCGGAGCTTGTTCGGCCCGCCCGAGGCGCCCGCCGACCAGCGCGCCCTGCGCGCCCTGGCCAAGGTCGAGGAGCGCTCCGACGCCGAGCACATCGACGTCGAGTTCAAGTCCTGAGCGCCGCTCCCGCCGGCACTGAAACGAAGCGGCGCCGTGGGAGAGAGAGGCTCACCTGACCGGTGGCGGCACCCCCTCAGCGCTGGCTGTGAGCGCTGGATCCCACTCGCACACCGCGCAGGCGTGGCGAAACACCGAGCGGGCGAAGGTGAGCGCCGTGTCTTGCGGGCTGGGGCTTTGGCAGACAGCGCTCCAGTCGAGGACGTATTCGCCCAGGTCCGGCTCCCATCGTGCCGCCGGCGGGGATATCACCGCGGAGCCGAACCCCTCCGGCGCCCCGTGCGCGTAGGCATAGAAGGCCGCCTTCCCATAGCGGGCGTCGCCGGGCCACCATCCCACCGCTACCTCCTGGGCGTCCATGGCATTGCGCATGATGAAGCCGGTGGAGGGCGGTTGCGCCGGCGCGCCGGAGAACAGGTTCACGGCCAGGTCGAATGACCCCCACCACGCGTTGACCGGCGTCGCGCGACCCCGATACGGCGCACGAAACGCCGCCAGCATCAACGCTGCCTGGGCCGCGGCGGCGAAGTAGGCCTCGACGTGGCCGCGGACATAGCTGGTGTGCTCCTGATCCTCGTCGAGCGGCACGCTCCAGGACACCTCCTGCGGCGTCGGATCGATCTCAACCTCACCGGCCAGCGCGCGGACGGCACCCAACACTTCGCGGGTGACCTCGCCTACCGGCCGGTCCGGGGTCAGCGCGACACGTTCGCTGCCGGCGCCGGTGTGCTCGACCACCGCCTCGTGCCTGCGTAGATCCAGCGCCACCACCAACCCCCCGGAGGTGTCCGGCGCCGGCAGCAAGGCCGTCTCCCACCCCCGCGCGGTCAGCCTCAGAGCCGCATGCTGGAGCTGTGGCTCGGGCGGCGCCAGCGCCACCGCGAGCTTGCCCAGGACCTGGGTATGGGCGTGCAAGGTGTCACAGGTGGCCGCCCACTCGTCATAGGAAGGCAGTGTCAATCCCGAGGACATGGGCACACGCTACCGCGGCAGGAGGAGACCGAGAGCTCCTGACAGGGTGACGCACGCTCCGTCACTAAAAGAGCCGGTCGGGGGCCTCGCGCCGCGTCATCTCGAGCGGCCATGAGCAAAGGCCACCTTCCGCCGGACAACCTCGGCACAGGCCTCGGTGGGGAAGCTCGCTGACCGGGAAGCGATGGGCGAGGACGCCGTCGGCCAGTGCGGCCAGGCGGGCGTCGAGCTGCGCCCGCTGGGTGGCGTCGCAGACGGTGGTGACCGGCACCTCGGGCGCCTCCAGGAAGCAGTAGACGACCTCGACCTCAGTGGCCCCGGCGTGCAGTGCGGCCAGGGCATAGACGAGCCGCTGGGTGGCGTAACTCTGCTCGACGAGTCCGGCCGGGTTCGTCGAGTGGCCGGGATCGAGACGATCTGACTTGTAGTCGACGATCAGCATGCGCCCACCCGGCTCGCGGGCGAGTACGTCAATCGCACCCGTGATAAGCACCCCGGCGGGCAGGGAGAAGGCAAAGCGCTCCTCGCGCCGCGTATTGGTGGCCCGGCCCAGGCGCCGGCACAGCTCGCTGGCCGCGAAGCGCTCGATCAGCTTCGCGAGCTCAGCCGCCTCGGCCTCCGAAGGCTGAGGCTCGAGGCCGGCCCGCCGGGCGGCGGCGAACACCGCCTCAAGATCGGGGGCCACGGGCCGCCGGAAGACCAGCCGCTCGAGCAGGGCGTGGATGAGCACGCCCCGGTCAACGGCGCTACGCGAGGGGCGCGGGGCCTCGGCCAAGGACAGCTCGGAGTCTGGATCCGAGTTGGCGGCAGGCGCGCCGACCCGGTCCGGGCCCGGGGAAGGCAGGCCGAGCACGCGCTGGGCGTAGAAGCGGTACCCGCAGCGCGCGTATTCCCCCAGGGCGGAGTAGCTGAGGGCGCCCACTGGGGGTGCCGGCGCAGACGGCGACAC
>JBAVWI010000225.1:0-2212 GCA_049697735.1 Solirubrobacteraceae bacterium
TCAGGCCCATTCCCCGGGCGGCGTCACGCACCTCCTGGGGCACCTCGCGAAGCCCGGTGACGATGTTGCGAAACAGGAGCAGCAGGGTGTAGGAGACCAGGCCGATCTCGACCGTCAAGCGGGTCAAGCCGGTGAACGGGACCAGGATCTGGAACAGGGCCAGGCTGGGAATGGTGTACAGCAAGCTCGAGACGCCGGCGATCGGGGACTCCAGCCAGCGCACCCGGTAGGCGAGCAACGCCAGCACAAAGGCGATCGCGAAGCCGATGCTGACCGCGATCAGCACCAGCACGATGTGCTGGAGAAGGGCGGGCTGAAAGGTGCTGGACCAGTGGGAGGTGAACCAATGCCAGCAGAAGAGGCCGTTGTTGCGCTCGCACGCGCTGCTGCCGCTCGAGAAGTTCGGGATCACCGGCCCCGAGGCGGCAATCACGGGTCCCATCAGGAAGCTGGCTCGTCGGAGTGGTTGGTCCCGTTGCCGATCGCCAGCGCACCGGCGATCACTTCGATCCGCGCCAGCCCCGCCACCTTCCCGTCGGCGTCGACCACCACCAACGGCCGGTTGGCGTCGCTCATGATCAGCGACAGGGCGTCCCGCAACGAGGTGTCCGGATCGCCGACGGCGCCGATCGGCTCCGGCTCCCCGTCGGGCCCCAGGCGTCCTACCGGACGGGCCTGGTCATCGACGAATACCACCCGGCCGGGATCGGGGCGCCCGGTCGCCGGGGTGCCATCGCGTAGGGATTCGGCCGGCTCGAGCGAGAGGTCACTGACCGTGTGCAGCGACAGGCGCTTGAGGCCCCGGTCAAGACCGACGAACCGGGCCACGAAGTCGTCGGCGGGCTCGGCGAGGATGCGCTCGGGGGTGTCGAACTGGACGAGCACGCCGCCCTCGCGCAGGATCGCGATCCGGTCGCCCATCTTGATCGCCTCGTCGATGTCGTGGGTGACGAAGACGATCGTCTTGCGGATGTCCTCCTGGAGGCGCAGGAATTCGTTCTGGAGGCGTTCACGGGTGATCGGGTCGATGGCGCCGAATGGCTCATCCATCAGCATCAGGGGCGGATCGGCGGCCAGCGCGCGCGCGACCCCCACCCGCTGGCGCTGCCCACCCGAAACCTCGGCCGGATAGCGTTCGCGCGTCTCATCCGGCAGCCCGATCAGCTCGAGCAGCTCCTGCACCCGGGCGTCGACCCGCTTGCGGTCCCAGCCGAGCAGGCGGGGCACGGTGGCGATGTTGTCGCCGATCGAGAGATGTGGAAACAGGCCGATCTGCTGAATGACATAGCCGATGTGGCGCCGGAGCTCGGCCGGGTCGCGCTTGCGAACGCTTTCCCCATCGAGCAGGATGTCGCCCTCGGTGATGTCGATCATGCGGTTGACCATCCGCATCGCGGTGGTTTTGCCGCACCCCGAAGGTCCGACCAACACGCAGATTTCGCCCGCGGGGACCTCGAACGAGAGGTCGACGAGGACGGGTCGGTCGCCGCCCGGATAGCGCTTGCTGACGTTGCGGAACTCGAGCGCCGCCGCTGTGGGATTTCCCTCCGTCTGGTGGCGCTGCGCGGGAGGCTGATCCGCCATTGGATCAGCCTCCTTCCACCGTGGAACGGTGCCCGAGCACGCCGGTGCGCTTACTTCAGTCCGTTGGCCTGCAGGAACTTGCTCGCCACCGTGGCCGGATCCACCTTCTGGATGTCGACGGCGGCGTTGAGCTGCTGCATGACATGGGTGGTCAGCTTGGCGCTGACCGCGTTGAGTGTCTGGGCGAACGCTGGTCCTTCCGTGGCCAGCAGCTTCTGGGAGACCACGGGAGCCACATTCTGGTAGCCGTAGATGTGCTTGGTGTCGGTCAGGATCACGTACTTCCCGCTCTCCAGCTGACCGTCGGTGGTGAACACGTTGGCCGTGTCGACACTGCCCTTGTCGAGGGCCGAGTACTGGAGCCCGATCGTCAGGGGAACGAACTGGACGTTGGTGATCCCGTAGGCCTCCCGCATACCGACCAGACCCTCGTAGCGGGTCTTGTTCTCGGGCGGCGCGCCAAGCGAGAACGACTTCAGCTTCTTGAGGTCCCCGAGCGTCACGAGGTGGTTCTTCTGCGCGAACGGCTTCAGGGTGGCCATCGCATCGGCGTCAAAGAACGGCGTCTTGTTCAGCAGCGTGTATCCCCGCTTCTGCTCGAACTTCTGGGCCGCCGCGTAGGCCGCGT
>JBAVWI010000226.1:0-1968 GCA_049697735.1 Solirubrobacteraceae bacterium
GGCTGTTGGTAGCGTGACCTTGTGCTGCCGGCACTCCTCGACCCACGCCGCAATGTCGAGCTGAAAGCGCGAGACGATGACCCCAACCGGTCATTGAAAGCATGCCGGAAGCTTGGCGCCGAGGATCACGGCACGATCCAGCAGCGCGACACCTACTTCAACGTGACGAGCGGTGGTCTAAAGCTGCGCGAGGAGAGTCCTGGCAGCGCTCATCTGATCCAGTTTGAGCGAGAGGACGAGCCCCAGCAGCGAGAGAGCCGGTACCGCATCGTCGGGATTGAGGACGGGCCGCAACTACGCGCCGCGTTGCAGGCAGCGCTTGGCGTCAGCGTCGTCATCGCCAAGCGCCGAGCCTGCACATATGGCGCGACGCCCGTATTCATCTCGACGAAGTCGACGGACTGGGCACGTTCATCGAGTTGGAAACCGTGGCAGCGCCTCAGTCTGACTTAACGCGAGAGCAGGCTGTGATCGAAGAGCTTCGCGCTGCCTTTGCGATCTCCGACGACCGCCTTGTCTCACGCGGCTACGCCGCCCAGCTACTCGACTGATCCCCAAGCCGCACCAGCGCCCGCAGCTTCCCCATTGTCGCCCGCCGGGCGTGGCACGACAAGGCGGCCCACAGCATCGTCGCCCGCACCTGACCCGCGCTGCCGCACGACACGACTGACATTCTCACCCGCGTCAGGGCGCCGCGGCCTCGAGCCGCGCGCACTGAGCGCTAGCGCGCTACTGAGTCGGGGAGACAGGATTTGAACCTGCGACCGCCCGGCCCCCAGCCGGGTGCGCTACCAGACTGCGCCACTCCCCGTGGTCGCAATCGATTCTACGTCGCAACGTCGCCCCGGGTCGGACGCCTTCTCGCCTCAACAAGTAAGGGCGTAGCGTCCGGCCTAAATGCGAACATGTGTTCGTGCTCCGCGACGGCCCTCTCCGAAGATGTGGACGTTGCGGCCAAATGAAGCCGCTTGACCAATTCGCGTGGCGCAGAAAAGTGAAAGGGCAGCGCGACAACTATTGCCGCCCCTGCCGCTCCGACTACAAGCACGAGCACTACGCCGAGAATCGGGACCGTTACATAGCGAACGCGGGCGAGCGCAAGAAACGGGTCTGACTTGAGCGGGCAGCGCACGTGTTGGCGTTCTTCGCCCTCCATCCATGCTCGGACTGCGGTGAAACCGATCCGCTGGTCCTTGAGTTCGACCACCTGGGCGACAAACTGTTCAACATCTCGGCTGGCGTTCGAGATCGCAGCTGGCCGAGCGTCTTAGACGAGATCGACAAATGCGAGGTCGTTTGTGCAAACTGTCATCGACGCCGAACCGCCCTGCGAGGTGGATTCGTCCGCGCGGTGGTAGCTCAACGGTAGAGCCTCGCCCTTCCAAGGCGATGATGCGGGTTCGATTCCCGTCCGCCGCTTGCCTCGACTACTCGCCGAGAACCTTGATCACGAGGCGCTTGGGGCGTCTGCCATCGAACTCGCAGTAGAAGATCTGCTGCCAGGGGCCGAGATCGAGCTGGCCGTCGGTGACCGGAACGATCACCTGATGATGCACGAGGAGATTCTTGAGGTGGGCATCGCCGTTGTCCTCACCGCCGCGATGGTGGCGATAGTCGCCCGGGTCCGGCGAGAGCTCGCGGGCCACCTCGTTGGCGGGCTCGCGCCAGCTCGGCGGGGCAATCTTGTCCAGCCACTCGAGTGTGTCGGCCTGCAGGCCGGGCTCGTCGTCGTTGATCCACACGCCCGCGGTGATATGCATCGCGCAGACGATCGCCATGCCCTCGGCGATCCCCGCCCCCCGGACCGCGTCGGCCACATCCTCCGTGATGCGGATGAACTCACGGCGTTCTTCGGTGTTGAAGGTCCTGTAGACGGTGTGCGAGTTCACTGAGCAGGGGAGCCGGGATTCGAACCCGGATTCGCGGTTTTGGAGACCGCGCGCATAGCCCTTAACTCACTCCCCTGGG
>JBAVWI010000227.1:0-8421 GCA_049697735.1 Solirubrobacteraceae bacterium
GAGGTCAGGCGGGCCGGCTGTCAGGCGCCCGGCTGCCAGGCGGCCCGGCCAGGAATCGGAGCCTAATGGCCGAGCGTGCGGGCGCGTGCGCGGGTGGTGCGGACACGAGCGGGTGGCTGGGGCGCCGGGTCACCGTGGGGCCCGCTGCGCGGGTGGCGTGGGAACGGCCGGCGGGGGTGCGGGGGTGCGCGCTTGATGCCGCCGTCGTCATCAGACGGCGCAGCCTCATCGGGCGTCTGCTTGATCGCCCACCAGACGATGTAGATCAGCGCCGCAAGCGGCAGCTTGAGCGCCAACATCAGCCACAAAAATCCCCACGTCACGTCCGCGCGATCCTACCCGGATCGCCGCCGCTTGTCACCATGCCAGCCGCATGATTGCCTACCCGGGGCTCCGGGAGGGGCTAACGCAACCGCTCGCCGGAGGGATCAAACAGGGGCTCACGGGCCACCTCACCGTGGACCCAGCGGCCGAAGATGTCAATTTCCACCTCAGCCCCGGTCTCCACCTCGCGGGGAAGGTAGGCGTAGGCGATCGACCGCTGCACGGCGTAGCCATAGCCGCCGCTCGTCACCCGGCCCTGAATCTCGCCTCTGACCCGCACGGGCTCGTTTCCGAGCACGACCGAACGCGGATCGTCGAGCACCAGGCAGCGCAGCCGGCGCTCGGACTCTCCCAGGGCACTCGCGCCGATGAAGTCCTTGTCGTCGCGCACGCAGAACCCCAGCCCGGCCTCGAGCGGTGACTCGTCGGGGGTGATGTCGGCCGCCCACACCCGGTAGCCCTTCTCCAGGCGCAGCGCATCGATCGCCCGGTACCCCGCGGCGGTCAAGCCGTGCGGGCGACCGGCCTCCCACAGCGTCCGCCAGAGCCCGGCGCCGTACTCGGTCGGACAGTAGAGCTCCCACCCGCTCTCGCCCACGAAAGTGACACGCAGGGCCCGCACCGGAATATCACCGACGGCGAGATCGCGCATGGACAGAAACGGGAAGTCCAGCCGGTCGGGCGTCAACGGCGCCAGGATGTCGCGCGCCCGCGGACCCCAGAGAGCGAAGCACGCCCAGCGCGAGGTCACGTCGGCCACGGCCACCGAGCCATCGTCGGGGAGGTGGCGGCGGATCCAGGCCGCGTCGTGCTGGCCGAAGGCGGTCCCGGTGACGATCGAGAACAGCTCCTCGCCCGTGCGCGTGACTGTGAAGTCGCACTCGATCCCGCCCCGCTGGTTGAGCATCTGGGTGTAGGTGATGCGGCCCACCTCACGAGCAACATGGTTGTCACACAGGCGTTCGAGCAAGGCGGCGGCGCCCGGCCCGGAGACCTCGAGCTTGGCGAACGAGGACTCGTCGAACAGCCCGGCGCGCTCGCGGGTCGCCAGCGCCTCGGCGCCGATCGCCGGGGACCAGTGCATGCCGGCCCATCCGCGCGGCCGGAGGCCCTCGTCGCCGGCCGCCTCGTTGCTCTCGTACCAGTTCACGCGCTCCCACCCCGCCTTCTCGCCGAACACGGCTCCGTGCTCACGGTGCCACGGGTAGGCACTGGAGGTGCGCAGCGGTCGACCCGCCTGACGCTCGTGCCCGGGGTAACGGATGTCGTAGTAGGTCTCATAGACCTCGCGGGCACGAGCCAGCGAGTAGCCGTGCGAGCGGTATTGAGGGCCGAAGCGGCGGATGTCCATCTCCCAGACATCCAGGGGCGGCTCACCGGCCAGGATCCAGTCCGCCATCACCTTGCCGATCCCCCCGGCGCCGGCCAGCCCGTGCGCGCAGAAGCCGGCGGCGACGAAGAGCCCCCGCACCTCGGTCTCGCCCAGGCAGAACTCGTTGTCGGGCGTGAAGGCCTCGGGCCCGTTGATCAAGCGAGTGACCTTTACGTCCTCCATGGCCGGCACCCGCCGGGCCGAGTTGGTGGCGATCTCCTCAAAGCGCGGCCAGTCCTCCTCAAGCAGCCGGCCGTTGAAATCGGGGGGGATCCGGTCGACCTGGTGCTCGTCAAGTGCCCACGGCGCGCTGGCCCGCTCGTAGCCGCCCATGACCAGGCCGGCGCCCTCCTCGCGAAAATAGATGAGCAGATCGGGGTCACGCAGGGTCGGCAGATGGACAATGTCCCCGCCCACCCCGCGATCGCGGAACGGCTGGGTGACCAGGTACTCGTGGGCGAAGGGGATAACCGGGACCCGGACGCCGGCCATGCGCCCCAGCTCGGCGGCGAACATGCCGCCGGCGTTGACTACGACTTCGGCCTCGATGTCGCCCCACTGCGTCCGCACCCCGGTGACGCGCCCGTCGTCGACGGCGATCTCGCTCACGCGAGTATGGGTGAAGATCTGGTGCCCGGCTTCGCGGGCGCCTTCGATCAGCGCGTAGGTGAGCAGCGAGGGGTCGAGGTAACCGTCGGTCGGCAGATAGGAGGCGCAGCGCACGCCATCGGTGACCATGAGCGGAAACAGCGCCTGGGCCTCGCGGGCCGAGAGGAGCTCGAGCGGCAGCCCGAAGGTCTTGGCCCAGGCGACCTGGCGCATGACCTCCTGCTCGCGTTCGGGTGTGCACGCGAGCCGCAGGCCGCCGCACTCCACCCAGCCGCAGTCGAGCCGGCGGTAGAGCTCAACCGAATCCATCATCATCCGCGTCAGCGACACACTGCCCCGCAGCTGACCGACCAGCCCGGCGGAGTGAAAAGTCGAGCCGCTGGTGAGCTCGTTGCGATCCAGCACGACCACATCGCGCTCCCCGCGCTGGGCGAGGTGGTAGGCGATCGCGGCGCCACCGACGCCACCGCCGATGATCACCACGCGGGCGCGGCCGGGGAGGTCGCGGGGCCGAACCATCAGGCCGTGACCTGAGGTCCCGGGGTCGGGGGCTCGGCGGACGCGATCCGGAGCCAGTTCTCAAGGGCCGATCCGGAGGCGGCGCGCTCGAGCCGAGCGAAGTGCCGGCGAGCGTACTCCGCGAAGTCAAAGTCAAGCTCGGAGATGACGCCCTGGACCACGCCCCAGGCGGCCTCGCGGGCGTCGGACATGATCCGCATGAGGGCCAGGGCCGCCCGGCGACCAGGGCTTGGCGCCTGGGTGTAGTACGCCTCGAGCAGGCGGTCCTCGGCGGCGGCGTCAAACTCGTTGTTGACGGCCAGGTTGCCGAGATCGAACATCCGATGGCCGCTTCCCGCGTATTCCCAGTCCACCAGCATCAACTCGATCCCGCCCGCCCGGCTGGGGCGGGCCAGGAGATTGGCGCCGAGCAGATCGTTGTGGCAGGGGACGGGATCGGTGAGCGGGAGAACCTCGGCGATGCGGGCGGCAAGTTCGCGGGTCGGGCGGTAGCTGTCGGGCAGCCAGCCGCCGGCCTCGGTGACGATCCGTTCATAGTCGGCCAGGAGCTCGGGCACCCAGAAGCGCGTCGGCAACCGCAACCGGGAGTCGTGAAAGGCGCGCAGGGCCCGCGCCGCCGACTCGGGGGCAGCCCGCAGCTGATCGGAATCGATCGGCTGACCGGCGATGAACTCGGTGACCAGGTAGCCGTCCCCAGCCGCCAGCAGAGCGGGAGCGATGCCCAGCCGAGCCGCCTCGGCCGTGGCCAGGCGTTCGGCCTCGCGGTCGATTCCAAGCAGTCCCGTGCTGGCACCGGGTAGGCGCAGGACAGATTCACGCGTCCCGAAGCAAACGCGGAAGTTGCGATTGGTGATCCCGCCGTGCAACGGCTCGGGGGCCCCGACGACGCGGCCGAGCTCAGCCTCGAGCTCGCCCACGATGTCCCCGGGTTCGGTCATCGCGGGAAACCTAGCGCTTAAGGCTCAGTTCCTATACCTTCCGCCCGTGCGGCCACTACGGAGCGCCCGGCGATGAACCTCGATGATCTGCGAGCAAGGGTCGACGGGGATGAAATCGACACCGTGCTGCTCGCCCTGACCGACATGCAGGGCCGTCTCCAGGGCAAGCGGCTGACCGCCCGACACTTCGTCAACGAGGTGGCCGAGCACGGTGCCGAGGGGTGCAACTATCTGCTCGCAGTGGACGTCGAGATGAACCCCGTCGAGGGCTATGAGATGGCCTCGTGGGCGCGCGGCTACGGTGACTTCTCACTCCAGCCCGATCTGGCAACGTTGCGCCCGGTGCCCTGGCAGGAGGGGACGGCGATGGTCCTCTGCGATCTCGCGTGGTCAGACGGCACGCCGGTCGCGGCGTCGCCGAGGCAGATTCTGCGCCGCCAGCTCGAGCGTCTCAAGCAGCGCGGCTGGGGCACGAACGCCGCCACCGAGCTCGAGTTGCTCGTGTTCCGCGACAGCTATGAGTCGGCGTGGAGCAAGGGTTACCGTGACCTCGAGCCGGCCAACCTCTACAACGTCGATTACTCGCTGCTCGGCACGGCCCGGGTCGAGCCCCTGATCCGGCGCATCCGCAACTCGATGGAGCACGCTGGCCTGGAGGTCGAGAACTCCAAGGGCGAATGCAATCTCGGCCAGCACGAGATCAACTTCCGCTACGCCGATGCCCTGCGCACCGCCGACGATCACTCGATCTACAAGAACGGGGCCAAGGAAATCGCCGCGCAGGAGGAGATGGCGATCAGTTTCATGGCCAAGTTCAACGAGCGCGAGGGCAGCTCGTGTCACATCCACTTCTCGCTCTCTGATGACGACGGCATGGTCTTCGCGCGCGACCCCAAGGTGTTTCACTCATTCCTGGCCGGTCAGCTCGCTTGCCTGCGGGAGCTGACCCTGTTCTCGGCCCCCAACATCAACTCCTACAAGCGCTACGTGGCGGGCTCGTTCGCCCCCACGGCGGTCGCGTGGGCAACCGATAACCGCACCTGCGCGCTGCGCGTCGTGGGCCACGGCGGCGGCCTGCGCTTCGAGAACCGGGCTGGGGGCGCGGATCTCAACCCCTACCTCGCGCTGAGCGCGATCATCGCCGCCGGCCTGCACGGGGTCGAGCAGGGTCTCGAGCTCGAGCCCGCCTACGCAGGCAACGCCTACCTGGCCGACGACAAGCCGCGCCTGCCGAGCACGCTGCGCGACGCCCGGGATCTGTTCGCCACCAGCGACGTGGCCCGCGCCGCCTTCGGCGACGAGGTCGTCGCGCACTACGTGCACGCCGCCGACGTCGAGCTGGCCGCATTTGAGTCCGCGGTGACCGACTGGGAGCGCGTGCGGGGTTTCGAGCGACTGTAGGCGAGGGAAGCACGAGCGAACCATGACGATGACCACTGAGGTCCGCGCGTCACTGGCCGCGGCCAGCGCCCTGGACACGATCTTTGCCCCCGTTCGTTCCCAGACCGCTTTCGAGGAGGCCGTGGACCGCCTGGGCACCGCGATTCGACTTGGCCTCCTGCCCCCGGGCACGAGGCTGCCGGCCGAGCGCGAGCTCTGCAGCCGGCTGGGCATCGCCCGCTCGACGCTGCGCCAGGCGCTGGTGGCCCTGGGCCAGAGCGGTCACCTTCACGCCCTGCGCGGTCGGGGCGGCGGAACCTTCGTCGCCAACCCGCTACCCCCCGCGCCACCCCCGTCAGCAGAGCTGATCGCCCACTGGCGTGGGCTGTGCGACGAGCGACTGGCGGTCGAGACGGGGATCGCGGCCCTGGCCGCCGAGCGGGCCCATCCCGAGCGGCTCGACGCCCTCGATCAGCTCGCGGTGGCCATCGACGGAATGCTCGAGGACTTCGCCGCCTACCGCCAGGCCGACATCCGCCTCCACGTCGGGCTCGCCGAAATCACCGACTGCCCGCGCCTGGTGACGACGATGACCGAGGTCCAGGGCGCGATGAGCGGGCTGATCTCCCTGATCGCCCACCCGCCCCAGGTCCTTCATTCCTCCAACCTCCAGCACCGCCGGCTACTCGCGGCCATTCGCCACGGGGACGTCGCCGCAGCGGCGCGGGAGATGGCCGGGCACGTGCGGGGAACCGAGCACATCCTGGCCGGCCTACTACCGCCGCTCGACGCCGCCCAGACGCGCTGAGGCCCGGGCTCCGAGCCCGGGCATGGCAGGGAGATTCGGCCCTGTGGCCCTTGACTTCATGGCCGCGGCAACATACGTTGCCGCGATTGAAGGACGGATCTGCAGACCTTTTACCGAGGGGACCGTATGAGCACTGCCGCTGAGTCGCTGTCCGCTGACGAGCAACGCCTAGCCGAGCTCGGCTACAAGCAGGAGCTCAAGCGGGGGTGGAGCAGCTTCTCCAACTTCGCGATCTCGTTCTCGATCATCTCTGTGCTGGCCGGCTGCTTCACCAGCTACGGCCAGGCATTCCTCAACGGTGGCCCGGTTGCAGTCTCGATCGGCTGGCCGGTCATCAGCCTGCTCATCCTGTGCGTGGCAGTGTCAATGTCCGAGCTCGCCTCAGCCTTTCCCACCGCCGGCGGGATCTACTTCTGGGCCTCCCGTCTGGGCGGTCCAGGCTGGGGCTGGTTCACGGGCTGGTTCAACCTGATCGGTCTTGTCGCCGTGGTGGCCTCGGTCGACTTCGCTGCGGCCAGCTTCCTGCAGTTCCTGCTCAGCCTCTACGGCCTGCATTTCATCTTCGACTTCACCTCGACCAACCTGCACTACAACGCGCACGTGGTCTTCGCCCTGTTCGCGGTCATCCTGCTCATCCACGGCCTCATCAACATCTTCTCCGGCCACCTGGTTTCGATCTTCAACGGCATCTCCGTCTGGTGGCACGTAGCGGGTGTGGCAGTCATCGTGATCCTGCTGGTCGCGGTGCCGAGCCACCACGCGAGCCTCTCCTATGTGTTCACCGGACGCGCCTTCGGCCAGTTCAACCACAGCATGTACTGGTTCTACGTGCTGCCGCTCGGGTTCCTGCTGACGATGTACACCATCACCGGTTACGACGCCTCGGCCCACGTCTCGGAGGAGACGCACGGTGCCTCGGTATCGGCCGCCCGCGGAGTGTGGCGATCGGTTGCCTACTCGGCGCTTATCGGCTGGGTCCTGCTGCTGGCCCTGACCTTCGCCGTCCAGCAGAAGGACGTCAAGACGATCTCGACAGCCGGCTTCCCCGCGCTGGCCATCATCACCAGCGCGCTCAGCTCGTCGGCGGCCAAGGCAGTCATCCTGATCTCCACCATCGGTCAGCTGTTCTGCGGCATGGCCTGCGTGACCAGCGCCTCGCGCATGACCTTCGCCTTCTCGCGCGACGGTGCCATCCCCGGCCACAACCTGTGGCGCCGGGTGGGCTCCAACGGCACGCCTACCTACGCGGTGCTGTTCGTGTGCCTGATGGCGCTCATCATCACCATTCCGGCGTACTTCCCCAACGCTGCGGGCACCCCGGTGGCCTTCTTCGCCGTCACCTCGATCGCCGTCATCGGCCTCTACATCGCCTACACGATCCCCGTGTTCCTGCGCTGGCGGCTGAAGGACCGCTTCAGCCCTGGACCCTGGACCCTGGGGCGCCACTACCGGTGGCTTAACCCGATCGCGTTTACCTGGGTCGGACTGTGCGTGATCATCTTCTGCCTGCCGGTCAACAATCCGGGCGGGGTGTACTTCAAGACCGGCTTCACCTGGAACCTGGTCAACTACGCTCCGATCGTCACCATTGCCATCATGCTCGCGGTGACCATCTGGTACCTGGTCTCGGCCAAGCGCACGTTCACCGGCCCGGTGCAGACGATTGAGTTCGCCGACGACGGCGTCACGGTGGCCGGCACGGCGCCGGCCGCTGCCTCCGACCTATAGCCGCCATGGGCAGCACGCTGACCGTGATCGAGCCCGCCACCGAGTCGGTGCTGCAGGAGATCCCGCGCGCAGGGGCCGACGACGTCGACCGGGCCGTGGCCCGGGCCAAGGCGGCGTTCCCAGCCTGGCGCGCGGTGGCCCCCGGCGATCGGGCGGTACTCCTGCGCCGGCTGGCCGAAACCATCGCTGACCATGGCGAGGAACTGGCCCGGCTCGAGGCCCGCAACGCCGGCAAGCCGATCGGCGACGCGCGCGCTGAGATGGACATGGTGGCCGAGACGATCCACTACTACGCAGGTGGTCCCGAGCGCCTGCTCGGCGACTCGATCCCGGTCAGCGGAGGTCAGGCCTGGACTGTGCGCGAGCCGCTCGGCGTCGTGGGGCTGATCGTGCCCTGGAACTTCCCGCTCGTGATCGCCGGCTGGAAGCTCGGGCCGGCCCTGGCGGGCGGCAACACGGTCGTGCTCAAGCCCGCCGAGCTGACCCCCCTGAGCGCTCTGCGCTTCGCCGAGCTGGCACTGGAGGCGGGGCTGCCCGAAGGCGTTGTCAACGTCGTCGCGGGCCCGGGCAGCGAGTGCGGCCGGCGCCTGGTCGAGCACCCTGACGTGGCCAAGATCGCCTTCACGGGCTCGACCGAGGTCGGGCGCTCGATCGCCGCCGGCGCCGCCACCACGATCAAGCGCGTCACCCTCGAGCTGGGGGGCAAGTCCCCCAACATCGTCTTTGCCGACGCCGACCTCGAG